>OMOG01000115.1:24114-28315 GCA_900290305.1 Candidatus Sulfopaludibacter sp. SbA4
GAGTGCCGCGCCTGTACCGGCAGGTGCGCCTGGGCGCGCGCTACGAACGGTCGCTGGATGTTCTGGCGTACGCCAAACAGGTGGCGCCGCGCACGCCCACCAAGTCCGGGCTGATGCTCGGGCTGGGCGAGACTGCGGCCGAGGTGCTCGGCGTGATGCGCGATCTGCGCGCGCACCACGTGGATGTTCTGACGCTCGGCCAGTATTTGCGTCCTTCGCCGCGGCACCTGCCGATCGTGCGCTACGTGACGCCCGAAGAGTTTGGGGATTTCCGCGCGGCGGGGTACGAAATGGGCTTCGCGCACGTGGAGTCGGGGCCGCTGGTGCGGAGTTCGTACCACGCTTCGCACGCCGTGGATCGGTGAATTGACGGGTTGGCAGGCGAAAGCGCCCAATGCCACTTACTTTGGGATTCTGCGTTTATTGTATTACAGTAGCTCCATTTCTTTCCTCCTTGAGAATATTTTCTTCAGGCGGCTGGGGCCGCCGCTTGCTGAACAGTTATGCCCGGGCCATTCTGGCTTCTGGCTCCTGAGTTCTGGCTCCTCGCCCTCCGGTTTGGTTGCGGCTCTGCTGCTCTGTGGGGCAGCCAATCCTGGCTGCCGCCGGCTTTCAGCCGGCGCTTGCCGGGCACGAAAATCGTCCACGGCCCGTAGAAGCCGCCTGAAAGGCGGCTGCGGGCAAGATTGCCCGCCCCACAATAAATGCAGAAAGCGCCTGCCCCACGTTGGTGCATCCTGCGATACTGTAGTGTTCCCTATGAGCCAGACGGATCGCATCCGGCAACTGCTTTCGCAAAAGCCGGGGCTGAAGGCGCAGCAGATTGCCAATGAGCTGGGGCTCGACCGGTCGCAGGTGGTGACCTCGCTCCACGCGCTGCTGGGCGGCGAAGTGGTTCAGGACAACGCTTACCGATGGTGGCCGCGGACGCGCGGGCCGCAGGGCGCAGGCGTCGCCCCGGCTCCGCGAACCTTCCTGGCCAATCTCTGCCGCTACTACCTGGAGTGCCTCTCGCGCGAAAGCGGCACCGGGATCAGTCTTCCCGTGGCGGATGGCGCCGGCTACGTGGTCCTTGATGCGCTCCCCTTCACCCTACATGCGGACGAACCGTGGGAGACCAATCGCGCGGTAAAGAGAATGGTGCAAAAGGTGAGGCGCGAGCGGAGCCAGCTCGCGCTTTACCTGGGTTATGCCATCCGGCTCCGCTCCGTATACGTGCGCAATGAAGACGAGATGCGCCTCGAGCCGGTGCTGCTCTATCCCATGGAGGAAACACAGGAAGGTGGCACCGAAGGGCTGGGGCCGGCCACCGGCATCCCGCTCTTCAACCTGGAAGTCCTGAAAAGCCTGCCATCCGCCGACAGCGGAAACGTCATCGACGAGGCCATCCATCTTTCCGAAGAGCTGGGACTGGCCAATGCCGAGGACGACCTGCCGCAGTGGGACGAAATCATTTTGCGCCTCCAGCGTTGCCGGCCCGATTGGGGATGGCGCGAGGACCTCGATCCCTACACGCTCTCCACCGGCGCTCCCCTCGACAAGCTGACCACGTCCGGCATCTACAACCGCGCGGTGCTGTTTGCCGGGACGCGCTCGCCATTCACCTACGGACTGGAAATCGAGCTGCGCAAGCTGGCCCAGCTTGACGACGACGCCGTCAAGGATACCGCGTTGGGATTGTGGCTGCGCGGCGACAGCATAGAGACTCCACCCGCAGAAGATCGCCCCATCCTGGAAGTCCTGCCGCTCAATACCGAGCAACGGCAAGCCGTCGTTCAAGGCCTCGACGCGCCCATTACCGTAGTGACCGGCCCGCCCGGCACCGGCAAGTCGCAGGTGGTGACATCGCTCCTGGCCAACCTGGCATGGCAGGGCGGCAGTGTGTTGTTCTCGAGCAAGAACAATCACGCGGTCGACGTGGTGGAGTCGCGCGTGAACGGCCTGGGACCGCATCCGCTGCTGCTGCGCCTGGGCAAGGAAGAGCACCACGCGCGCATCGCGCAGCATCTCACCGCCGGCCTCGCGGAGTCCTCCAGCCCAGACGATTCAGTCCGGTACGACTGGCTCACCAAGGCGCACGAGCAGGATCGCGCGCGGTTCACTTGCGTGCAGCGTGAGATCGCTTCGGTCGTGGGCCTGCGCAATGCCGTCGACGAGCTGGAGCGGGCCGCGGAACCCGCGCGCACCCTGTTCGGTCAGACGCGATTCGCCGCGCTCGGTTCGCTGGATGCGGACCGCGTTCGCGAACACCTGCAAACGCTCGCCGTGGCGCTGGATGCCGCCGCGGAATCCGGCCAGCCCGCGATGGTGCGCCTGCTCTGGGATTCCGTGAAGAGCCGCCGCTTCGAGCGCATCGCGGAACTGGCCGGCGCGATGCTCGCGGAGGCCGGGATGCTCGGCGTCGCACCTCCCGAGGGCCCGCCGTCGGAAAGCAATCTGGACGCGTGGCGGCAATTTCAAAGCACGCTCGCGGCCCGCATGGAATCCGCGGCATTCGTCCAGGCCTACTGGCGCGCCCTCGATCGCCTGCGCTCCGTGCGGCCCATCGAGCAACTGGCCGCCGAGCTGACCCGCATTGCCGAAGAATCCGCGCACAACGCGCTCGACCTCTGGCAATGCTGGCTGCGCCTGCGGCCCGCCCGCTGGAATCCCGAACAGCGCAAGTTGCTGAGCGAATATGTTTCGCTGCTGCAGATGATCTCGAGCGGCGACCGCTACGATGAAGGCTCCGGCAAGCGCGTATTCCGCCGCTATTACAGCCTGTTTCCCAAGGTCACGAAGCTGCTTCCGTGCTGGGCCGTGACGTCACTCTCCGCGCGCGGGCGGCTGCCGTTCGCTCCCGCGTGCTTCGACCTGGTGGTGATCGATGAAGCCAGCCAGTGCGATATCGCTTCCGCGCTGCCCCTTCTCTATCGCGCCCGCCGCGCCGTGATCATCGGCGATCCGCTGCAACTCAAGCACGTCAGCACCGTCGCTCCGCAACAGGATCGCCTCATTCTGGCGGCCCACGGATTGGCCGAAGGACGCGCGGCCTGGGCGTATTCGGTGAACTCGCTGTTCGATCTCGCCCGCAGCCTGTGCCGCCACGAGGATCTGGTAAACCTGCGCGATCATCACCGGTCGCACCGCGACATCATCGGGTTTTCCAACCGGCATTTCTACCGCGGGGGACTGCGCATTGCGACCGATCACGAAGCCCTGAAACGTCCGGAGACGGGCGGTCCGGCCGTGCGATGGGTCGATCTGAAGGGCAAGGTCATCCGCCCTCCGGGAGGCGGCGCGCTGAATGCGCCCGAGGCCGAACGCGTGGTGGCCGAAGTGCGCGCATTGATCGTCGAACGGGGATACAACGGCGCCATCGGCGTGGTCACTCCCTTCCGCGCCCAGGCCAACCGGATCCGCACCCTGGTGCATCAGGACCACGAGCTTTCGCGGCAACTGGCGTCGCTCGAGTTCGTGGTCGATACGGTCCACGGATTCCAGGGCGATGAGCGCGACGTGATGTTCTTCTCTCCTGTGGTGTCCGCGGGCGTGGGCGAGAGCACGCTGCGATTCTTGAAGAGTCACTTGAACCTGTTCAACGTGGCGATCACGCGGGCGCGGTCGGAGCTGGTGGTGGTGGGCGACCGGCAGGCCGCGCTCGATTCGGGCGTCAGCTACCTCGCCCGGTTCGCGGAATACGCGCGCGATCTGGCCTTGGAAGATGCCGAGGCGCACATGGCGGCCACCGGCCTTGGCCCGGAGTATCCGCCGGTGGCGCATCCCGAGCATGTTTCCGAGTGGGAGCGCGTCTTCTACAGGGCCATGCACTCGGCCGGCCTGCGGCCCGTCCCGCAATACGAGGAAGCGCCCGACACGCTCGATTTCGCTCTGTTCCGCGGCGAGCGGAAACTCGATATCGAGGTCGACGGCGAAAACTACCACCGGAATTGGGACGGCGAATTGTGCCGGCGCGATCAGATCCGCTCGCGCCGCCTGGGGGACATGGGCTGGGAGATCATGCGCTTCTGGGTGTACGAAATCCGCGACGATTTGGCAGGTTCGGTCCAGCGTGTGAAGGAATGGATGGGGTGACGAAAAACCGCTCCCTCACGGTCGCGGCTCTGATCGGAGCCGTGACCGTCAGGGGAGCGGTATTGTTGGCAGGCGAAAGCGCCCAATGCCGCTTACTTTAAGCTGTAAAGCTCTTGGCTGACGTCGG
>OMOG01000250.1 GCA_900290305.1 Candidatus Sulfopaludibacter sp. SbA4
GTGGTAATGACCGGCGGGGATACCAAGCACAACGAAATTTACGCCTTCGACAACGGCGCGCTTCGGCAACTCACGCACGCCAATGACAATCTGATGGCCGAGATCGAATGGGGCAGGACGGAAGAAGTGAAATTCAAGAGCAAGGACGGCACGGAAATTCACGGGCTGCTCACGTATCCGGTGGGTTACCAGGCGGGCACGAAGGTTCCCTTCCTGCTGCGGATCCACGGAGGTCCCAAGGGACAGGACGCGCACTCGCTCAGCCAGGAGGCGCAGTGGTTCGCGGCGAACGGCTATGCGGTGTTGCGTGTGAACTATCGCGGCAGCGACGGACGCGGATCGAAATTCCAGAGGGCCATCGCGGCCGATTGGGGCCACTACGAGGTGGAGGATCTGGAGGCCGGCGTGAATCACGCGATCCAGATGGGGGTGGCCGATCCGGAGCACATGGGCGTGGGCGGATGGAGCTACGGCGGCATCCTGACGGACTACATGATCGCGACGGATACACGGTTTAAAGCGGCCACCGCCGGCGCCGGCACGGCATTCACGGTGTCGTTCTACGGCACCGATCAGTACATCATTCAATACGATAACGAAATCGGGCCGCCGTGGACGAAGCAGGGCTGGGATGCGTACGTGAAGATCTCGTATCCGTTCCTGCATGCGGACCGGATCAAGACTCCGACCATGTTCCTGGGAGGGGAGCGCGATTTCAATGTCCCGATCCAGGGCGGGCAGCAGATGTACCAGGCGCTGCGCAGTCTGGGGATCGACGCGCAGCTCATCATTTACCCCAACGAATTCCACGGCATCACGCGCCCGAGCTACATTCGGGATCGTTACGAGCGGTATCTCGCCTGGTACGACAAATATCTGAAGAAGGCAGCGCCTGCGGCGAGCACACCGGCCGCGGGCGCGCAGAAGTAACGCCGGCGCGGTTATGATGTGGCGGCTGGTCGAAGACACGCTGGCGGACCTGCGGCTGGCGGCTCGCCAGTTGCGGCACTCGCCCGCGTTCACGGCGGCGGCCGTGGCGACGCTGGCGCTGGGAATCGGCGCGAATTCGGCGATCTATTCGGTGATTGACGCGGCGCTGCTCCGGCCGCTCCCGTACCAGGATGCGAAGCGGCTGGTGATGGCGTGGAGCGGAGAGCCCGGCGAGGCTACGTTCTATTCCTTCTCGTATCCGCGATTCGAGTATTTCCGCGAACGGTCGCGCGAGTTCGCCGACCTGGCCGCGTACGATGACGAGGTCGTCAATTACTCCGACGGGGATGCTCCCGAGCGGTTGGAAGGCGGGCGCGTCTCGGCGAATTTCTTTTCCGTGTTCGGAGCGGCGCCGGCGCTGGGGCGCGGATTCCTGCCCGAGGAAGACCGGCACGGGGCGCAGCCGGTCGCGCTGCTGAGCGACACTTACTGGCGGCGGAGGTATCACGCGGATCCGCACGTACTGGGCCGCGTGGTGCGCGTGGATGGCGACGAGTTCACGATCGTCGGGGTGATGCCGCCGGGGTTTCAGTTTCGCAACGTGCCGATCGACATCTGGCGGAGCCGGATTATCGACACACGGACCTTCGCGCCGGAGAGCGTGCGGCTCGGCGCCGCGTACCTGACCGTAGTCGGGCGCCTGCGCGGGGACATCCCGCTGCGGCAGGCGCAGGCCAGGTTCGGCGCCATTGACGATGCATTCCGGAGAGACAGCCGCGGCTACGGCGAGGTGTACGTGGAGCTGCTGGAGCGGGCAGTCTACGCCAACGTGCGACGGCCGCTGCTGATGCTGTGGGGCGCGGTGGCGTGCTTGTTGGCGATTGCGTGCGCCAATGTGGCCAACCTGGTGTTGGCGCGGGCGGCGCGCAGCCGCGAGGTGGCCGTGCGGATGGCGTTGGGGGCGAGCCGCGGGCGCATCGCGCGGCAGTTGATCACGGAAGGCTTGCTGCTTTCGGTGTGCGGAGGCGCGGCTTCGGTGCCGGTAGCGGTGTGGAGCATGCGGTTGCTGGGGGCCACGGTCCGCCGGACGATGTCGCACATTCCGGATGCGCACCTGGATCTGCGGGTGATCGCGGCGACGTTCGGGGTGGCGGCCGCGGTCGGGATGGCGGTGGGGCTGGCGCCGGTGTTCCTGTTGATGCGCGGCGAGCTGGAAGGCGCGCTGCATGCGGGCGGGCGCGCGGTTTCCGCTTCGGCGTGGAGCATCCGGTTTCGCGAGGCGATTGTGGCGGGCGAGGTGGCGCTGTGCCTGGTGCTGCTGACGGCGGCGGCACTACTGGCGCAGAGTCTCGTTCGCATGAGCACTGTGGGGACGGGGCTGCGCGCGGCGGGCGTCACGGTGGTGCACCTGGACCTGATGCCGGATCGTTACCAGACTTGGGAGGCGCGCGGCCGATTCTACGACGAGGTGCTGCGGCGCGTGAGCGGCTTGCCGGGGGTGGCGGATGCGGCAATCACGTCGCGCATCGACCTGGTGCAGCATGGGCTGGGCTACATCGTGCAGATCGAAGGCGCGCCGGACGTGGGAGTCGTGGCGCCGAGCGCGCTCGGCCGCAGCGTGAGTCCGGGCTATTTCCGCACGCTGGGCATTTCGCTGTTGCGCGGGCGTGCGTTCAGCGATCGCGATTCCGTTGCGGCGGCGCGGGTGATGATGGTGAACGAGACTTTCGCGAAGCGATTTTTCCCGGGCCAGGACCCGGTCGGCAGGCACGTGACGTATTCCACCGACCGGATCCGCTGCGAGATTGTGGGGCTGGTGCGCGACATCCGCTCGGCGGTCACGGAAGTGGAGGCCGAGCCGACCATGTACCTGCCGCTGGCGCAGCGGCCCTGGCTGGTGGCGCATCTGCTGGTGCGCGCGGGAGGGCCGGCGGCGGCGATGGCGGCGATTCGCGGGGCAGTCCAGGGAGCGGATCCGGATCAGGCGGTGGCCGAGACGCAACTGTTGGAGGAGATGCTGGCGGACAGGCTGGGACAGCCGCGCACCACCATGTTCACGGTCACGGTATTCGCGGCGGCGGCGTTGTTGCTGGCGGCCATCGGGATCTACGGGGTGACGATGTATACGGTGGCGCAGCGGGCGCGCGAGATCGGGATCCGCATGGCACTGGGCGCGGATACCCGGAGAGTGCGGGCGCTGGTATTCCGCCAGAGTTTCCAGGTGATGATGGCGGGGCTGCTGTTGGGGGTGCCGCTCTCGGCGGAGGCCAGCCGCGTGTATGCGGGGCTGCTCTTCGAGATGCGGCCGGCCGATCCGGCTACGCTGCTGGCGGTGGGTGCGGTGCTCGGCGTGGTGGCATTGGCGGCGAGTAGTTTGCCGGCGCTGCAGGCGGCGGGGATCGATCCGGTTTCGAGTTTGCGGGCGGAGTGAGGAGAAAGAGGAACTCACCGCCGAGGCGCCGAGACGCCGAGTAAAAGAAAAATCAAAACCTGAGAGCGCGGAGGTGGCAGAGAGCGCTGAGATGACCGAGCCCGGCGACGCACGCGGTTTCGCGGCAGCCCCGAATATCGCGGTCAACGCACCGGTATGAGCTGGTAGCTCACGAAGGCCAGGCGGCGGCCGTCGGGAGACCAGGCGGGCGCATCGATGCTGCCGGCGCCCCCCACCACGCGCACCGCCGTCTGCACCCGCATGCCGGCCAGCACCAAGAACCCGCAGGGTGACCTCCTGGTCCATGGGATCGCGGTCGCGCTTTTGTCGCAGGAGAGGACCGACAGGCGGCGGCCATCCGGAGAGAGATGCGGGGACCAGTTGCTGAAGTCGTCCGAGGTCACCTGCTCCGGTTCGGTGCCGTCGATCATGCGCTTCCGGCACGCCGGGCGCACCGTGTATTCCGGGAATTCACGGAAATTTTAATGTGCGCAAACTTCCATTTGCAGCTCTACAGTTGTAAGATAAAGGTATGGCCAGAGGTTGGGAAAGTAAGTCGGTCGAGGCGCAGATCGACGCGGCCGAGGCTCCCCGTAGCGCCGTTCTTGATAATGCACCATCTCCTGAAACGCTAGAATTAATCCGCAAGAAGGAGACGATCCTTCTCTCCCGTACCAGAGTGGTGCGGGAATTGAAGACCGTGCAGAATCCGCGCTATAAGGTCGTATTGACCAAAGCCTTGGCGGATCTGGACGCTCAACTGTCAACCTTCGCTGCAGTTTAGCGAGAAACCGCCGTGTCCCTCTTTACGGAGCCCTGGTGAAGAGGGATACGGCCTTGGATTTTCCGGCATCCCGATTGCGAGGATATCGGTCTGTGTACCGTGCCACTCTCGGTGTCGCCGCGCTGCTGTTGCTGAATCCGGCGCTTCAGGGCTATTCCGTACTAACCCACGAAGCCATCATCGACAGCGCGTGGATCGGCTCGATCAGGCCGCTGCTGGTGGCGAGATTTCCGGACGCCACGCCGCGCTCCCTGGTGGATGCACATGGTTACGCTTACGCGGGATGCATACTCCAGGACATGGGCTACTACCCGTTTGGCAGCCGATTCTTCAGCGACCTGGTGCACTACGTCCGCAGCGGGGATTTCGTAGTCAACCTGATTCGCGAGTCGCAGGACCTGAACGAGTACGCATTTGCGCTGGGAGCGTTAGCCCACTATGCGGCCGACACCCAGGGGCATTCCATCGCGGTGAACCCTTCGGTGGCGATGGAATATCCCAAGCTGAAACGGAAGTATGGGCGCGTCGTCACCTATGAGGACGATCCCACCGCGCACCTCCGGGTGGAATTCTCCTTCGACGTGCTGCAGGTGGCGCGCGGCAATTACGCGCCGCAGTCGTACCACGACTTCATCGGCTTCCAGGTGGCCAAAGGGGCTCTGGGCCGGGCCTTTCGCGACACGTACAGCCTGGATTTGACGGACGTCTTCGGCGACCTGGACCTGGCCCTGGGCACATATCGGCGCGCCGTCGGCGTGGTGATTCCCGAGCTGACCAGGGCGGCCTGGCGCATCAAGAAGGACGAGCTTGCGTCGGCGGCGCCCGGCATCACGCGCCGCAAGTTTGTGTACAACATCTCAAGGGCGAGCTATCGGAAATACTGGAAGGAACGCTGGCAGGAGCCGGGGATCGGCACACGCATACTGGCCTTTCTCATAGAGATTCTGCCCAAGGTGGGTCCGTTGAAGGCGCTGGCGTTTAAGGCTCCCACGGCGCAGTCCGAAAGGCTCTTCGAAGCCAGCTTCGACAAAACGCTGGACCTCTACCGAGGCTTCCTGAAGGAAGCGGACCTCACGCAGCTCCAACTGCCGGATCGCAACTTCGATACGGGAGAAGCGACCCGCCCCACCGAGTACCGGATGGCCGACGACTGCTATGCCAAGCTTGCCGTCAAGCTCGCGGAGCGCGACCCGGCAACCGTGGATGCGAAACTGCGCGAGAACATCCTGGGGTTTTATGGCAACCTGGAACTCCCGTTTGCGACTAAGAAGGATGCGAAACAGTGGCAGCAGACGCTGGCCGCGCTGGACAAATTGAAGGCGGCCGGGGCGGTGGCGAGTCCGGTGCGGTAGAATCGGGTTTCCACCCCGTTTCCGATGTTCTCCTATTCCGAAAACGACTTGTACTGCGAGCAGGTGCCGCTCGCGGACCTTGCCCACCACGTGGGTACGCCGGCCTATGTGTACTCGCGCCAGGCGATCCTCGACAACTATCGCGCGTATGACGAAGCCTTCGGCGATCTGCCGCATTCCGTCTGCTACTCGGTGAAGTCGAATTCGTCGCTGGCGGTGCTGGCGCTGTTGGCCAAAGCGGGCGCGGGCTTCGACATCGTCTCCGGCGGCGAGTTGTTCCGCGTGATGCAGGCGGGCGGCGATGCCTCGAAGGTAGTTTTTTCCGGCGTGGGCAAGACTGCGGCCGAAGTGGAATTCGCGCTGCAGACCGGCATTCACAGCTTCAATTGCGAGTCCGAGGGCGAACTGGCGCTGATCGATGCCATGGCGGCGCGCCGCGGAGTGAAGGCCGGGTTTGCCATACGGGTGAACCCCGACGTGGATGCCTCCACGCATCCGTACATCTCCACGGGGCTCAGCCGGCACAAGTTCGGCATTGCCCTCTCCGAAGCCGCGGCGGTCTATCACCGCGCGCGCTCGTTCCGCCATCTCTCGGCCGAGGGCGTGAGCTGCCACATCGGCTCGCAGATGCTGGATCCCAGTCCCATTCTGGAAGCCGTGGAGAAGGTGCTGGCGCTGGCTGCCGAGTTGCGCGCCGAGGGCCACCCGGTCCGCCATCTCGACCTGGGGGGCGGGCTGGGCATTGCCTACCACGCGGACGAGAAGGCGCCGCTGATTCGCCCCTTCATCGAGAGCCTGCACAGCCGCCTGCGATCGAGCGGCCTGTGCGTCATGTTGGAGCCGGGCCGCTCGATCGTGGGCCCCGCGGGCGTGCTGCTGACTCGGGTGCTCTACCGCAAGAAGAACGGCAAAAAGGAATTTGTGGTGGTGGATGCGGCCATGAACGACCTGATCCGGCCCTCGCTCTATCACGCGCACCACGAGATCATTCCGCTGCGCCGCAATTCGCTGCCGCCGGTGACCGCGGACGTGGTGGGCCCGGTGTGCGAGACCGGCGATTTCCTGGCGCGCGACCGGCACATGGCCAACGCGATGCCCGGCGATTTCCTGGCGGTGTGTGCGGCGGGGGCGTACGGTTTCGTGCAGTCGTCGAACTACAACTCGCGTCCCCGCGCGCCCGAGGTGCTGGTGGAAGGCGGCAGCTACCGCGTGATCCGCCCGCGCGAAAGCTACCAGGACCTGGTGCGCGGGGAGACGGTGTAGAACTCTTCGCGCCAGCCACAGGTATACTGGAAGCGACGATGACCATCACTGTCGAGATTCCGGACGAGTTCGCCAGCCGGATGGTGCCTGAAGGCCAGGAGCCCGCTCGAAAGGCTCTCGAGGATATGGCGGTGGAAGCCTATCGTGCGCACCGGTTAACGGGCGCGCAGCTTCGGCGGCTGCTCGGTATCTCCTCGCGCTACGAGCTGGATGGATTCCTCAAGGAGCGGGGAGTATGGCTGGAATACACGGTGGAGGACTTCCGGCGGGAGGGCGAAATTACCGCACCGTTGATGGCACGGCGGCGGGAGGAACTCGAGGCGCGACCCGAAGGAACCCGCGACGAGCGTGAATGATCGTCGTTGCCGATACAACTCCCTTGCGGTACCTGATCGTGATCGAGCTTGACCATTTACTGCCGGCGCTGTACAAACGGGTTTTGATCCCACCCGCTGTCGTCGGCGAGCTGAGCCAGCCGAGCACACCCGGCGCCGTGCGCGCCTGGATGGGCAAGCGTCCGGACTGGCTGGAAATTCGAGAGACGATCCGAACGTTCGGCCCAGACGTGGATCTGGACAAAGGCGAGCAAGAAGCGATTGCTCTCGCAATCGACGTCGCGGCCGACCTCCTGCTCGTAGACGACTGGGACGCTCGCCAGGAAGCCGAACGACGTCGTCTGCGAGCGGTGGGTACCTTGCGTGTGCTGGCGGATGGTGCCTTGGGCTGGCGAATTTGGAGGATTCGTTCGAGCGTCTGCGGCGAACCAACTTCCGGGCGAGCTCAAAGCTGCTGGAGTCCTTGCTCGAGGAACAACGGCGAGACCAGGGGAGATAGGCGCCGCGGTCTCTCACTGGACCGGCACATGATTGGCGCGCCGCTGCCTGGCCGCGCAAATCAGCCTGCCGGCGATGACCACCCCGACTGCCAGAATCCCCTCGGTGATATAGAGCCAAGTGTCCGAGGGATGGAGCATGCGCACGACAAGGGGGTCGGTCAGGATCATCGCGCCGCCCACTTTGCCGAGGATGGCGGCGCCCAGGTAGATCAGGATCGGATAGCGGTTCATCAGGTCGGCGAGAAGATTGCTCGAGAAAACCACGAACGGAATACTGACGCCCAAGCCGAATATGATGAGACCCAGGTGGCCCTCGGAAGTAGCCGCGATGGCCAGGATGTTGTCGATCGACATGGTCAGGTCCGCTACCACGATGTACCAGATCGCCTGGTAGAAACGTTTGGGAGCAGGCGCCGAATCGGGCGGCTCGCTGGCGTCCACCAGCACCTTCAGTGCGATCCAAAGGATGAACAAGCCGCCAACCATCTTTACGTACTCGATGGTGAGCAGCCGCGTGGTTAAGAAGGTGAGCGCAACGCGCAGGATCACCGCCACCGCCGCGCCGCCGGCACTGCCGATGCGCCGCTCGCGCCGCGGCAGCGAACGCACCGCCATGGCGATGACCAGGGCGTTGTCGCCGGCCAGCGTCAGGTCGAGGAAAATGAGGGTGAGGCCGCTCAGCAGGAAGTGCATGGAACCTTGGTCTTAAGGCGGTGTCCCGCCGGGGCCGTTAGGGGGTGTCCGGCCCGCCCCACCCATGCCTTCGTGCGGCGGAAATAGCTCTGCGCCGTGCGCACGTCCTTGAGGATTTGCGTCTTCAACGCTTCCGGCGTTTCGAACCTGCGCTCATCGCGCAGGCGCCTTAGAAACTCCACGCGAATGCGCAGCGGCGCATCGCCTTCCAGCGGATCGAGCAGAAAGGTCTCGATGGAGAGTTGGTCGCTTTGGCCGAAGGTCGGCCGGTACCCGACGTTGGTGATGGAGCTCCACTGGCGGCCGCCGGCCAGGTCGTCCGTGCGCGTCACGTAAACGCCGCGCGCGGGAATCAGCTCGGCAGCGGTTTCGAGATTCAGCGTCGGCACGGTCTGCTTCGAGCCCACGCCGCGGCCGCTGACCACGTCGCCTTCGAGCGCGTAGGGATGCTGCAGGAGGCGCGCCGCCAGCGAGACCCGTCCCGCGGCGATCGTCTCGCGAATGCCGCTGCTCGATACCACGCGGCCGCGGCACGTCACCGCCGGCACGATCACCGTTTCGAATCCCAGCCGTTGTCCCAATTCCGTAAGCACCCGGATGTTGCCCGCCTGGCGGTGGCCGAAGCGGAAATTATCGCCGACCAGCACCGCGCGCGCGCCCAGGCGTTCGACCAGAAGATGCCGCACGAACTCTTCCGGGGAAAGCAGCGCCAGCTCGCCGGTGAACGGCAGAATCAGCACCTGCTCGATGCCTTCCTCCTCCATCAGCTCGGCGCGGCGGCTGGGAGAGGTCATCAAACGCGGCGCGCGTTCGGGCGCCACGATGCGCGTGGGATGCGGATCGAAGGTCAGGACGGAAGCCTTCCAGTCGCGCTCGGCGGCCAGTTCGCGAAGCCGCCGCAGGATGCGCCGGTGGCCGAAATGCACGCCGTCGAAGTTGCCGATGGTGAGGGCGCTGGGACCGAAGTCCGCGGGCGCCTCGGCGAGGCTGCGATAGATCTTCATGGCAGCAGGATCTCGAGGCCGTCGTACGCCAGCCGGATGTTGGGCGGCAGCAGGGATTCCGCGCGCTCGTGCGCCAGGTCGTGACAGATGTGCGTGAAGAAGGCCCGGCGGACGGCCAGTTTCCCGGCGGTCTTGACGGATGTGTCCACCGTGGAATGGGTGGGATGCGGCTTGTAGCGCAGCGCGTCGAGGAACAGCACGTCGAGCGAGCGCAACTGTTCCATGGAGGATTCCGGGATGTCGCTGTGGTCGGTGAGGTAGGCCGCGGCGCCGAAGCGAAAGCCGTAGATCGTCTGGCGGCCGTGCACCACGGGAACAGGCAGAAACTCCAGGCCGAACAGATCGACGGGAGTGCCGTCGATGAGGCGCGCCTCCAGTTGCGGCACGCTCGACTCCTTTTTGGCGCCGTCGAAAATGTACGGGAAGCAGCGCTGGATGGCCGCCATGGTGTCGGGCGATGCGTAGATGGGGATGTGGCCCTGCCGGCGGAAACTGAATGGGCGCAGATCGTCGAGCCCCATCATGTGGTCGGCATGCGAGTGCGTAAAGAGCACCGCGTCGACGCGATCGATTTTGGCGCGCAGGGCCTGGGTGCGGAAATCGGGCGTGGTGTCGATCAGAACGTTGTGGCCTTCATAGCTCACCAGAATGGAGGGGCGCAGGCGGTTGTCGCGCGGGTCGCTGGAGGTGCAGACGCTGCAGTGGCAGCCGACGGTGGGGACGCCCACACTGGTCCCCGAGCCGAGCACCGTGATCTTGATCGGGGGCGACGGCATTCAGGCTTTCTGAGATGCCGCCTTGCCGACCTCTTCGGAGACCTGCACGAAACGGAACCGCAATTCGGTGAGGGAGTTTTCCAGAAAGCGCTGCTCTTCCAACTGGAGGTTGCCCCTGGTCTTCTCCAGCAGGACCGCCATCAGGTCGATGCTGTGGCGCGCCATGAGGAGGTCCGGCTCGGGCTTCTGCTCCTCGTCGAAGCGCATGAGGCCGAGCTGCATCTCGGCCTGGGCGCGCAGGGAGAGCACGATAAAGGTGAAGGACGCCGGCGGCAACGGCATCCGGGCGTCTTCCGTTGGTTCGGAGTTCTGTGCTTCGTCGCTCATCAATCCATATTTTACCTCGTGGGGCGGCCCCCCCTGGGGGGTGCCCTCTGGGCCCGCCGACCCCCCGGTCGGCCTGTGTTTCTTGACAATTCCGCAGCGTCTGTGAATCTTGGTGGGGCGGACCCCCTGGGGGGTGCCCTCTGGGCCCGCCGACCCCCCCCGGTCGGCCTGTGTTTCTTGAGAATTCCGCAGCGTCTGTGAATCTTGGTGGGGCGGACCCCCTGGGGGGTGCCCTCTGGGCCCGCCGACCCCCCCGGTCGGCCTGTGTTTCTTGAGAATTCCGCAGCGTCTGTGAATCTTGGTGGGGCGGACCCCCCGGTCCGCGGCCGACCCCCCGGTCGGCCTGTGTTTCCTTGAGAATTCCGCAGCGTCTGTGAATCTTGGTGGGGCGGACCCCCCGGGTCCGCGGCCGACCCCCCGGTCGGCCTGTGTTTCTTGAGAATTCCGCAGCGTTTTCGGAACTATTCCATCGTGACGTTTTACCACCGCCGCCTTCCGCACTTCCACGAGCCAGAACGTCCCATCTTCCTCACGTGGCGTCTGCACGGCAGCCTGCCGGCCAATCGCTTCTTCCCCGAGACCTCAGTCAGCTCCGGACAGGCATTCGCGGCAATGGACCGGTTGCTGGACGAGGCCTCCACCGGTCCGTTCTTTCTTCGTCAACCGGCCATCGCCGGAATGATCGTAGAAGCGATCCAATACAACGCCAACACGCTCCGGCATTATGTTCTGCATGCCTTCGTGGTAATGCCAAACCACGTTCATTTACTCGTCACCCCGGTCGTGCCGTTACCCAAACTGACGAAATCGCTGAAAGGCATCACCGCCAAGCGGGCCAATGCGATGTTGGGATTGACCGGAAGCGCGTTCTGGCAGGAAGAGAGCTACGACCATCTTGTACGGCACGCGGAGGAGTTTGAGAAGATCCGGAACTACATCGACGAGAATCCTGTGCGCGCGGGTCTGGTGAAAGCTGCCAGCGAGTACCAGTGGTCAAGCGCGCGAATCCGGCAACTGTAACAACTAACAAATAACACAACAGTGGGGCGGACCCCCTGGTCCGCGGCCGACCCCCAGGTCGGCCTGTGTTTCTTGAGAATTCCCAGCGTCACTCGGCCGGGTCCGCGCGTGGCGCAGGCACTCGGGCCACGACGGCGGCACTCAACAGTCAATCGTCGATGCTCCTCCAGGCGCGGACCATCTCGCAATAGTCGCTGAAAGTCAGATCGGACACTTTGCGCTTCATGTCCCGGCACTTTCGGGGAAGTTCCTTCCGAAAACGACTGTATTGATCTACCACGAAGCGTCCCCCAGGCAGTTCGGACAGCCCGGATTCCGTTGCCAGCCAATCCCTCACCACGCCGATCGCCTTCTGCCGATTCCCGCCGTGAGCCTGGATATCGCGCCCGCTCAAATCGGAAATCGAATTTCGATAACGCCAGCGTTGCCGATCCAGGATCAGGCAGCTCTTGGCTTCCTGCCGCCGCCCTCCGTACTGCCGGCACCCCAAGAAAAGCCCGAGCTCGAATACCATGTTGTAGCGAGGCAGCCGGGTTTTCCTGTCGATTCGCATGAACGAAATATCGTGAATGCCGAATCGGCATTCCCCGATGGCGCGCGAGATTTTTGCGAGGCGCTCCTCGGCGCCGGTATCCCGTTCCAGGGCGCACCGAACATCGAAGTCGAGAACGATGACCGTGAAAACGATCGCCTCGAACATCGCCCGATAGGAGGCATCGAACGGGCAATTGACGAAGACCGCATCGGGCGCCGGCTTGCGCGCGCGCTTTGCAGCCGCTGTCCCGCGTATCAACGAGAAGCGCTCCTCTTTCGTTTCTCAGAAGTCTTGGCTTTTCCGATCTGCTTCTTTAGATCGCGGTCCACGGAATCCAGAAGCTCTTGCGCCACCTCGGCGCCGGCGGAGACCAGGTTCCTAATGACCCCTGCTTTGACAGCCGCTTGAATCAGCCGGCTTCCGCCTGTCTCCCACCGGCGCTCTGGAAGCTGGTAGCGGGCGAGGTGAATCGGCTGTCCACGTTCGTCGAAAAGCACCACCTGACTTGGCTGCTTGGACTTCGCGAGAGCTTTGGCGCGCTTCACAGCCGAAGCTCTATTCGGGAACGTGAGGACGTGCCGGTTCTGATCGACAACCTGCCAATTTCCGTTATAGGAAGGGACGATATGTACGGTTCGACCAATCGGCACTCCTTTGATTATACCGCCGCGCCGCAGGCGGACCCACAGGGTATCCCGCCCACCTCGGGCATTTGGACCACTCCGCCAAGCGCGGAGGCCGTGTAATCGGTGCGTCGCCCGATCCCCCAAGTTAGCAATACGATAAGGTATGGATAATGAACTCAAATGGTTGCTCACCCTTGTGCCGTGGACTCTCCAGCGCTTGCTGCGCAAGGAATTTGAGGTAACGTGCGATACCAACGGGATGCCGGAAGCTTTGGAAATGGACCAGCGCTACGGTCCTTCAACTGAAAAGATGGAGGAGGACCTCAAAGCGATTGCGCACACTTGGCCTGGCTTGGAGGACTTGTCCGCGGTGCGCGACCATCTCACTCCGGAGCGCATCTCGGAAGCCTTGGCAAAGATACCGCTGCCTCCAGCGTATTTGCCACGCGAGGAACTGCTGCACGCGGACTGGCCAGACATCGTCGCTTCTGTGTACTGGGCACATTGCCGTTTTAGCAAGGATCTCTTGCTCGCCACAATTGACTCGCGGATCGGCCTCGGTGGATCAATCGCCGAGAAATTCGAAACTAGAATGCAATGGCTGAGGCCAGATGCGTTGCCCGCCGCCGCGGCCGAATACGTCGTCCGTGAAATGAGCGAGAGCTTTCCAAGAATTGTGGAACGCATCTCCACGTTTCAGGTGATCCCTGTCACGGACGCAGCTCCCTCTACCGCTAAGCATTACGCCCGCGAAGCTTGCCGGTGTTACCTGCATGGTTTCTTTTCGGCTTCCTTAATCCTGTGTCGCTCGTGCATTGAGGCCGGCGTTGTGACCAAGCTTGACCAGAAAGACCTCCAGAAGGCGCGAGAGGCGCTACCGTATGGCAACATGGAAAAGCTGCTCAAGCTGGCGCTCAAAGAGGAGGTTCTGGACGGCCTGACGTTTTCCATGGCCAACGAAATTCGCGAGCGCGCCAATAGGACCGTCCACCAGTCGGCTGTTCCCTCCGGGGAGGAGTGCAGAGACATGCTGGAACAGACCAGAGCGGTGCTTCGCCACCTCTACGAATAGATACACGCGTCCACCGGAGTAGTAAGATTCGACATGAGCGAACACGATCTTGTAACCGAACTTAGTCGTCTCGGCTACGACGCAAGCGGCGCCGGTGCCGTTTCCGCCGAAGGCAAAATGCTCCTCAACGTCAACGGCCACCTAATGACCTTTGACGAAGCCCGAGCCCTGACAAAAGGAGATACGCTTGAGAACGTCGTCAAGCGTATTTATGACAAGATGCATCCTCCCAAGTGACGCCAACCTTTCCGATGACGATCTCCATGCTGTCGGGCCCATCAGAAGCGAGTAGGCATGGTAACTGCGCAACACGGAAGCGGCCCGGTTTGAGAGATTTGGGCAATATTCGACTGATTTTGCGACAGCAGCATTAGGGACGCCACTTGCCGCAGCGTTCACTTGCAGTACCGAAAGCCGTTCAAAGCAGCCTTTCCAGAATCAGCGTCTCAAAGCGATCCAGGCGCTCGAAAATGGGATCATTGGAAATCAATCCCGTCACCGCGGAGTATCGAGCGGTGGCTGCCTGCAAAGCGTCGGGCGTTCGGAACCCATGCTGGGCCCGGATCTGGGCTGCGATGTCTGAGATCTCAAGTGTGGGGGCAATCCAGTCGAGGTTGGGATATTTGGAGAGCAGGCCGTAGAATTTGTTCACGCGCTGCTGGTCCAAATCGCGGTATGCCGGTACCAGCAATTCTGTCATCGTTATGGTTGATGTGACGGCACTTCCTCCGCGACTTTCCAACCATGGAAAGATGGTTTCGGTGAGAGCGGTATAGCGGGGATTTGCTTCTATTCTACATGGTAAATGAAGACGCTGCTGTCGAGCGCGATGCGCCGGTGACGCTGGAGAAAGGCTCGGAGTCGCCTCAATCCCAACTATCGCGTTCCTTCTTCAGGTAGCCTTTGGAGTAAAGTCCACGTCCCATGCCGCGGGTCTCCGCGCTGA
Organism: Candidatus Sulfopaludibacter sp. SbA4; assembly: GCA_900290305.1. Taxonomy (GTDB): domain Bacteria; phylum Acidobacteriota; class Terriglobia; order Bryobacterales; family Bryobacteraceae; genus OMOG01. The sequence goes on from OMOG01000250.1 coordinate 14,595, forward strand.
AGGACTCAGGCTTCCGCAGGATAATCACATCTTTGCCGCGAACCACTACGAGCAATTTGTCGCCCGGTTTCATTTGCAAGGCTTCACGCGCCTCCCGTGGGATTACGATTTGATGCTTCCGGGAAAGGGTAGCCTCCGCCATCGCTTTACAATATAACACAAGGTAAAGCATGCTCGCGGAATCACGGGCCCGGTTCGCGGTTGGCCGGCACGTATTCCCGCAGCTCTTCGACCCGTTGCAGCCAGGCCATGAGGTGGTTCCAACTCCCGCCGATTAGGGATGCCAAACTTTGCACCCCTTGGATTGATGCGGGACCAGCCACAGGAATCGGCAGACCCGAGCAACTTTCCGCGGGCGGCCCGTGCGAGCCGTCCGCTGCCATAGTTCTAAGTGAAGCCGGAATCGCGGCGCGTGGGGAATTCGCCTGAACTGGTGAACGTTGCAATCCGACCGAGATGGCCACGGAAGAGCAGTTCAGCACCGGAGACGATCAGACCGGTCAGGTAAGTCACTTGTACAATGAACATTGCGGTTCACCGCTGACCCCATTCCGGAGACTTTGCGGCTCTCTCCCTAATCAGCAGAGAAAACAGATAGTCCTGAGCGACTTGTTCGTTGCGAACGATCTCCCAGCTCTCGAAGGCCGCCTCTGCCTGGTCTATTGGTATTGATTTACCGGGGTAGGAGATCCAACACCGAGACTCAAGCTGAGTTGAAGATCGGTG
>OMOG01000346.1 GCA_900290305.1 Candidatus Sulfopaludibacter sp. SbA4
GGAATGCTGCCGCCGGCCATCCCGGAGTATCCGGTAGTGAGATCGGATGCTACGAAATTGCCGGATGCGACGAAGGCCATGCTGGCGGGGCCGGGGGGTCCCGGCTGACCGTCGTTACCTTGGGGCCCCATGGGACCGATCGCGCCGACCGGGCCCGTGGCTCCGGTGTCGCCCTTGTCGCCTTTAGGACCGGTGGGGCCTTGCGGTCCAGCGGGGCCGGCGTTGCCTTGAGGACCGGTGAGGCCTTGTGGACCCGTGTCGCCTTTGGGGCCAGTGGGACCGGTGGATCCGACGGCGCCGGCGTCGCCTTTGGGGCCGGCGGGTCCGGTGAGTCCGATACCGCCTTGGGGCCCGACAGGTCCCGTGGGGCCCGGGTTGCCTTGAAGACCGGTGAGGCCTTGTGCACCCGTGTCACCTTTGGGGCCAGCGGGCCCGGTGAGTCCGACGGCGCCGGCATCGCCTTTGGGGCCTGCGGGTCCGGTGGATCCTACGGTGCCTTGGGGACCGGTGAGGCCTTGTGCACCCGTGTCGCCTTTGGGGCCTGTGGGCCCGGTGAGTCCGACGGCGCCTTGGGGACCGGCAGGGCCGCTGGGTCCGACGGTGCCTTGGGGACCGGGCGTGCCTTGAGGGCCGGCGGGGCCGGCAGTGCCGGTGTCGCCTTTGGGACCGGCAGGGCCGCTGGGTCCGACGGTGCCTTGGGGACCAGCGGGGCCGGTGAGACCGGTAGCGCCGGTGTCGCCTTTGGGACCGGCAGGGCCGCTGGGTCCGACGGTGCCTTGAGGACCAGCCGGGCCGGTCGCCTTTGGGACCGGCAGGGCCGCTGGGTCCGACGGTGCCTTGAGGACCAGCCGGGCCGGTGGAACCGGTAGCGCCGGCGTCGCCTTTGGGACCGGCAGGGCCGCTGGGTCCGACGGTGCCTTGAGGACCAGCCGGGCCGGTGGAACCGGTAGCGCCGGCGTCGCCTTTGGGTCCGGCAGGGCCGCTGGGTCCGACGGTGCCTTGAGAACCAGCCGGGCCGGTGGAACCGGTAGCGCCCGAGTCGCCTTTGGGACCGGCAGGGCCGCTGGGTCCGACGGTGCCCTGGGCACCAGCCGTACCCTGGGGACCGGCGGGGCCGGCAGCACCGGTAGCGCCCGAGTCGCCCTTGGGGCCAGCGGGTCCAGCGGGGCCTGCATTGCCTTGAGCACCGGGCGTGCCCTGGGGACCAGCGGGTCCCGCAGCGCCTACGTTGCCTTGGGCACCGGCCGTACCCTGGGGACCAGCGGCCCCCGCGGGGCCGGTAGCGCCGGTGTCGCCCTTGGGACCAGCGGGACCAGCGGGGCCTACGTTGCCTTGAGCACCGGCCGTGCCTTGGGGACCAGTGGGGCCGGCAGGACCCGAGTCGCCTTTTGGACCGGTGGCGCCGGTGTCACCCTTGTCGCCCCTGGGGCCGGCAGGGCCGTCGTCGCCCTTGTCACCTTTGGGACCGGTGGCGCCGGTATCGCCTCTATCTCCTTTGGGTCCCTGGGGGCCAGCGGGACCAGCAGGGCCGGCAGGTCCGGGAGGACCCTCAGGTCCGGGAGGGCCCGGATCGCCCTTGTCTTTCGGCTGCAATGTGGCTTCCGCGGCGCCGGACGCCGCGGACTTGGCTTCCGCTGAAGCGGTAAGGAAGTCGACCGCGGCAACCGTGGAAGGGGGCTGCGCGAGTGGAATGAACCTCGCAGCGTCCTTAGGTCCGGCCAGGGAGACCTGCCCGGAGCCGACCAAGGGGAGGTTGATGATGGCTTCCGCGCTAAAACTGGCTCCCGCCTGGAATCGTACACCGCCGGCGCCCGTGTAAGTAAGGGTAACTTGATTCGGCCCGGGACCGGCCGTCGCCGCGAAATCGGCCGGAGTAAGCTCATCCCCGATGGTATTCACCGCCGGCTCGACCGATACCACTGCGGCTCCGGACGCGTCCACGGTGAAGACAAACGCATCGCCGGTTACCAGCCACTGCATCGACGCCGGATTGGCGTTGGCGACACTTAAGAGCACGTGAGAGTTCAGGCCTTGACGGAAGACTTGGGGCGCAACGGTAAGTGCCGGGGCCACCCGGACATCAGTCTGGGCCATTAGTTGAACGGCTGGCAGCATTAGACAGGCTGCCACCGGAAAAGTAAGAATCAGTCTCCGAACTAACATTGAGAATTGTCTCCTGGAACTGAGTGGATGTCACAACTGACAGAAACAGAGTTCACAGCAAGTGATATTAAGAGCTGAGAAACACTAATACAAGTAACCTAGGCCGGGCTACGATACTAGTACCGGCAGGGCCGTATTACCGTGCGTGAGAAGGAGTACGTAAGCTGCGGGACGGACCAGCGCGGTGGCCCTCGTCTTGCTCCTTCGGAAAGGCGGGAGATAGTAAGGAGTAAAACATGGCTAGCAAGAACAGAGCGGTCTTTGGTATCTATTCGAGCCGTCTGGAGGCTGAGGAAGCGGTGGATCACCTTCGCCGCGCAGGCTTTCGCAGTACGGACGTTTCGGTACTCTTTCCGGACAACCAGGGCACGAAAGATTTCGCTCACGAAAAAAATACCAAGGCCCCCGAGGGTCTGGCGACGGGCGTGGCCGCCGGCGGCATTGCGGGCGGGGTGCTCGGCTGGCTGACGGGAATCGGTGCGCTGGTCATTCCAGGGTTGGGGGCCTTCATTGCGGCGGGGCCGATTCTGGGAGCGCTGGCCGGCGCCGGAGCGATGGGAACGCTGGGCGGAATCATCGGCGCGCTGATCGGAATGGGCATTCCCGAGTATGAAGCCCGGCGCTTCGAGGGGCGCATCCGCGATGGCGGCATTCTGCTCTCGGTGCACTGCGACAACAGCGACTGGGTAAGGCGTGCCAAAGAGGTGTTGCAGCATTCAGGCGCGCAGGATATCGGGTCGGCGGGCGAGAAGCCTGGAGATTTTGGCAATGCCGACAAGCCTATGCCGCGGGTGCGTAGCGCCGCAAGCGGCGCCACGGCCGCGGACGAGGAACTCTCTCACGTGCAGACTGTCCGCCGCAGGACGGATCATCCAGTGGAACTGGACGATGCGGACTAGGCCGCAATACTGGTTCACTTTGGGTGATGAGAGCACAGACGACGCCGACGGGCCGATTAAAAATCGGCCTGCAGGTTGAAAACCTGCCACACCTTACCGGGGCACCGTGTAATTGTGCGCGGCCACGGCCCCGATGGCGCCTGCCGCACCGAAGTTGATGATGGAAAAGGCGCGATAAACCTTACCGCTCGGATGTCCGCGGGTGATCAGGTATTCGATGCCGAGCAGGCCGCCCTGGAAGCCGAGCTTGAGAAGAGCGCCCTGCTTTCCAAAGTTGCCGTTGGGTCCGGCCAGCGTGGAGTTCAACTCGTGCTTGCCCCAGGAGGAATGCACATCCAGGGCGTTGGCGACGGCCAGCGAGGTGACGCTGGCGCGCCAGAGATTCCGATAGGCCGTGGGCTTATCGACAGGCTTTTCGAGGAGACGCAATTCCTGCGCCTGGAGTGCACCGCAGATTCCGATTAACAGTAGGAGTTTTCGCATAAGCATCTTAAGTTATGCGGGAGTCTTACTGAAATTTCTAGCGGTACTTGTACTAGTACTAAGTGGAATCCAGAGCGGGCTCTAAGGCTGCAACGGGTAGGAGTGGACCAACTTGAAGCTCCGCGACCAGCGCGTCTTGGTGAAGAAATGGGCCACCACGTCGACCACGTGGTCCACCCCGATATTGGGGTTGATCAGATCCTCGGTAGGCGCGTCGAAAGACCAATAGATCAGGAGCGGTGTGCCCCGGATATTCTCGCGCGGCACTAACCCCCAAAACCGGCAATCGTCGGAGTTGTCGCGGTTGTCCCCCATGGCGAAGATGAAGCCGGGCGGCACCACCAACTCACCGTTCACGACATAGCGCTTGAGCATCTCGAGGGCTCGCGGCCGCAATGGCTGGCTCGGGGTACCGGAGGGAAAGTTGTCGCGGTACGATTCCACGCTGCCGGGAATGTGGACCGCGTAAGGCTCGTCGACGGGCTTGCCATTCAGGATGAGCCGCTTGTTCTCGAGCCGGATGCGGTCGCCGGGCAGGCCGATGGCGCGCTTCACATAGTCCATCGAGATATCCAACGGGTAGCGGAGCACGATGACGTCGCCGCGCCGCACGTCGCGGTACGGCAGCCAGTGCTGCGTAACCTGGTCGGTGGGAGAGTAAGTGAGCTTGTCGACCAATACGTGATCGCCGACCAGCAGGGTATTCTCCATAGACGACGTAGGGATGACGAACGCCTGCAATAGCGTCGTGGTGCCGAACAGCAGCAGGATGATGGTGACGGCCCACTCCCCGATGAAGCCGCGGTGCACCTGGCCGGCCACCGCGCGGGACTTATTCCAGAATGCTTTCACGAGGCTATTATAACCGGGCCGAGCGCGCCACGTAGAAGAAGACGGGCGCGGCGAAGCAGAGAGAGTCGATGCGGTCGAGCACCCCGCCGTGTCCCGCCACGATGGTTCCGAAATCCTTGATGCCACAATCGCGCTTGATCGCCGACATAGTCATCCCCCCGGCGAATCCCGCCAGCGTAACGGCGGCCGAAAGGGCGGCGGCCTGCCTCGGTGAAAACGGTGTCGCGCGGTAGAGCGCCGTGCCCAGCGCAATCGCGGAGAGGACACCGCCGAGAAACCCTTCCCACGTTTTGTGCGGACTGATGGTGGGGGCCATCGGCCGGCGGCCCAGCAACTTGCCACACACGTACTGCATCACGTCGCTCGATTCCACCACCAGCAGGAGATAAAACAACAGCGTGTCGCTGCGGCCTGGATATCCGAGGATGGTGAGCATCAGCACGGCGGGCGCATGGCTCAGGAGATACGCGCACAGGATGAGTCCCCAGTAAGCCTTGGCGGTACGCTCCAGAAAACGTTCCGTGCCTCCGAAGAAGGTCTGGCGCAGGGCGATATAGACGAACCCACACAGGGGAATGAAGAGGCTGAACAGGGTGTAGCTGCGGATCCACAGGAACCAGTACTGCAGCGGCACGAACACGGCGATGTCGCGGAAGAGCGAGCGGCCGCCAGGCATCAGGGCGAGGAACTCGTGCAAGGCAATCAGCGAGAACACCGCAAACAGCGCCAGCATCGCGGCATCGCCCAGCACCAGGGCGAGGCCCATGGCTCCGCACAGCACCCACCAGGCGGCGATCCGCAGATTCAAATTCGCGACCGTGCGGCGACCGGCTTCGGATCTCGCCGTACGGCGCAGCACCTGTCCGGTAAGGGTCGCGGCGGCAAGTACGGCGAGCGTTCCCAGGAACAGCCACTCGAGCCTCATCGGTGGCGCAACTCGAGCAGCGCGTCGCGGGCGCGCGCCAGGAATTCGCGATTTCGCTCGCCCGCATCCAGGCGCAAGGGCCGCCCGAACGTGACGCGGCTTCCGCGAGGCAGCGGCACCACCTGGCCCTTGGGCAGGACGCGATGCAGATTCTCCAGGTAGACGGGGACCGCCTCGACCTGCGGACGTTCGCGGCAGAGCTGGTAGAGACCGCTCTTGAACCCCGCGACCTCGGCGCCATCGCCCCGCGTGCCTTCGGGGAAGAGGATGAGCGAGCCTCCACGATCGAGCTGAGCGAGCAGGGGAGCCAGGATGGCGCGGCCGGCGAGCGCCGCCACATCGCCCCGCGGGACCAGCAGCGAACGGAAAATGCGCGTCGCCACGTACGACCGCAGGGCGGTGCTTCGCCAGTACTCCTCGGCCGCCACGGGCCGCGTGAGGATTCGGATGGGCCGCGGCAGGGCCGCCCACAGCACCACAAAATCGAGATGGCTCGAGTGGTTGGCGAAGTAGACGGTCGGCCGGGGCGCGGCGGGGCGATCGATCCAACGCACGTGGGCGCGGCTGATCCGCCTGGCGAAAAACGCCAGGAGGCGGGCGCAGGGATGGATCGAGGACCTCACCGGCGGGCCGTGGCAGGGCGGGGAAGCCCGGCTTCGAATTCGCCGAGCCGCCGCATCCAGACCTCGTCCAGCAGGGTCTGCGGCACCAGGGCGCGCACGCGCTCCACGGCCTCCGCGACATTCTTCGCCAGACCCTCGGCCACCAGGTACGCGGAGACCACACCGACGCTCCGCGAGTATCCCAGGGCGCCGTGCACATAGACGATGCCGCGCGCCGCATGCTGCCGAATAAATGCGATGGCCTCGCGCAACTGCTGGAGCGAGGGGACGGTCAGGGGAAGCAGTTGCACGTTGGAGTAGGGGAGCGCGAGCAGGGGCGCGCACTCGGGGAAGCCGGCCGTCAGGTCGAGCGCCGCGGTGACGCCTTGCTGGATTGCGGCGGCGGCTTCGGCGTCCGTCAGGCGGCGGCCGATCCAGACGCCGGGCGCGGCTTCGGCGTGCGGAGGGAGCCCGCGGCAGTAGTAGTGCAGGGTGATGCGCGCACAGATCATGTAGGGCGCGAGCAGGATGCGCACCACCCAGGGCAGGCGTCCATTTCGTTTGCGGAAGACCAAAGTACCGGCGCCGCCATAGGCCAGCGCTTGTGCGGCCAGCGAGATGGCCAGCCAGAGCAACAGCCAGCCATAGCCTCCGATCCACCAGGCGGCGGCTGCGGTGGCGGCCGCGCCGATGGCGTAGCGCAGGGCAATGCGCGCGTTCAGCATGTTGTTAGTGTGGCACAGTGCGGCGGGCCGGTAAAAAGGGGG
>OMOG01000264.1 GCA_900290305.1 Candidatus Sulfopaludibacter sp. SbA4
GGCCGGCGGCGTTACCGGAACAGCCCCGCGAGGCCCAGCACGTGGTAGAGCACCATCAGCATCATCACGACCAGGTAGGCGCGCAGGCTCATCAGCGAGAGCCGCACGCTTTTGGTCATGGGCATGGGGCCGAGGCTTTCGGTATCGACTTTTTGTTCGGGCAGATCGTCCAGGGGATGAATTACTACGAATTGATTGGTTGCCATGGTTGCCATTTTCGTTCTCCTTTTTCGATATGCCCGCTTACGAAGCCGGGAACAGGTTCGGGGCCGCAACCTGCGCGGCCAAAATCAGGGACAAGGCGAACAGGACGATGATGATGGTCCAGTTCACCGCATTATTCCAGGGCTTGTTGGCGTACTCGCCCAATAGTTCTTTGTCGTTGAGCAGCAATTGCAGGAAGATGATCGCCGAGGGCAGCATCACGCCCGCCAGCACCTGCACGCCCAGGATGATCAGTTGCAGGGGCGCGCGCGGAATCAGCACCAGCCCGGCCGCCGCCGCCACCGACAGCAGGTACACCAGGTAGAATCCCGGCGCTTTCTTGACCGGCAGTTGCAAACTGTGCGGCCAGCCGCGCACTTCGCCGTACGCCCACGAACTGGAAAGCGAAATCGCCGTGGTGCCCAGCACCGCCGCGTTGATCATCATCAGCAGAATGGCATTGCGGAAGAAACCGTTGGTGAAGCTGCCGATGTCCATGGCCATCTGCGCCGGGTCGGTGAATTTGAATCCGTGCGCCAGCGAGGCGTTGCCCGCGAGCATCATGCAGCCGGCCACCGTGATGGTGATGCAGGCGCCCAGAAAAGTGTCCAGCCTCGCCCACTTGACGTCGGCGAAGCGCAGGCGCTTGTCGGCAATGCAACTCTGCTGGAAGAAGAGCTGCCAGGGCGCCACGGTGGTCCCCACGATGGCGATCACCAGGAATACCAGGTCGGGCGTCAGCCCGCCCGCGGGCATCACCGGCATCAGCGATCCGCGCACGATCTGGGCCAGCGGCGGCCGGGTGGCGAACGCGATGGCGAACCACACCAGGTCCAGCGCGCACAGGAATACCACGATCCGCTCCCACCGCCGGTAACTTCCCGAAAGCACGATCAATACCAGGCCCGCGGCCACCAGGGGCACACCGAAGCGCGGATCGACCCCCATCTTAGTCAGTGCCAGATCGATCGCGGCGAACTCAGTGACCAGGGTCAGGAAGTTGACGATCTCGAGGTCGATCAGTGAGAACAGCCCCCACCACTTGCCGAAGCGCTGGTAGATCATGGCCGCGTGGCCCTTGCCCGTGGCGATTCCCAGACGCACAACCATTTCTTGTATGAAGTATGTGACCGGCAATAAGAGCAGAACTACCCACAACAAATGAGTGCCGTATTGTGCGCCGGCCTGGCTGTACGTCGATACCGCTCCCGCGTCGTTATCCGCCACCATCACGATGAGTCCGGGACCGAAAACCATCAGGAAGGTGAGCAGATCGCGAGTCCACTTGGACTTGACCACTCGCCCGCGAACCGGCAGAACTTCCGTGGCCATTTCGGACACGGGGCCGGGCGCGGGCATCGTCAGTGTCTTGTTGTTCATCGCTCGATCTCCTTTCTGCCCGCGTGAGCGGACGGAGGACGCTTAGCCACACAGGCAGGAATGCCTGTGCCACACCACACAGGCAGGAATGCCTGTGCCACGCAGTTATTGGAGATCGAAGGAAAAGCCCTGGAATCAGAGCGTGCGCCTTCGGCCCTCCGCGTTCACCACCAAAAAGCGAGTGGAAGAAGCGGCGGCCGAGGCAATAGCGGGAACGCTATCGAACTACCACCGGAACTTCCACGAAGTTTCCTCCCGTACTAGGAGGTCGATCGTCGGACGGTCCCATATACCTTTCTGGAGACGAGTGAAAGCTCAGGCGGGAAATAAAAAACCATTTCCCCCGAGCGGAAGAAATGGCCAACTATCGCGAGCGATTGCTGACGGATTCCCCCACTGGTCCAAGCTTCAGCACCGCACGCCGTAAGAGATCCGAACTCGCGTTTGGCGAGCAAGACCCCAGCCACGTTAGAGAAACCCTTAACCCGGGAGTCCCTGGTAAACCCTGACGAACATCTTTCGACGCCGGAGGGCAGTGGCCTGTATGCCGCGCGGACGCCTCGCCTACCGAGGATCCATGCAAATCGGGTGAACCAGACTCAAACGGCGAGCCTCATCCATCCTTTTTCAAGGTACCTCTCACATCGCGGTGGTGTCAACAAAAAAATGCGGGTATCCACCAAAAAAATGAAAGCGCGTACTGGACCGTGCTACAACAGGCTCGTGCGGCAATCTTCATACGACATTGCCGTGATCGGGGCCGGCTCATTCGGCTCGTGGATCGCGTGGCACCTGCGGCGCGCGGGGAAGTCCGTGCTGCTGGTGGATGCGTGGAGCCCCGGCCATGCGCGCGCCAGCTCCGGCGGCGAGAGCCGCCTCATCCGCATGGGCTACGGTGCGGACGAAATCTACACCCGCATGGCGATGCGCTCGCTGGCGTTGTGGCGCAACCTCTTCCGCCACACGGAGCAGCCTCTGTTCCAGCGCACCGGCGTGCTCTTTATGGCGCGTGCGGACGATCCGCACAGTTCCGCCACCGGGCAGACGCTGCGCAAAACCGGCGCGCCGTTCGAGATCGTCCCGGGCGGCGAGCTGGCCCGTCGCTATCCCCAGATGCGCATCGAGGACCCGCGGGTGTACGGCATTCTGGAGCCCGAGAGTGGCGTGCTGATGGCGCGCCGCGCAGTGGCCGCCGTGGTGGAAGACGCTGTCCGACGCGGTGTGGTGTATGCCACCGAGGCGGTTCGCGGGCCGTTGGGAAACGGGGAAGTTCGCACGGCTTCCGGCGAACCGATTCGGGCCGCGTTGTTCATCTTCGCCTGCGGCCCCTGGCTGCCGAAGATTTTCCCCGGCCTGCTCGCCACCCGCATCTGTCCCACGCGCCAGGAGATTTTCTTCTTCGCTCCTCCCGCGGGCGACGGGCGATTCGCCCCGCCCCACTTCCCGGCGTGGATCGACTTCACCGATCCGCGCGGTCCGTACGGATGTCCCGACTTGGAAAGCCGCGGTTTCAAGCTGGGGTTCGACCGGCACGGAGAGGCCTTCGACCCGGATACCGGCGACCGGCGGATCAGCGCCGCGGGATTGGAGGAGGCGCGCCGGTTCCTGGCCGAGCGCTTTCCCGATCTGCGCGACGCACCGCTCACCGAGTCGCGCGTCTGCCAGTACGAGAATACTTCGAACGGCGATTTCCTGATCGACCGGCATCCGGAGTTCGAGAACGTGTGGCTGGTGGGCGGAGGCTCGGGGCACGGGTTCAAGCACGGTCCGGCCGTGGGCGAGTATGTGTGCCAGGCGATCGTGAAGGGCGGCGCCGGCGAGCCAAGGTTCTCGTTCGCGAGCAAGGGGGAGAGGCGGCAGAGGACGGTGTATTAGGCTCTTGGCGATGCAGCTTCCAGTGTCGGGGCGAGCGGCCGGAGGTCATTCTGAATCCGGCGCAGAGAGGCCGGCAAGAATGACGGGTCCGTGGCGAGAAGCCATTCGAGGCTCCGGTGGAACAGAGTGCTGGCGTCCGCCGGCGCCCCAAGGCCCTGCAAAGTCCACAGCAGATTGGCGGCGGCTTGGGTGGTGAGCGGGTGTTTTTCCCCCATAAGCCGGCGGCTGCTTTCGAGGACTTTTTCCTCCAAGGTGCGAGCCGCTTGCCAATCCCCCAGCCGTTTGAGAGCCAAGGCTAGGTTGAGCTTGCCGATTAGCGTCTCCTTATGTTCCGGGCCTAGCCTGCGGCTCTGAGTTGCGACGACCTGTTCCAGGAGCCGTTTGGAGGCTCTGGCATCGCCTTGATCCTGAAGAGTATTCGCCAGGCTCATCATGAGGAGTAGCGTTCGGGGATGCTCATCGCCCAGAATCCGGCGGGCTATCTTAACGGCTCGTTCCTGCAGCCTGCGAGCACCCGCATAGTCCTCCAGGTCGTGCATAGTGACGCTCAGATCGTTGAGCGCCTGCAGCAGGTCCGGGTGTTCGGGGCCCGACTTCTCTTCCAATAGGCGGACCACGCGCTCTTCCAGTTCGCGCGCCTTCGCGAGTTCTCCAGCTTCTGAAAGTGCCGCCGCCAGATTGCTCATCGCGGGTATCGACTTCGGATCCGCCTCCAAGATGGATGACCACAATTGGGCCGCGGTAGCCAGATCACCCTGCTCCCGCGCCAGAGCGGCCAGGTCTGCCGTTGCCTGCAAGGTCTCAAAATCGCCCTCGCCCTTCTCCGTCTGAAGGGNNCAGAGCCGTACCAGCCAGTATTCTCTGTCGTCGTTCAGCCCACCTTCGGCCAAGAGCTTCAGCAACGGCCGCCCCAATTCGGACCAAATTCGCTCGTCTGGTATGTCGGCCCGCTCCGCGTTCTGCATCCGTTGTACAAGCTGGTCCGCGAGGTGGCTTGCCTCCGCCGTGCTAATGGCCCGAGCCGCCTCGTCTGGTGACCGGCCTCGCGAGTCCGCCCGGAGCACCTCTTCTAAATGGAGACGCAGCGAAAACCAGGATTCCAAATCGGGAATCGTCACTACGAACTGTTCGGCAATGTGCTGCGGCATCCACCAAATCTGCCGAAGAGGAAACGAGGCAATCGGTTCGCGGATAAAATTCAAAGCGCCCAACGTCTGGTACAGTGAGCCTCCTTCGGGATACGCCCATTCGAGTCCCGTGATCGAAACCGCGCCCGGCGGGAAAGTGGCGAGCTCACTAAGCAGATCGCGCGCGACCTTATCGGAGGATGCACCAGCGGGCAACTCCATTTCCTGAAACGGAACGCCCGCTTCGGCCAACGCGGAACGCAGAAGGTCCGTCACTCGCTCGCGCGATATGATCGAGTCCCAGCCCGCCCGGACCAGTCCCCGGCCGGGACGCAGACACCAGCGTTTGAGGATCTCGAACGTCTCCTGAATGGAGCCGGACTCCATGTCAACTGGTCCCGCCACGTGCGTCCTCTTCCAGTTGCTTCTGCTCTTTCAAAATATCGACTACCAGGGGATGAACACCAAACCAACCCTCGCCATTGAACTCCTGCACCGCGCGGGCGCGGAGCAGCGAGTAGAGACCCGGCCCTGGCACACCAGAACCGGGGTCACCGTGATATACCGCACGCAGCGTTTCGGATTTTTCTTCCCAGTGGACCGGCTTGGGATCGTGCGGGCTCTCACCGAGGCGGTTCAGGTATTCACGGCGCATGACGTTGATGGCTTTTGTGACGTCCTGTTCGTTTACCTGCCGGGCACCCGCGTCGCGCTCGCGCAGGAGCGCCCTGTCCGCCGCGTCGGACATCATGGAGAACAGATCCCGCAAGTTGCCGCCTGAGGCCACGATGAGGCGTTCGGCCTGGTCCGACTCGACCAGCTCGGGGCTGACTCGGGCACCCAAGACCTGGCGGACCGCCGCTCGGCCCCGCTGATGCGCCACATGAAACCGGTCGAACACAGGCGTGTCCGGAAGCAGCGTTTTCGAAAATGGCAAACGGCTGGCTTCTTGCGAATAGCCCATCCATACCGGGATGATGAACAGCATGTGGGCGGTGAGTTCCTGAAACACGGTCCCGTACTGAACGAACACCTCCTGCAATTGTTCACCCGATATGCCGGACTTGTCGAAGTCTTCCAGGACGAACAGCCACTCCTTACCTTCGATGTTCTTCAGCGAGCCCGCGCAGAAGCCGATGAGGCGGTTGGCAAGCGCGACCAGATCCGGGAGGCGCTTTAGCCGATATTCGACGGTCTCCTGTTTCCGGTCTGTGCCAAACTTAATCTCGCCTTTTACGTTGGCGAACACCGGTAGCAATTTGGTCCAAAGGGACTCCGCCTTTACTCCGGCACTGGCTTGTACGTCGGCTCCGTGCGTCTTGGTCTCGGTGATCTTTTCGTCCGCAAAGTAGGCAAGGATATCATCCAGCAGCCCTTTGGTGATTGCCGAGTCCCAGACTCCGGCGCCCAGCAGCGCCCGGCTCTCCTCAACTGCTTTAATCATCATCAGCAGGAGAACGTCGAAGATCTTGAAGCTGTACGGGTTCAGTTCCGAGGCAATGCTGAACCGGATGCCGCGGTACTGGCCGGCGAGTTGCCGAAGCAATCGACTGATCTCGGTCGATTTGCCAACACCGGGATGGCCCATAACAAAAGTCTTGTACGGGGCCCCATCGAAGGCCTGTCCATATTTCATCGCCAGCCGCTCGGTCGCATCTTCGCCACGAACCTCGTTCACTTCACCCCGATAAAAACGGTCGAGTTCTTCATTCGTTCGGAGCGGCTCAAGACTTAGAACCTTTTCCACTGCCTTCAGATCGGTAACCGGCGCCGGGGGAAGAGCCATCACGACTGCGAGTATCGTAGATACCACCAGCCGAATGCAAGCCTATTGACTTCGGCCTCCAACGAGCCGATACTCAAATCAACCCATAGGAGGGCAAGCATGGCACCAGCACGGCTTCCCGAAACGGTAATCAAGAATCCGGAACGGAAACTCTCCGGAATCGGCGCGACCGAAGACCAGATGGATATCCGAGGCGCCATCGCCCAGCGGATCGACAGCAAAGGCACCAAAATCGAGGATCTTGCCGGCGTCGGCGGGCACGACTCGAACGGCGGCTAATTCCCTCAGCCTGAACCTTGGCTCAGCCTGAGCCATAGCTCAGCGATACAGCAAATACTGCTCCCGCATTTTGACGAACGCCTCCATTCCGTCCATGAAGCTCTGCTGGATGGTGCGCGGATCTTCGCCGGCCTGAAGGCGGCGAATCACGTCGTCGCTGCCGATGAGGCGCTTCAAAATCGAGAAATCGATTTTACCCGGATATAATTGCTGAACGGCCGCGGCCAGTTCCAGGCCCAGCCGCGTGGAATCCAGCAGCTCGCGATTGGTAATCTCGAAACGCAGGCCCTCGATGCGCCTGCCCTTGAAGTTCGATTCGGCGGGCGTGAAGCTGGTGGGGTAGACGCGCACTCCCGGAACCTGCCGCCGGTTCAGATACGTAGCCAACTCGCGGCCACCGATGAAATCCGCGCCGACCTGCTCGAATGGGGCATCCGTCCCACGGCCCACCGACCAGTTCTTCGCCGACTCCAGCAGGCACAGCCCGGGGTACAGCGCCGCGGCATTCAGGCTGCGCATGTTGGGCGATGGATTGATCCACGGCAGGTTGGTCGAGTCGAACCAATCGCCGCGGTTCCACCCCTCGTTGGCGATCACGGTCAGGTTGGCGCCGAGCTTGTTCTCGCCGTTGAACAGGCGCGCCAGTTCTCCCATGGTCATGCCGTGCCGCACGGGCAGGCCGGCAAACGATCCGACGAAAGACCGGTTGGCGGCATCCAGCAGCGGACCTTCCACGTGGGTGCCGGTGATGGGGTTGGGGCGGTCCAGCACGTAGAACGGAATCCCGGCTTTGGCGGCGGCCTCCAGCGCGTACGCCATGGTGGTCTCATAGGTGTAGAAGCGCGCGCCCACGTCCTGAATGTCGAAGACCAGGGCGTCGATGCCGCGCAACATCTCGGGAGTCGGGCGCGTGGTCTGGCCATAGAGGCTGAAGACCTTGATGCCGGTCGCGGGATCGGTGGAGTCCTGAATTCCGGGGCGGTCTTCGACGCCCGCGAATCCGTGCTCGGGCGAGAAGAGTGCCACCAGCGTGATGCCCGCCTGGCGCATGAGGTCGATATTGCGATGGCCGTCGCGGTCCACACCCGTCTGGTTGGTGATCAGGCCGATGCGCTTGCCGGCCAGCGGCTGGAATTTTTCCGCCACCAGCACATCGAGGCCCGTGCGCGTCTCTCCGTTGTGCACCACTTCGCGGCGGCCGCCCGCACCGCTCTGCGTCTCGGCGTAACCGGTCAGCGTGACGCCCTGCGCGCCGATCCCCACCGCCGCAGCCACGATGGTCGCGACCTTCGACCGCAGGCCGGTAATCGCCGGCCGCAGATCGGGGTGGACGCTGTTGGCCAGCAGAATGACGTAGGTCTTCGTGGATGGATCGATCCAGAGGGAAGTGCCGGTGAAGCCCGTGTGGCCGAAGGAACCGATGGGAAACAGCTCGCCGCGGTTGCCGGAATAGGGCGAATCGATGTCCCACCCCAGGCCGCGCAGGATGGGCTGATCGGGCGGCGTCTGCGGCTCGGTGAACTTGGTCACCGTGAGCGGGCTGAAAAGCCGCGCGCCATTCAGCTCGCCGCCATCGATCATCATTTGGGCGAAGCGCGAAAGGTCGTCGGCGGTGGAGAACAGGCCCGCGTGGCCGGCAACGCCGCCCATGTTGCGCGCGGTGGGGTCGTGCACTACGCCGCGCAGGGGCACGCCGGTCTTGTTGGGGCGCTCCGTGGGCGCGATGCGCGGCACCAGCGACGCCGGCGGCTGGAACATGGTGTCCTTCATGCCCAGTGGAAGGAAGACGTTCTGCCGCGCGTAGTCGGAGAGCATCTGCCCGCTCAGGCGATGCACGATCTCACCCAGCAGGATAAAGTTGATGTCGCTGTAGACGTGGCGCACGCCCGGCGGGCCGGTGGGCTTGTCTGTGCAGGCTAAATGGATGCCGGTGTCGTATCCCGTCCACGGCTCCTTGAGCGGCACGTCGGGCGCCAGGCCGGAGAAGTGCGTGAACAGATTGCGCAGCGTGATGTCGCTCTTGCCGCCCTGAAATTCGGGGATGTACTCGGTGACCCGGTCGCTCAGACGGAACTTGCCCTGCTCGAACAGCTTCATGAGCGACGACGTGGTGGCGATGACTTTGGTGAGCGACGCGCAGTCGAAGATGGTGTCCACGGTCATGTCTTCCGGCTGCGGCACGAGCGCCCGCTTCCCGTAGGCTTTGCGATACACGACCTGGCCGTTGTGCCCGACCAGCACGACGGCGCCCGGGAGCCGGCCCTGATCGATGGCCAGGTTGATGGCGTCATCGAGCGCGCGGGCCCCGGAGAATGTCTGCGCGGAGAGGGTGGCCGCGGCGAGAGCGGCGCACCATAAGAGCTTCATATGCCTATAGTGGCACAATGCACTCAGTCTTACAGCATCACATCGGCGGCTTTATGTTGCCGTATTCGAAGCGCATGGAAGAGTGCGACTTACCCCTGCTGCCGCCAACGTCAATGTCGATATCCTGGCGCAGCGGCAACCCCTTCGCCTTGGAAATCCAGATCTGAGAATCGATCTTGCCCTTGGGCGAGTCCTCGTGCGAGCTGTATACCCCCGTCATTTCACCGTCCACCAACTCATCTTTCAGATGACTGCAGGTCGCTTTAGCAGTCTGCCGGTTCTTTTGCGTCAACTCCTCGATATCCTTCGTCGTGCCGCCGGAACTCCATTTGCCGTCGTACTTTGTATAAACAGCGCCGGCGGCGTATATCGTCTCTATGTTCATGGTTCGGCCGCCCATGTTCATAGTGCTGTAGGTGTGGGTGGGGGTGTTGAGCACCTTGTCCTCAGCATCCAAAATCACTTTGCAATCACCTTGGGCCGCCAGGGGCGACGCGCCCATCAGCAGATATCCGAGTGTGAAGCCGACCACGAGGTAGAGCAATCTTGCGGGCGCCGTTTTCATGAACGTGAATCCTCGCACCAATGGTAGCCTATTCTCAGACTCAGAACCTGAGAAACATCGGTTGGCAGGCGGAAGCGCCTGCCCCACCAAGACGCAAGCCCGGTGCACCAACGTGGGACAGACGCTTTCGTCTGTCAACCTCTTGCGTTTTACAGGAACTTCGGCATCACGTAGCTGTACGCCGTATAGCGGATCTCGCTCCAGGCCAGCTCGGGCAGCGGATAGCCGGGGTAGAGCGGCGTCCGCACCGGCGTGAACTTCACGCGAACCCGGATCGACGACCGGCCCGCCGTGAGGTCGCGTGGGATCAGAAACTCGTCGTCGCGAAAGCGGCGGTTGGAGGTCTGGGATACTTCCGCGACGTCCCCGCCGCATAACGCGCGCAGAGTTACCTGCGTCGATGCGCTGCCCAGCGTCGGCCCACCGCTCTAACCTTGGCGGAAAGCCATATCGCTATGCCGTTGACGCCCCTACGTCAATGCCGTATAGTAAGTTAGTGATCGCCGAAATCGTCAGCCTGTCGAGTTACGAATCTCAGGTCTCGGCGCTCATGGACGAGGACGAGCGTCTGGCGATGGAGTTCTTCATAGCCCTTGCGCCGGAAGTTCATCCAGTAATCCCCGGTGCCGGCGGCTTCCGAAAGGCACGCTGGGCCCGGCGGGGCCAGGGAAAGAGCGGTGGCTTTCGGGTCATCTATTTCTTCCTGGCGGAACCGGGACGGGTTTACATGGCATCGATATATGCCAAATCGCGAAAGCGGGCTCTTTCGGCGGCCGATCAGAATGTGCTCGCCAAGCTCGCGGCGCAGATCAAGAGAGCAGTAAAAGGAGGTCGACAAGCATGAGCACTTACAAGCGGAAGGCCGGAATCGGAAAGCGTACGGGGCTCGGGCTCGCCCTGGAGGAGAGCGCCAGGGAGATCCTGGCCCATGTAAAGGGCCAGAAGACGCTTCCCACGCGGCGCGTGGTCTTGCCGGACGAAGTGGATGTGAAACGCATCCGTAAAAGAGCCCGTATGTCGCAATCGGAGTTTGCCCTGGCTTTCTGCATCAATCCAAGGACGCTTCAAGAATGGGAGCAGGGGCGCAGGAAACCGGATGCAACAACCCGGGCCTATCTCGCGGTCATCGCGAAGAGTCGCGAGGCGGTGTTGAAGGCACTGTCTTCTTTGAAACGGTGAACTTCGGCATCACGTAGCTGTAGGCCGTGTAGCGGATCTCGCTCCAGGCCAGATCGGGCAGCGGATACCCGGGGTAGAGCGGCGTCCGCACCGGCGTGAACTTCACGCGAACCCGAATGGACGAGCGGCCCGCGGTGAGGTCGCGTGGAATCAGGAATTCGTCGTCGCGAAACCGCCGGTTGGAGGTCTGGACCACGTGCTCGGTGGCGCCCAGCTCAGTCCGCGGACTCGAAAACACGCAGGTATTCGAGCCCGCCAGGTACCAGACGCCTGCCGGTTTCCATCCTTGACCATCGCTCACGAACACTTCGGCGCGCTGATTGGGGAACGCATAATCCAGCTTGCGGCGGAGCATCACGCCCAGGTTTTTCGGATCGATCCGCAGGGTGAATTCGGACGCCGTCCTGGTGGTCCGCCCGCGGTCCGTCGTGGCGGGATAGATTTCCTTGCCGTCCAGCGTATCGGGTCCCCATTCGTATCGCGAGGCGATTTCGTATGGCGGCGAGGCGTCGGGCGAAGAGTAGCGGTGCTCGCGCTCGCTCTTCTCGTCGCCGATCGAAAGCTCGTCCGTCTGGATCAGCGATGCCGCCGGCAGTCCATACCAGTAAGTGACCGTCTCATAGTGTTGGGTGGATTCGTTGATGCCGCCATGCTCCAGACGGATTACGGCGTTCTTGCCGAAGGGCATGAGATCGGCCAGCAGAAAGCGATAGGCGGACTCGACCTTGTCCTCGGCGCTGGCGGCGGTGGCGGCATTGCGGGCGCCCGCCGGATGGCCTGCAAACGGCAGGGTCATGTTCTCGCCGCCCCAGTAATCGCCGCCGCCGCCCCACTCCTCGGTGCCCGTGCCGTAGGCCTGGGGCGTCTGGCTGTCGTCGAAAAAGAATCGCGGATCGCCCTCCAGCGTATTCAGCACCGCGTCGTGCGAGAAGATGAAGGACGTCCCGACGAACTGGCCCGACCAGTCTCCGCCGCGTTCGGCCTGCCGGGTGTCGAGCAGCACGAGGTCCTTGCCGGGCTCGGGCGACGGATGGTCGCGGTAGGTGGCGTGGAAGTAAGCGGCGTAGTTGGCCGGGTCGCGATAGGGCTCGTAGCGCACGCTCCAAGTCACTCCCGCGATGGCTGCCTCCCCGCTGCCCGTCAGCTCGATCCGCGCGGAGCGGAAGAACGGCATCGGAAAGTAGCAGCTCAGGTGAACGCGGTCGCGGTCATACCGGACGACCATGGGGAAGGCTTTCACCAGGTACTCGCGGTTGTCGCGGTTATACAGAATGCCCGCGCCGAAGAAGAGCGCGACGGGGGCGTCGATGGATGGCTCTGCGCGGCCGTCCCACGTGATGCGCAGGCGCGCGCGGGAGAATGCCAGCGCCTGCTCGCGCGGCACGGAGAATTCGAGCGCGCGGATGGTCGAGGGGCCGTGCGCGTCCGACCATACCGGGACGGAGCCCGTCGCGGGAAGCTCGACCTGGCCGGACTGCCGGCGGGCTCCTCTGTTTCCGGCGGCCGGCGCGAGATCGCTGCCCGCGCGATCGATCAGATCGAGGACGTCGCGCGCCGGCGGCGTGCGGCCATCCCAGGCGGCAATCGGGCTGGAGAGCTTCGTGCCGCGCACGAACTGGTGATAGATGTAGTATCCGGTTCCGTAGAACGTGCGCGAATAGGCCATGCGGAAGGACTTCTCGAATGCGAGCGGCACCCACATGAGATCGGCGCCTTTGGTCCGCGCCCAGGTGAAGGTCAGAGGGCTGGGAAATGCCGCCTCGGGCAGGAACACGGAGTTCGGCGCCGGATGCGCCGGATCCGCGCTGCTGGTTTCGCTCACCATGTGGTCCGTGCCGTCCACGCCGTAGTGCCACGGGCTGCCGTGCCAGTGATTGTAGCGGGCGAAGTAGAGCACTCCGGGGCCTTCCACGTCGAGCGTCACATTGTAGTCGTCGGCCAATTGATAGAGGAAGTGGGAGGCGTCGGCCCGCTCGTTGCCGCCTTGCCGGTCATAGGTGCTGCGCATGTACGCGCGCACGCCGATGCGTTGGTACGCCCAGCGGTCCCACATGCGGTAGGCATCCAGGCCGGCGGGAATCACGGGCTGCGCCGCGCCGGCCGCGGCGGTGAGGAGGATCAGCGCGGCGATTCGCATTCGCGAGCAGTGTAGCATGGGTGGGGGTTGGGGGTTGGGGGTTAGGGGTTGGG
>OMOG01000137.1:0-1204 GCA_900290305.1 Candidatus Sulfopaludibacter sp. SbA4
AAGGCGGAGATCAAACAGCAGCGGAAGGCCGCGCGAGCCGCAGCGAGAAAGGCCGCAGGCGGGGCTGCGCGGCCACACGCTAAAACCGGTCCGCGTGGTCCTAATCAACGTTTCCCGGGCGGCAAGCGGCCCTACGTGCCCCAACAGAACACCCGCCTGAAACGCCAGCGGAGCATGCAACTGCCGGAAATGCTGGCCGATCTGCCGACGCAATGTGACATCGGCGGCAAGAAGAACAGCCAAGGGAACACGGACTATTGGCGCGGCTACAAACTCCATCTGGACGTAGCCGACGGGCAGATCCCCATCAGTGCCGTGTTGATCTCCGCCTCGCTGCATGATTCTCAAGTGGCCATCCCTCTGGCCACCATGACGACGCAACGCGTCACCTATTGCTATGACCTGATGGATTCGGCGTACGATGCGTACCACATTAAAGAGCAGAGCCGTGCCCTGGGGCACGTGCCCATCGTGGATCCGAACAACCGGGCGCGCCAGAAGGAAGGTTTCCTGGCGACACCACCACGCGAGTTGAGTTGGGCCGAGCCGGAACGCTACCGCGAACGCACCATGATCGAACGGGTGAACGCGCGGCTAAAGGATGAGTAACGCCTCCAACGGCGACGGCGTCTACAAGTCCTCCGATGGCGGCAAGACCTGGCGCAACATCGGTCCCGCAAGTCGGCTTGTCGCCTTTGATTGTGCGATAACCCGGCGCCTACTCGCGAGAACACTCCTCCCAAAAATCACGGTCACAGCACTTCGCCCAAAATTTTCGCAAAATCAACCGAACGTTTTCAGTCACTTACGTGTCTCCAGCGCCAATCTCCGTGCGAAACCCCGAAAGTCGTGCTGCTACTCTGGAACTGAAGGATGGGGTGCGGCCTGCCGTCCCCACCTGAGGGGCAGCCCATTTACCCATTGCACTACTTTCCGAACTCAAAACCCGTTGACCGGATCTCGGCCGGACGCACTGAGCCACCCCCGCACTTGCGTAAGCCCGATCCCCTCAAACAAGGGGGTGACGCATCTTTTCCACAAAATGCCCAAGATGCGTCACCCAAACTCCGCCCCTCTCCCCAACCCACAGGAAAAGAAACACTTAGAACACCGGGAATAATGTTTCGGCACACGCTTCCGATGCGTCACTCGGCTGGCCTCTTCCCCTGTCCGGACACGGGGGCGCATCTTTTCCACAAAACCC
>OMOG01000137.1:1214-9730 GCA_900290305.1 Candidatus Sulfopaludibacter sp. SbA4
CGCTACCGTCCAACTGTGATAAACTACCGCCCAATTACCAGTTCACCAAGTTCCGCGGGGGAGGGGTAAACATGAACGCGTTTTTCTCGCGCCAGTCCATTTCTCTCAGCTTCCTTTTGTGCTTCGGTGCGATTCTCGCCGGGGCGCAATCCACGTCAACCGGTACCGTTTCCGGCCAGGTAACGGACCAGCAAAATGCCATCGTCGCGGGGGCCGAAGTCCGCCTCATCGACGTTGGGACCAACATCGCGCGGAGCGCCGTAACCAACGAAACGGGGCGATACAGCTTCATCAACGTGGCGCCCGGCTCCTATGACATCACCGTCGAAAAGCCGGGATTCTCCCAGGCCCGGATTGCCGCGCAGGCCGTCGAGGTGGGCCTCACCCTCACCGCCAATTTTTCGCTCCAACTCGGTTCCACCTCCACCACCGTGGAAGTAACGGCTGGAGCCGGCGCCGAGCTGCAGGTGATGAATGCCACCGTGGGGTCGACCCTCACCGGCGCATCGCTGCAACTGGTGCCCAACCTGGGCCGCGATGTGTCGACGCTCTCCGTGCTCCAGGTAGGGGTCATGCCCACCGGCAACGTCGCCGGCGCCGCCTCCGACCAGAACGTCTTCCAGTTGGATGGCGGCAATAACAGTGACGATATGTCCGGGAATGCCAGCACCTATGTTCCCGGCAACGGCTATGCGGGCAGCGCCTCCTCCGGCGGCACGCCCTCCGGCGTGATGCCGACACCCATCGAAAGTATCGAAGAGTTCAAAGTCGGCACCAGCAACCAGACGGCCGACTTCAATGGCGCCGCCGGCAGCCAGGTCCAGATGGTCACCAAGCGCGGCACCAATCAATTCCACGGCGCCGTGTATGACTACTACTTCGCCACCAACGTGGGCGCAGCCAATCTGTGGCGCAACAACCACGTCCCCGACACGCAACTGGGGCTGCCCTACACGCCGCTGACTTCGTCCCACAAGAATCGCTTCGGCGGCGCTCTGGGCGGGCCCGTGGGGCCGAAATTCCTGGGCGGCAAGACTTACTTTTTCGTCAACTACGAAGGCTATCGCTTCCCCAATGCCACCACCGTCGAGAAGCTGGTGCCCACGCCCCTGATGCGCCTCGGAGTGATTCAAGTCCAGAACAGCGCCGGCGTCTACCAGGCTTTCAACCTCAATCCCGTTCCTGTCACTTCCAACGGCGTCACCTATCAGCCGGCGGTCTGCCCCGGCGGACTCTGCGACCCGCGCGGAATCGGCCTCAACCCCATCGTCAGCCAGATCTGGTCGAAGTTCATGCCGCTCGCCAACGATCCCACCGCCGGAGACAAGGTCAACACCCAAGGCTATCTCACGAATGTCAATCTGCCGCAAAGCTCGGATTTCGGCGTGGTGCGCCTGGATCACGATTTCGGTTCCCGCAACCACTTCATGTCCAGTTACCGCTACTACCGCTTCAACCAGTTGACCAACTCGCAGGTGGATATCGGCGGCGCTCTGCCGGGCGACACCTTCGGGCAGGCCGCGGCCAGCGCTCCGCGGCCCGAGAAGCCCTCCTATGTGGTGGCCGGGCTCACCACCAACATTACGGCCAATCTCACCAACGATTTCCACTTCAACTACCTGCGCAACTGGTGGCAGTGGTCCACCAACGGCGCGGCGCCGCAGCTCAACGGCCTCACCGGCGCCGTGGAGATCGGCGGTGAATCCGCCAACGCGCTGATCCCCTACAACGTGGACTCCCAGAGCACGCGCCAGCGCACCTGGGACGGCCACGACTCGGTCTTCCGCGACGATCTCAGCCTGCTGCATGGCAACCACCTGGTCCAGTTCGGCGGAAGCTATCAGCGGAACTACGATTTCTTCACCCGCAACGACAATGGAATCGGCATCGATGCGGCGCTGGTCTACCAGATCACCAGCGGCACCGGCATTAATTTCTCCTCCCCGTATCAGCCCGCGGGTCTCCCCAGCGGCCAGCTCGGAAATTACAACACCCTCTATTCCGAGGTCCTCGGCATCGTGTCGCAGACGCAGGTCTTGCTCACTCGCAGCGGCTCGAACCTGTCCTTGAATCCCGTCGGTGTCCCCATCTTTATCCACTCCGTCCTCCCCAAGTACGATCTGTACGCCACCGACAGTTGGCACGTGAAGCCGACCCTCACCCTCACCTACGGGCTGGCCTACATCATCGACATGCCGCCCTATTCGCCCGATGGAAAACAGGTCATGTTCCTCGACTCCACCGGAAGCCCGCTCAGCTTCGACACTTTCCTGCAGTCGAAGAAGACCGCGGCCCTGGCTGGACAGGTCTACGAGCCCACCATCTCGTTCGCCACCATCCAGAATGTCACCGGCCACCCCAAGTATCCGTACGATCCTTTCTACGGCGGCGTCAGCCCGCGCCTCGCGGTGGCGTGGAATCCGAACTTCGACAGCGGCATTCTCGGCCGGGTATTCGGCCATGGAAAGACCGTCTTCCGCGGCGGCTACAGCCGCATCTACGGCCGCACGCAGGGCATCCGCATGGCCGGCGTTCCCGCCAACGGCGTGGGTATCGGGCAGGTGATTCAGTGCATCGGCGCCAGCAAGACCGGCCAGTGCCTGGGGCAGGGCGGCGTCGACCCCACCAATGCATTCCGTATCGGTACCGATGGGTTGACCGCCCCCACCCTGCCGGTCACCCAGACTTTGCCGCAGCCCTATTTCCCCGGCGTCAACGGCAGCGCCTCGGCCGGCGACGGCGCCCTCCTCGATCCCAACTTCCGGCAGGATCGCTCCGACGAAGTGAACTTCACCATCCAGCGCTCCTTTTCGCAGAAGGTGGTGATGGAGATCGGTTACATCGGTCGCAAAATCAAGAACGAGTATCAGTTGATCAATATCGATGCGGTGCCCTACATGACCACGCTGGGCGGCCAGACCTTCGCCAACGCGTTCTCAAACACGTATTTCCAGGTCGCTTCCGGGGCGGCCGTCACCCCGCAACCGTTCTTCGAAGCCGCCCTCGGAGGGCTCGGCGGATCTTACTGTTCCGGGTTCTCCAGTTGCACGGCCGCGGTCGCCTCCAAGCAGTCTTCCAATATCAAGACCACCCAGGTCTACAGCATGTGGGCGGCACTCAACGCGGCGCCATCCTGGACGCTCGGCCGTACCCTGCTCAGCTCGCCCGCCCTGCCCGGCGGCAACGTCGGGCCGCAGCTTACCGCGCTCGAACTTTCCACCAGCAATGGCTACGGAAACTACAACGCCGCGTTTTGGTCGTTCACCCTGCGCGATTGGCACGGCCTTACCGCCCGTTCCAACTTCACATGGGGACGCGCGCTCGGCACCGGCACCGTGAATCAGAGCGGCAGCTCCATGACGGTTGCCGACCCGTGGAACCTGCAAGCCGCTTATGGGCCGCAACCCTACGATATCCGCTTCGTCTATAACCTCACCCTGGTGTATCAATCGCCTTTCTTCCGCGATCAGAAGGGAGTTCTGGGCCATGTTCTTGGCGGATGGTCCATCTCCCCGCTCTTCACCGCGCAAAGCGGTGCGCCGCTCGAGGTGAACATCGGCTCCGGCACCAATGTCGACGCGCAGTCGTTCGGCGAGGTCTACGGCAACAACAACAGCGCCTATGAAAATGCGGCCCTGGCTTCCCCGTTCACCGGCGGAAACTCCGCGCACTACAACGTCAGTGTCCCCGCCGGATGCGGCATCAACGGCAACGCCTCCACCGGCGGTTCCGGGATCAACCTGTTCTCCAATCCGATGGCGAGCTGCGCGCAGTTCCGCCGCCTGATTCTGGGCTTCGATACCAATGCCGGCGGCGCCGGCATTATCCGCGGATTCCCCACCTGGAACCTCGATGCCACGGTATCCAAAGACATGCACTTCACGGAACGCGTAGGGGCCACGCTGATCTTCCAGTTCTCCAACCTCCTGAACCACTTTCAGCCCGCCAACCCCAGCATGAATATCGATTCCGGGGCCTCCTGGGGAGTGGTCACCAACCAGGCCACCAGCACCAACGGGGTGCAGTCGCGCCAGATGGAGTTCGGCCTGCGCCTTAGGTTCTGATGCTCTCCCTGCTCCTCATCGCCGCTTGGGCGGCGGCCGCGCAGCCCGCGGCCGTCGCCCAAACCACGCCCCAACAAGCGCTCGGCTTCAACCTGGGCGACGACTATCATGTCGCCAACTACACCCAGCTCGAAGCGTATTGGAAAAAGCTCGCCTCCGAATCCGATCGCATGAAGCTCGAAGACATCGGACTCACCGCCGAAGGCCGGCATCAGTACATGGCGGTCATCACCTCCTCCGCCAACCAGAAGAAACTCGACCACTATAAGGAAATCGCCAAACGCCTGGCCCTGGCCGAAGGCGTCACCGAGGACCAAGCCCATGCCATGGCCCGCGAAGGCAAGGCCGTCATCTTCATGGATGGCGGCCTCCACGCCTCCGAAACGGTGGGCTCGCAAGCCCTCATGGAGCTGGTCTATCAAATGGTGAGCCGCCGCGACGAGGAGACCCTGCGTTTCCTGGATGACGACATCCTGCTGCTGTGCCTCGCCAACCCCGATGGCCAGGAGCTCGTCGCCAACTGGTACATGCGCGAGCCGGATGAGACCAGGCGCTCCCTCAACGGCGTGCCCCGCCTCTGGCAAAAGTACGTCGGCCACGACAACGCCCGCGACATGTTCATGTCCAACCAGCCCGAGACCGCCAACATCAACCGCGTTCTGTTCATCGACTGGTTTCCTCAGATCACCCACACCCATCACCAGACCGGACCCGCCGGCGCTGTAGTGTTCATGCCTCCCTTCCGCGATCCCTTCAACTACAACTTCGATCCGCTGATGCCCGTGGGCGTCGACCTGGTCGGCGCCGCCATGCACAGCCGCCTCATCGCCAAAAGCATGCCCGGATCCGCCATGCGCGGCGCCTCCAACTACTCCACCTGGTGGAACGGCGGCATGCGCACCATCAGCTACTTTCACAACATGATCGGCCTGTTGACCGAGATCATCGGCAACCCGACCCCGATGGAAGTTCCGCTGGTCCTCGAACGCCAGTTGCCCAGCGGCAACGAGCCGCTCCCCATCGCGCCGCAGGTGTGGCATTACCGCCGGTCGATCGACTACGAGATGGAATACAGCCGCGCCGTTCTCGATGTGGCGTCCCGTTACCGCGAGACGTTCCTCTTCAATATCTGGCGCATGGGCCAAAACTCGATCGAGCGCGGCAGCCGCGACAACTGGACCGTCACTCCCAAGCGCATCGCGGCTGCCGGGGATGCCGCCGCGAAGGCCCCGGGGCGGCGCGGAACCCAGGCCGCCGCCGCCGGTGACAGCCCCGCCGCTGGGCGCGGAGCAGCCATCGTCCCGTCCGAGATCTACAACACCGTCCTGCACGATCCGAAGTTCCGCGACCCGCGCGGCTACATCCTTCCCGCGGATCAGGCTGACTTCCCCACAGCCGTGCAGTTCATCAACGTCCTGCTCAAGAACGGCATCGCGATCCTCCAGGCAACCGCCCCATTCCAGGTTGCGGGCAAGAACTATCCGGCCAATTCCTACGTGGTGAAAGCCGCGCAAGCCGCCCGCCCGTTTGTCATGGACATGTTCGAGCCGCAGGACCACCCCAACGATTTCAAGTACCCCGGCGGTCCGCCTAACCCGCCCTACGACATTACCGGCTGGACGCTGGCCTACCAGATGGGCATACAGTTCGACCGCATTCTCGACGGCTTCGACGGGCCGTTCATGAAAGTGAACATCCTGCAAAAGCCGCCGGCCGGGGCAATCTTCGGACCTTCGAACCCAGCCGGCTACCTGATCAGCCACCGCCTCAACAACTCCTTCATCGTGGTCAACCGCCTTCTGAAAGCCGGCTGCGACGTGTACTGGCTGAAAGGGGGAACCATCTGGGTGTCGCGTGGCACAGGCATTACTGCCTGTGTTCCTATTCTCGATCGCGCCACCAAGGAACTCGGAGTGCCCGTCGAAGCCGTCGCCAAAGCCCCCGCCGGCCAAGCCCTCAAACTCAAACCCATCCGCATCGGCCTCTACGACCAATACGGCGGCCTGATCCCCTCGGGCTGGACGCGCTGGCTCTTCGAACAATTCGAATTCCCGTTCGAAGTGGTCTATCCGCAGACACTCGATGCGGGCGACCTGAAGAGCAGGTTCGACGTCCTGGTCTTCACCGACGGCGCAGCCCCCGGCGGTCGCGGCGGCGGACGTGGGGGCGGCCAACCGAACCCCGAGACCATCCCCGCGGAATACCGCGGCTGGCTCGGACGGATCACTGCCGAGAAGACCATTCCGCAGCTCAAGAAGTTCGTCGAGTCCGGCGGCTCCATCGTCACCATCGGAAGCGCCACCAGCATGGCTGCGTCGCTCGGCCTCCCGGTGAAACCCTATCTGAACTTGCCGCAGGACAAGTTCTACATCCCCGGATCGATCCTGCGCGCCTCCATCGACAACACCAACCCGCTGGCCTACGGAATGGCGACGACCGCCTACGTCGATTTCGACAGCAGTCCGGTCTTCCGTCTGGAGTCCAACGATAACCGGACCGTCGCCGTAGCGAAGTTCTCCGGCCCGGACGTGCTCGCCAGCGGCTGGGCCTGGGGTCAACAGAATCTGGACGGCGGCGCCGCCATCGTCGAGGGCTCCATCGGCGAGGGCAAAGTCTTCGTGTTCGGCCCCGAGGTCGCCTTCCGCGGCCAACCGCACGGCACCTTCAAGCTGCTGTTCAACGGCCTGTACTACGGCTCCGCCAAAGAGACCCCCGTAAGGTAAGGTTAAAGTAAAGTAAAAGGAATGCGCACCCTCATCATCCTCGCTCTGGTCTCGGGCGCCGCCTACGCGTCTCCCTGCACGATCGCCACGCCTGCCTGCACGGAGTGGGTCACACTCGGCGGTGGACCGTCGCGGTCGCTGATCTACCGCAATCATCCGCTCGACGCGAAGAACGACCGGATCGTCCGCGCGCTGATCGTGGTCCACGGCGCCGGGCGCGACGCCGACAACTACTACCGCACCAGCGTGGCCGCGGCCTTTCTCGCCGGCGCCCTCGACGACACGCTGGTGATCTCGCCCCGGTTCGCCTCCAACTCCGGCGGCCGCGGCGGCTGCTCCGATGCCCTGGCCCCCAACGAGGTCAACTGGAGCTGCAACGGCGACAGTTGGCGCTCGGGCGGCGTATCCCTGAGCGACAGCCGCCTGACGTCTTACGACCTGACCGACGAGATCCTGCGCAAGCTCGCGCGGAAGGACGTCTTCCCCAACCTGAAGGCGATCGTCGTCTCCGGCCACTCCGCCGGCGGCCAGTTCGTCACCCGCTACGAGATGGCCAACAAGGTGCACGATACGCTGGGCGTTCCCATTACCTACGTGGTGTCGAACCCGTCGAGCTACGCCTACCTCGACGCCAGCCGCCCCAGCGCCAATCCCAACGCGCCCGCCCGTCCGACCGCAGACGAGAGCGGTGTCCAGCCCTTTGGCGACGGCCGCAACTGCACCACTTTCGATCACTGGCCCTACGGCCTCCAGGGCCGCACCGGTTATACCTCCAATCTCTCCGACGACCAGTTGAAGAAACAGCTCGCCGCGCGTCCCGTGACGTACCTGCTGGGCGAACTCGATATCCTGCCGCTCGGCGGCTTTGACTCGTCGTGCCCCGCGATGGCGCAGGGCCCCACGCGTCTCGCGCGCGGCCAGGCCTTCGCCAAGTACGTGGACAAGAAGTATGGAGCGCAGCACCATGTCGTGGTCGTCTCGCTGTGCGGCCACAACGCCCGGTGCATGTTCACCTCCGAGCAGGCCCTCCCGATCCTGTTCCCCGGCTACAGCGGCAAGCCCGCGAGCGGCGCCGAGCAGTAGCGGCGCGTCCCGCTTTTCAGGTAGACTGAGGGGTATCTGCAAGGGCGCGTAGCTCAGTTGGTTAGAGCGCCTGCTTCACACGCAGGAGGTCACAGGTTCGAGTCCTGTCGCGCCCACCATTAGAATCAATAAGTTGCAGGCTGCCAGCGTGACCACCTACCTACCGCGCAGGCGATCGAACTCTCAGAGGTCCGTCGAATCTGTGGTTTATAAGACTCGCCGCAATAGGACGAGTGAAAATCTCCGCCCAAAATTGACTTGTGCTGGTTACACCCGCCCGGGCACCGTTGTTGGCGTATGTGATTTGCACGGGCACTAGCTTGAGGTAGATGTGGGAGCTAGTTGGTCTGAGGAGTTAATGTTTGCGGTCATAGCGTAATTGGCAGACGCGCATGCTTGAGGTGCATATACCCGAAAGGGTGTGGCGGGGCAAGCCTGCCGTGGCACGTTTTTGCAACAGCTCGTCCAGCACAGAACAACGTGAACAGGACCGCAGTATCTTGAGTTCTTCATGCCAAACAAACTCGCCCAGCAGCGGCTCTTTGTTGCTGAGGAGAGTGGAAACTAACCGGTATGGCTTATCAAAGGGCTCTTCCGGCTATTTAGTGGCTGTTGGAGCAAGGTCCAGTCCGCCGCAGTGGAAGTA
>OMOG01000121.1 GCA_900290305.1 Candidatus Sulfopaludibacter sp. SbA4
GCAGTGTGGCAATCCTGCTGAACAACGGCAATGGAACCTTCCGCACGCTCTCCACGACGGCGCTGGGAAGCGGCGGGAGCGCTCCGGCGGCCGTAGGGATCGCGGACCTGAACGGCGACGGCAAGCCGGACCTGGCGGTGCTGGTCAACCAGGAATCGTCCAGCAATCCCAGTGCGGTTCAGACGCTTTTGGGCAATGGCGACGGCAGCTTCCGGACCGGGCCCGCAACTACGGGCGTTCCTTACGATTTCTCCCTGCAACTCAGCGACATCAACGGCGACGGGTTCCCCGATGTGATTGTGGGGAGCGGCGCGGATGCCGCCTATCTGCTGAACAACGGCGACGGGAGCTTTCAGAGCTGGCAACATATCCTGGGCGGAGCCGAGTCGATCGTGGATTTCAATCGCGACGGCCAGCCGGACCTGGCCGGCAGAGTGCCTGGCGGGATCGCGCTGGAGGGCAATCAGTTCCCGACGGCTGGGGTGACTCCTGCCGCGGTAACTCTGGGGCCATCGCAGTCCCAGCAGTTCTCGCCCCAGATTTTCTTTCATAGCAGCCCGGCGGTGACGTGGTCGATCAGCCCGCAGGTGGGGTCGATCACCGCGAGCGGCCTGTATGTCGCGCCGACTTCGGTTGCGACACAGCAAACGGTATCCGTGATCGCGACTAACGGCACAAACCCCAATATCGGGGGCAGAGCGTCGATTACGCTGACGCCATCGGCCGCGCCAGCAGGTCCTTCTCCCGCGGGCATTGTTCCGGGCGCCGGCAGCAGCGCGGGGCAGACGTTCACGTTCACTTTTTCCGATTCGGGCGGGTGGCAGAATCTGACCGTGGTGGACGTGCTGATCAACTCGGCACTGGACGGGCGGCAAGCCTGCTACGTGGCATTTGTTCCTTCGGGAGCAAACTCGGGGTCAGTGTACTTAGTGGACAATGCAGGCGACGCGGGCGGACCTTACTCCGGGATGTTGCTGCCGGGCTCCGGCACGGTGAGCAACAGTCAGTGCAGCATCAGCGGGGCGGGAAGCTCGGTTGCGGCGAGCGGGAATGCACTGACTCTCACGCTGGCCATCACTTTCACCGGGAGCTTCACGGGGAACAAGGTGTTTTACCTTTCGGCGCAGGATAAGACGCCTGGTAACTCGGGGTGGCAGGCGCTGGGCACGTGGAATGTGCCGGGGAGTGTGCCGGCGGGACCTTGGGTGAGCGGAATGAGTCCCGCGACCAGTAACAGTCTGGGACCCACCACTTATACGTTTACTTTCACCGATACCAACGGCTGGCAGGATATTGCGGTGGCGAACGTGCTGATCAACAGCGCGATCGACGGACGGCACGCATGTTTCCTGGCATTTGTGCCTTCGGGGGCATCGGGCGGGTCGGTGTTGCTGGTGGACGATGCGGGGGACGCGGGCGGGCCGTATTCCGGGCTGGGGCTGCCGGGTTCGGGGGCGGCGAGCAACAGCCAGTGCACGATCAGCGGGGCGGGCAGTTCGGTGAGCGGCGCCGGGAACACACTCACGCTGAAGCTGGCGATCACGTTCACGGCCGGGTTCGCGGGGAACCAGGTGTTTTATCTGGCGGCGCGGAGTAACACGCTGAATTCGGGCTGGCAGGCGGCGGGGACGGTGGAGTTGCCGTGAGCCCAGGCGTTCTTGATGGTGTAGAGGGGGCAAGCGTCGACAAAAGTGTCGACGCGGCGCGCTGAGAGCGTGCGCCACGAAGCGGGTCCCGCGCCGGCTGAGAGCCGGCGGCAGCCAAGATTGGCTGCCCCACAGCGCAGCATAGCCGCAACCAAAGGCCGACCAGGGGGTCGGCCGGGCCCAGAGGGCACCCCCAGGGGGCCCGCCCCACCAAATCGTCGCAGGCTCCGAAGACTTGAGAGTGTTGTAGTACAAACTTGGCAGCAGTAACAGTTTATAACATAGTAATATCAACTCTACTGGACGGTGGTCGTGCCCACGGCCTGCCAATCGGTGTTGTTGGCGCCGGCGGCGTCGCGGCCCGCCACCCAGACGATGTGGTTGCCGGCGAAGGGTGATTTGAAGGTGATGTTCAGGGTCAGCGTCAGGTTGTTGCCGTTCTTCACCGCCGACGATCCCGTTCCGTTCACCGAGCATTGGCTGTTTTGAATGGTGGCCGCGCTTCCGTTCAGTGTCATACTCCCGGCAAACGGACCTCCGGCATCCCCGGAATCGTCCACCAGGAGCAGCGAATTGGTTGCCGCCGCATAGGCCAGGTAACATGCCTGCCGTCCGTCGATGAAGTTATTCACCAGCAGGTTGACTACGCCGAAGTCGCCGGCTCCTTTGCTGTCGACTAATAGCGAAGTCAACGTCTGGGCGGTGCCGGAAGCCAATGCCGCACGCGCGGGGGTCAAGCTCCCGACGACGATGGTACCCGAGGGGGTGTAGGGCACCTGCCATGTCCCCAATGCCTGCCATCCGGAGTTGCCGCCCTCGAGGTCGCGAGCCGCCAGATACAGGATCTTATTGCCCGCGAAGCCGGCGCTGAAGCTCATATTGAGCGTCAGGGTGAGGGTGTTTCCGCTGCCGGAGGCCGCCGAGGCTGCACCCGCCACGGTGCACTGACTGTTGGAAACGCTTCCCGAGGCGCCCAGTGTCAGGGCCGGCGAAAGCGTGCCGCCGTTGTCTTCCAGCAGGTAGAGCACGCCGGCGCTGCGGCTATAGGCCAGGTAACAGGCATTGCGCCCATCGAGAAAATTGTTGATGAGGATGTTGACCACATCGAGATCCTGCCAGCCGCGCGGATCGTTGAAGGTGAAACTCATGCTTTGGGAGAGGCCGGTTCCGGATGCGGGGTTGGCTGCTCCGGGAGATGCGGGTCCACTGGGGGGCTGGCGTATGAACACCCATGCGGCGCCGGCCTCGTTATTGTCGCCAGCCCCGCCCACGATGGCCGTTGTGCCGTCGGCGTTGAGGGCGACGGCGCCTCCCTGATTCGCGTTGCCTACGGCGCCGGTTCCCGTCAGCTTGGGGCCGAACTGGCTCCAGGCACCGAGGTTGTCGCGCGTGAACACCAGGGCGCCCGATCCGCCCGCATACTCGGCGGGCCCGCCGGTGATGGCCGTATTCCCATCGGCCGAAAGAGCCACGGGCGAGCCGGGAACCGCAGTGCCATCTGCGGCAGTGCCTGGCAATGGGCCGCCCTGCTGGCTCCATACACCATTATTGCGGGTAAAGACCCACATCCCTCCGAAAGTAGCACCCACCACGCCGGTGCTGCCGTCAGCGGAGAGCGCCACGGAGCTACCCTGCTGGCTAGAAGACCCGGTTCCGACCATTCCGACCAGTTTGTTGCCTTGTGAGGACCAGACGCCGTTGCTGCGAGTGAACACCCATACGGCCCCTGTTTTATTACTGTCCTTCGGATCGCCCACGAAGGCCGTATTGCCATCCCCGGACAGCGCTACCGAATAGCCTTGAGTAACGCGTGACGTGGTGACTCCGCGCGGATCCTGCAATTTCGCTTGCTGGGTCCAGACTCCATTGGCTCGCGTAAACACCCAGGCTCCGCCGTCTATTGCAGACTGGTATGCCGAATCTAGACCACCCGATCCCGGTCCTCCCACGAGAGCCGTATTGCCGTCGGCGGACAGCGCCACGGAAGAACCAAAAGTAACCACCCCGTAAGCGCAGGGATCCGGCGATGGGAGCAGCTTGCTGCCTTGCTGGAACCATTCGCCGTTCACGCGGATGAAGACCCACGCAGCTCCTGTGTAACAGGCCCCGCCACCAAGATTGTCGAGCGGGCCGCCCACGATGGCCGTATTCCCGTCGGCGGAGAGCGCCACGGTATCTCCCATGTCCGGACCGCTGCCCGCCGCATCGTCAGCGGTCAGCCCAAGACCCTGCTGGGTCCACACGCCGTTGGCTCGCGTGTACACCCAGGCTCCTCCCTGGCAGAATAATCCAGAGATATCACAGGTGGTATCGGGCGCGCCCAGGATGGCGGTGCTGCCGTCGGCGGAAAGCGCGGCTGAAAAGCCCAACAGCGAGCCGGTGGCCACCAGTTTGGGGCCTTGCTGGGTGAATTGCGCGGACGCGGGCGGCAGAAAGATGGCGATGGGGAACCACGCCGCCAGCCAAACGAATCGGCGCTCTGCGGTCCACGTTCGATTTGAGAATCTCATGCCGGTAACAGCCTCCCTGTTTCTGCGAAGGAGTGATGGCGGCTGGGAGTTTGTATCAACGAATTGCGGCTCACTGGACGGTAGTCGTGCCCACGGCCTGCCAATCGGTATTGTTGCCGCTTGCCGCGTCGCGTCCCGCCACCCAGACGATGTGGTTGCCGGCGAAGGCCGATTTGAAGGTGATGTTCAGGGCCAATGTCAGGTTGTTGCCGTTCTTCGCGGCCGACGATCCGGTTGCGGAAACCGAGCATTGGCTGTTTTGAATTGTGGCCGCGCTTCCGTTCAGTGTCATACTCCCGGCAAACGGCCCGCCGGCATCGCCGGTATCGTCCACCAGCAGGAGTGAATTACTCGCCGCGGCATAGGCCAGGTAGCATGCCTGCCGTCCGTCAATGAAGTTGTTCACCAGCAGGTTGACGACGCCGAAATCGCCGGCTCCTTTGCTGTCGGACAACAGGGCGGTCAACGTCTGGGCCGTGCCCGAAGCCAGCGCCGCGCGCGCAGGGGTGAAGCTTCCCACGACGATGGTACCAGTGGGCGTGTATGGCACCTGCCACGTCCCCAGCGCCTGCCATCCCGAGTTACCGCCTTCGAGATCGCGAGCCGCCAGATACTGGATCTTATTGCCCGCGAAGCCGGCGCTGAAGCTCATGTTGAGCGTCAGGGTGAGTGTGTTTCCGCTGCCGGCCGCCGCCGAGGCCGCGCCCGCCACGGTGCACTGACTGTTGGAAACGCTTCCCGAGCCTCCCAGTGTCAGGGCCGGCGAAAGCGTGCCGCCGTTATCCTCCAAGAGATAGAACACGCCGGCAGTGCGGCTGTAGGCCATGTAGCAGGCATTGCGCCCATCGAGGAAATTGTTGATGAGGATGTTGACCACGTCGAGGTCCTGCCAGCCGCGCGGATCGTTGAAGGTGAAACTCATGCTTTGGGCGAGGCCGGTCCCGGATGCGGGGTTGGCTCCTCCCGGGGAAGCGGGTCCGCTGGGGGCCTGGCGTGTGAATACCCATGCGGCGCCGTTGCCCTCATTGTCGTCGGGCCCGCCTGAGATGGCCGTGTAACCGTCCCCGGAAATGGCGACTGCGGTTCCTTGACCCGCCCCGTTTGTGGTGCCCGTTCCGACCAGTTTGCCGCCAAGCTGGCTCCAGGCACCAAGGTTGTCGCGCGTGAAGACCAGGGCAGCGCCTACGGTGAAGTCAGATCCGGCGATTGGGTTGTCGCTGGAATCGCCGGTGATTGCCGTATTCCCATCGGCCGAAAGTGCCACGGGCGCGCCGGGAGCCGCGCGGCCATCCGCGGCGGTGGCGGTCAACGGGCCGCCCTGCTGGCTCCATACACCATTCTTGCGGGTAAACACCCACATTCCTCCGAAAGTAGAACCCTCCACGCCGGTGTTGCCGTCGGAGGAGAGGGCCACGGAGCTTCCTTGCACGGTGCCGGAGCCGGTTCCTACCAGTTTGTTGCCCTGTGAGGCCCAGGCGCCGCCGCTGCGCGTGAACACCCACACAGCCCCTTTGATGTTATTGTCATACGGATCGCCGACGAAGGCCGTATTGCCATCCCCGGACAACGCTACCGAGGTGCCTTGGCCAATGGTGTTCACTCCGTTCACTCCGCGCCGATCCAGTAATTGCGTTTGCTGGGTCCAGACTCCATTGGATCGCGTAAACACCCAGGCGCCGCCGTCATTCGCAGTTGGGCTTCCATTGCCACTTGCTCCCGGTCCTCCCACAATGGCGGTATTCCCGTCGGCGGAGAGCGCCACGGAAACGCCAAATTGCACCTCGGAGAAAGAGCAGGGCGGCGGAGTGGGGAGAAGCTTGCTGCCTTGTTGGCTCCATGCGCCGTTGACGCGCGTGAAGATCCATGCAGCTCCGGTGAAACAGGCGTCGCTACTAATATTGTCAAAGGGCCCGCCCGCGATGGCGGTATTCCCGTCGGCGGAGAGCGCGACGCTCCAGCCCATCTGCGAGTCGTCCAACGCATCGCTACCGGCCAGACCGAAACCTTGCTGGGTCCACACGCCGTTGGTTCGCGTGTAAACAAAGACCTCTCCCAGGCAAACGAGGCCTTCGTTATCACAGTTGGCACGGTTCGCGCCCAGGATGGCGGTGCTCCCGTCGGCGGAAAGCGCGGCGCTCGTGCCCAGGTTTGCGGCCGCGCCCGTGGACTGCAGTTTGGGGCCTTGCTGAGTGAATTGGGCGGACGCGGGCGGTAGAAAGATGGCGATGGGGAACACCGCCGCCAGCCAAATGCATCGCCGTCTTGCCACGTGAAGACCCTCCTGAAACGATACGCCATTATAAACCAGGGATAGGGGCGGGATCACTGCACGGTAGTCGTGCCCACGGCCTGCCAATCGGTATTGTTGGCGCCGGCCGCGTCGCG
>OMOG01000169.1 GCA_900290305.1 Candidatus Sulfopaludibacter sp. SbA4
AGCCGTTTCCTGGTGAGAGTAAAGCTGGCGGTCGGGAGGCATGGCTTTCGCACTGTCCAGTTGTGCGATCAGCTTTGGCGAGACTACTCCTTCAACCGCCAAGTCTCTCAAGCTATGGCCGGACAAGAGGGACGGGAACACCGCCTCCACCCAGATTCCACTGACAAGGCCGCCGTCACTCCCGCCGGACGCCCACAGCCTGCGGCATGCCTTCCGAAGCAGAGGATCCCGCAGGAACGCTTGCGATTCCGTGAAGGCCAGCAGACGACTCCGCAGGCGCGACTCCGCCTCCAAAGCGTCGAGTTGAAACGTATCCTGCAGGGGAACGGTCATAACCGATTTGAGATCCCGTGCTGAATGAGCCGGGCGGCCAACCATCTGCGGAATGGACGTACAGCGAGCGCGATCCGCAAATTCCGCGCGGTTTCCAAGTCGCCGGCGGAAAGACGCACGGCATCTGGCAACAGGCTCTTTTCGATGAACGCCGGGTCGACATTCAACGATTGCGCCGATTGATCGAGCAACCTGGCAAACGCCCGGCCTCTTTCCACTTCTCCGGCCGCAGGAGCCAGATCCAGAAGGAGGTTCTCGAGCATTTCCAGCAGTATCCGCCGTTCGGATGGGGTATAAGCGGAATAGATGACCGCGATGCCATTCACGGCTGCGTTGGCTAACGATGCGGGATGGATATCGAGCAACTCATCATACCGTTCCCAAGCCTGCTCAACGTCGTGTTGTGGTTCGCCGGTGAGGAGGGCGAAACGCCGCAGGAGTTCGCCTGATTCGACCTGTGCCGGCCGCCACCGTTCGAAGAACCGGCGCATGGCGTATTGCCAACGCTCTGTCCTGGGATCGCTCTGGCGCAACCCCTCGGCCGGCGCCGCATCCGGATTCAGCCACGTCCAGAACGTGCCGAGCCAGCATTCGCGCATGCGATCGGCAATCGCGTGGCGCACATCGTCGTCCAATAGAGGGATCCGGAACCATCGCAACCACGCCGCGGTACTTAGCCAATCCGAATGGAGACGAATCACATCGCAAAGCTGCGGATACGGGCTGGGTTCGGCCAATGCAGTTCCCACACAGGCACCGTTGAAGGCCAACGCAAAAGCGATCGGCTCACGTTGGATGGAGGCCGCTTCAGCCTCCCAGGCCGTTTCAGCCCACTCGCCGGACATGGTTACGACGCCGGTGTTCGTCCACACCCAGATCGCGTGGGATGGCCCTGGTTCAATCGGCTGACGAAATGCGATCCTCCAGCGTTCGCCGTCACGGCGTACCGAGCCCACCAAGCCGGAGTCGGTAATCGACTTCGCGAGCCGTATCCGCTCCGCACCACTTCGGTTGTAAG
>OMOG01000014.1 GCA_900290305.1 Candidatus Sulfopaludibacter sp. SbA4
CCAACCCCCAACCCCCAACCCCTAATTAATACTCACATCCAGCAGCGCCAGCCAATACTGCACCGATTGCAGCGCGAAGCCGATCAGGATCAATCCAACCCCGTAGACACCCATGCGCTTCTCCGGTACATGATCCGCAAGCCATTCAATGGAAGGCATCCACGGGCTCGCGATCGCCGTGACCACTCCGATCGCCACTCCGGCTTTCAACCCGGCGCTCAGCGCGTTCGCACGCTGATGCGCCGCCAAGGCGCTAATATATCCGGCAACCGTGTAGCCCACCGTGCGATTCACCGCTGCGAGCAATTGATGTTTGTTCAAACGCGGGTGCCTGGCGGGCCGATAATCGATGGTCGGCCGAAGCCCGACCCGGTATGCCAAGGCCTGTGCCACTGTGCTCAGTGCGCCGAACGTCGCTCCAAATGTGCCTCCGTACAAATAGGCTGCTCCCAAGGCGAAGCCGCATCCGCGAATGGCGCTCATGGCCGTGTCCAGCCAGAATCCCGGCTCCGGTCCACCCCTCGAAGCGCGGGAAAACTCCCACGCGAGTGTGAGTCCGTGCGCCACGCCGCTTGCCAACCCGAATACCGGCCCGAGGGCCAGGCCGTACAGCGCTCCGAACAGCGCGCCGTAGGTGACTCCCCTGGTGAGGGTCCGCAGTGGTCCGTGTTCCCCGCCCAGCAGGTCGTAAGCGAGGTATAACGCCCCCAGCACGTCCAGCGAACTGCCGGCGATGCTGACCAGCGCGAGCGTGTGCTTGTCGATCGTCATCGAATGTCGGCAAATTGGCCGTTCTTCAGGACCAGAAACGACTCGTCCTGCACGTCTGCCATGAGCTGCTTCCCCGGCGTGTCGATACCCTCGTCCGCCAGTTGGAACGTTCCATGGTGGATCGCGATGCTGGTCTTGGCGCCCAGGATCTCATGTGCCCGAACCGCGTCATCGGGAGCCATATGCACCCGCGACATGAACCAGCGTGGTTCGTAAGCTCCGATCGGCAATAACGCCAGGCGCGGCGATCCGAACCTTTCCCGAATCTGGGCAAAATGGCCTCCGAACGCGGTGTCTCCCGCGAAATACACCAGCCCTTCCTGGCACTCGATCGCATACCCGCACCACAGGGTCCTGTTGCGGTCGGCAATCCCCCGGCTCGAGAAATGCAGAGCCGGGACCGAGTGGAAGTGGAAGCCCGAAAGTGACCCCGCGAGTGATAGTGACTCGCCCCAGTCCAACTCGTGAACGGGCCCGATCTTCTCCGCGCGCAGCAGCCGGGCCACGCCGGCCGGAACCACGAAGGTAGAATCCCCACGCGCCCTGAGCCGGCGCAGTGTCGGCAGATCCAGGTGGTCGTAATGATTGTGGCTGATCAGCACGGCGTCGACCGGCGGCAGATCCTCCCAGGATACTCCCGGTTTTCTCCGGCGCCGCGGACCGGCCCAGGCGACAGGACTCGGTCGCTGGGACCAGATGGGGTCCGTCAAAATGTTGCAACCCCGTTGCTGAAGGAGCACCGTCGAATGGTTCACCAGGGTGGTTCGCAGTCCGCTGCCTTCCACACAGCGCGGTGGCGCGGATGGCTCCACGTCCGCAAGGAAACCGGGTGACGGTTGCGGCCGGCTGGTCAGCTTCCACTGCAGGACATCCCAAAACCCGGCCACCTGCGGAGCATCCGGATTAAAGAAGCGCTTCCCGTCAAAGTGCGTCGGAAATTGAACCACCATTTATTCTAAGCCGGCAGGCGCCTCGGAGCCCCGACCGTGAGGGAGGGGTTAAGCCCAATGCCACTTAGTTTTCCCACACCGGGGAATGCTGCACAAGTTGTGGGGCGGACCCCCAGGTCCGCGCGGGTCCCCCTGGACCCGCTCTTTGCCTGAAGATCAATAACCTACCACTACCGAAAAGCCGGCCAGGGGGCCGGCTGCGGACCAGGGGGTCCGCCCTACAGCTTATGCATGTGCCCGCTACTGGGAAAACTAAGCGGCATTGGGGTTAAGCCGGCGCTCCTCGAGCCCCAAAGTTTCCGCCGCCAGAGACGTGCCCCCGCCAGGGATCGTCCCCCGCTCGTGTCGACGCTCGCTCGGCGCCTGAAAAATACGCCGGCGAATTTATGAAACGACGATAACCCACACCTTCGGAGACCTGGAGCAACGCCCTTGGCTGCGCCGTGCAGAATCACTCAGCCGATCCTTTGCCGTTGGCCATCTTGGTTCGCAAGAAGCCGCCCAGAATCGGATCGCGCAACAAACGCCCGGCACGTCGCCTTTGCGCTTCCTCCTCACCCAATTCAACAACCTCGCGCAGAAGTCGCTCCTGGATCTCGGCCTTCATCTCGACACAGTCGAGTTTTTTCTCGGCCTTCATGGCGTCACAACCTCTCGCGGTGAGTAGATCCTGGGGCTCCGGTAGCCCCGAAGGCTATTCACTCGCTCGTACCCGCCTATTTTCTCAAAATGGACGATGTGTTTTGAAGTTCCAGCTCACCACCATATCCACGTTGGAAACGGTCGCCACGGCTATGCGGGCCGCATCGTTCCTTGAAGCCGGCCCAACCACCGCCGCTTCCAGGTAAGCGTCTCTGAGCCCGTCCGACTCCGATGACGTACCAACGATCTCCACGTGCTGCGGAGGCAAGTTCGCCAGAACTCCCTGCACCGCGTCTGGAGCCAGTTCCAACTCGTCGAGAGGAACGTTGGAAACGACAACGACGAACGGCCCCCGCCGAACCTCCTCAAGAACAGAAGGCTCTCGGTCTTGAATTCCTCGTCGAAGCATCCCCCCGAACACCGACGTACCCGCATAGACACGGGCCAGTTTTTTCACGCCTGCTATTATGGCTCTGGTCTGGTCCGCGCGTTTGCCTCTGGTAGCAGGGACACCGCGGCCGGGTGGAAGGCTTCCCCGAGCGAAAACGGACAGGCTACCGCTCAGAAGCACTTTCGACTACCATGTTCATTCTGACATGGCACTTGAAAAAGACACGGCCACCCCTAGCCAGCCCGCGCGCGGCTTCTCTATCCGCTTCTTCCTGCCCGATGGCACACCGGAAGGAATGAAAATCGTCGAGAAATCGAACTGGATTGGCCGTGCTATCGTCTGTCCGCGTGGCGCGTTTCTGGACCTGAAGCAGCGGCCGGAGTTCAGGAAGACGGGCGTGTACGTCCTGATTGGCCAGACCAGCCCCGACGACCCGCCTACCGCGTACATCGGCGAGGGCGATCCGGTAGGCGATCGCCTCGCGCAGCACCAAAAAACGAAGGACTTCTGGGCCACCGCCGTCTTCTTCACCAGTAAGGACGATAACCTCAACAAAGCTCACGTGCAGTACCTCGAAGCGAAGCTGATCGCACGCGCCGCCGAAGCCAAGCGGTGCAAGCTCGACAATGGCAATGCACCCGCGCTGCCATCCTTGTCCGAGGCCGACATCGCCGATATGGAGGAATTCCTTGCACAGATGCTGCTGATCTATCCCGTGCTCGGGATCAGCGTCTTTCAGAAGCCAGAGGCGGCCGCGGCTCACGGCCCCGTGCTGCACCTGAAGGCCAAGGGCCTCTCGGCGCGGGGCTATGAAACGGCGGATGGATTCGTGGTGTTCGCCGGTTCAGACAGCCCCAAAGAACACGTCGAGTCAACGAACGTCTACGTTGTAGCCTGCGCAAGCACCTCACGGAGCAGGGACTTTTGACCGACGCCGGTGACCGCCTCCGCCTAAGTCAGGACTACACATTTAGTTCCCCATCCACCGCCGCCGCCGTGATGCTGGCGCGTTCCGCCAACGGTCGGATCGAGTGGAAAGATGAACAAGGCCGACCGTTGAAGGAACTCCAGTCCGCAGCGGCCAGCGCCACGGGGGCGTGACACGAAAATTACGCTCTTCTGCAAGAATCGCAATCGCAGTGCGCCACATCGCCCCCACTTGCAATTGAACCGGACGTACACTGGACGGAACCTGAATGCGCGTTCTGGTTACCGGACAGGCACTCGGGGCACTCCGGAAAGAAATCTCGCGTCGGGGCTTCCGGGAGTGAAGTCATGAATTCAGCCTCGATCACGCGTTGGCTCTCGAGATCGTCCAATTGAGAAAATGATTTGCCAGTATTTTTGAGAGCCTTCTTGACAACCTTGATGTCTGGCGCGAGGGGCAGAGTTTCGGGGGCCACTCCGGTCTCCTCGATTACCATTCGCCGGACTCCCGCGCCTACATCATGGGCTACGTGATCCAACTCGGCCTGACCGTATACTCCACCTCGCTTGATTCTACCTTCGGTGAGGCTCAACCGAAACAGGTTGGCAGCCAGCTCATCGCGACCCATGAAGTCGAAAAGCGGACGATTCAAATCGGGCGAGCGCTTTAGTTTTTTCAGGTCAGTCAGGCTCATGTTATACAGGCCCCGATACCCGGCATTTTGAAATCGCGGATGCGATTCAACGCCAGCTTCGCTCGCTGCCTTGCTAAGCGTCACCTCCCTTGCGGAGATCTCGCCACGGATGATAAGGCGATCCATGTTGGCCGGATCGATCACTACAAGTTCTTGCAACACCTGATCGAGCGCCGCGAAATAGAGTTGTGCCCTCGCAATCGCCGGGTTCTTGGAGTCCCCGTTCATGGCCACCAAACAACACGCAAGACGGGTCATTTGGAAATCATCCACTTCGCGCGAGTCGATCTTCCGCCTGACCTGGATGAAATGTTCGATGACTGGGATTCCACCCGTCGTGCAAACACCGATGGCTTTATTAATCACATTCTTGAACGCCGACCAGGAATCATACCCAAGCACGGCCATGACATCGCGGGCAAACCAGTAGCGTGTGCCGTTCTCCAAGGACAAGCTCTCGAAGTACTCGCCAGATTCATCGAAGAGTTGAAGCGATCCCTGCGGATTCGAATCNNGCCAGCCTCGCTCATTTCGAATCGGCTCTTCCCCCCCCATCGCGCCTGGGCAGATCCTTGGACTGACTTCTTCCGCTGTGCCGGGCTGAGCCGGGCGTTCAGGGCAGCCGTTCCCTTCAATCCGCCCCTCCGCCATTGGCCCGCACGGCACGCACCAGAGCGCATCGCGGAGCATCGCTGCCTGGGTCTTTTTTCCGCAACGATCAATACCCTCCACAGCAATCAACATACCTCGATTCGGCAATCCGGGCAACGAACTCTCCCCGTCCATACAAGACTTACCGAGGAACCCACTACATCGACGAGCCGTCCTGGTTTATTGACAGGACTTCCACTCGATGTCCTCGTAACCCAATCAGACAAAAAGGGAATTTTATTGTTAAGAATGGCCTGTGGATGATGTGCATTAAACACGACTTGAACGGAATGCTTAGGAAGTCTCGTTAGCATGAATGGTACGCCATCCAAGCCAGTTCGGGGGGAGAGCCACTTGTTGTCCTGTTAAAACTCCGGGAAGCGTTTTTGTCTTCAATGCACTTTTCAGGCACTACCTGCCGGTATGCAATCATGGCGCGATACCCCGCCTCCACCGCGTACCGCTTGCGTGGTATCGTCAAAGCGAAAGAATTAATGCGTTCAAAGGAGCGGGGGAGGCTCCGGGCCAGCTCTGTCACGCCTCGCCCAATTCCGCGAGCACCTCGACATAGCCAGGCCAGCCCGTTTCGCTTTCGGCTAACACACCCAGCAGTCCGGCGATCCGCAGCCCCAGCCCTGCCGCCGTAACGGCGCCCCCGTCTTTCATCTACCAGCAGGAACTCCGCGCGGGGTTCCACGGCGAGAACGATTGCCACCGCCTCGCCAGCGTCTCGAACGGCGCAAAGCTCCTGCACCCGCTTTTGGTCAGCCGGAACCCCGAGGATCTACCACGGGGCCGACGTAGAGTCGAAGGGCTCCAAAGCATCGCTCCTTAAGGTAGCCAATTCCGCGGAAACTGCCGAAGGAATCAGGACCTGCCCATATAACGCAGGCAGGAGATCCAAGCGGCCGGTCCGCGCAAGATTCAGAATCAGAGAGGTGTCTGAGACAACGATCAAAGGCGGCCATCTGACGGAGCGTCCGAAGATCCTCGCGGAACCCTCCATCGTGACGGATGCAACCGGACTTACCGCAAAGTATGACTTCACCGTGACCTACGCGGCCGCGGATCCGCTCCCCGATGTTTTCGCTGCGGTCGAATCGCAGCTCGGACTCAAACTGCAGGCGGAAAAGGTGCCAGTCGAAGTGTTCGTGGTTGACCATATGGAGATGACTCTTCAGAGAACTAATCATGCTGATAAGCCATCCGAAAGTTGCCCCGCCGCAAAACACCAATCTTATCCGGCCAATCACTCATCCGCGTGGAATTCCCCTAACCCCTGAAGATTCAGTCGCGGACAAGGATTGGACCGGATAAA
The DNA here is from genome assembly GCA_900290305.1 of Candidatus Sulfopaludibacter sp. SbA4. GTDB lineage: Bacteria > Acidobacteriota > Terriglobia > Bryobacterales > Bryobacteraceae > OMOG01. Next base: position 6,346 of record OMOG01000014.1, read on the forward strand.
ACCCAGTTATCCTGCCAATCGACTGATTCTAAATCGCTTACGCTAAGAACAGTGGTACAGTCGATTGGGCCGGATAACTGGATCACCGCCCTTCCGACTTTATTTTCGACCACCCTTTCACTCATTCCAAACCACTTACACCGTCGCCCCAACCCCTGGCGTTCAAATCCGCCCCGCTCGCCTGCTACCGTTAAATCAGGAGGGGAACTGCTTGCGGCCGCCGACAGAAACCCGGGTGACAGCAGGAGCGGAAAAAAGCCTCCCCACCTGTCACCCATTTTCGAGCCGTCTCCGCAATCCCAAGAAACCAAGGAGTTTAACACGGTACAAAATAATGCACACGGAAACGCCCCAAAAGCCGTCACCACCGTCACCCGTGGCCGCTAACTCGGCCACGCCCCAACCGTCTCAGGTCTGTACGGAACGGTTGTCACAAATCGTTGTGGGCCAACGTTATCATGATCGATAGCCCACTACTATATTTTTGGGAATTCCGAACGGTTTTGCCCACAATCTCGTCATAAACAGGAGACAGCCTCTAACGGAGACCGAAAACGCAGCGGGGCCGTTCGTTTGTATCAGCAGGGAAACTTGGCCGAGAGGGAACAACAGGGCCGGGAAACGAGTCTTATCTTCATGGTTTGGAAGCGCATTTGCCAATATCTCCGATACGGTGCCGTAGCCTGCCTCGCGCTCGGCGCGCTGGCCGCTGCCGACCACCGCGGACAGGTCAAATTCGGCGGATTGCCCGTACCCGGCGCCGCCGTGACCGTAACCCAGGGCGATAAGAAGCTCACCGCGGTCACCGACGATCAGGGCGTCTATTCCTTTCCAGACCTGGCCGACGGCATCTGGACGCTTCAAGTCGAGATGCTCTGCTTCACTCCCATCAAACAGGAAGTGGCCGTCACCGCCGGCGCCCCCGTCGCGGAATGGGAGCTGAAGATGCTGCCCTTCGACGAGATCAAGGCCTCCGCGCCGCCTCCTGCACCAGTCCCCGCGCCCGCCGCCACAACTGCTGCCGCGCCCGCGGCCGCCGCCACCCCGCAGCCCACCGCCGCCCCGCCCGCCAAGCCCGACAAGAAGGCCAAGGGTAAAAACGCCGCAGTCGCAGCCCCCGCCGCCAACGGCGCGCAGGCCTTTCAAAGAGCCGATCTCAACGCCTCGGGCGACGGCGCCAAACCTCCGGCCGACAGTGCCCCCAGCTCCGGCGTCGGTGAGCTCACCCCCTCGAACAACGATGGCTTCCTGATCAATGGCAGCGTGAACAACGGCGCCGCTTCCCCCTTCGCGCAATCCGCGGCCTTCGGCAACAATCGCCGCGGCTTCCGGTCGCTATACAACGGCAACGTGGGAGTGGTGCTGGGCAACTCCGCCCTGGATGCCCGCAACTTCTCGCTGACCGGGCAGGATACGCCCAAACCCGCATACAACCACCTGCAAGGCATGGCATCCTACGGTGGCCCGCTGAAGCTCCCCACCCACGCCATGACCCAGAAGACCCCCAACTTCGTGGTCAACTACCAGTTGGTGCGCAACCGCAATGCCAGCGTTCAACCCTTCCAGATGCCCACCCTGCTGGAACGTAACGGCGACTTCTCCCAGACCCCCAGCCAGACCGGCCAGCCGCTCCAAATCGTCGATCCGACCACTGGCTTGCCCTTCCCCGGCAATGTGATTCCGGCCAGCCGGATCAGCTCCCAGGCCACCTCCCTGTTGCGCTTCTACCCGCTGCCGAACTTCGCCGCCGATTCGCGCTACAACTACCAGACCGGCCTCGTGGGAACCGGCAACCAGGACAACCTGCAATCGCGCCTCAGCAAGACCCTCAACAACAAGAACCAGATCTTCGGCACCTTCGCCTTTCAGCGCACCGACGGGATCAGCCCCAACGTGTTCAACTTCGTGGACGGCACCCAGACCCAGGGCATCGACACCGCCGCCAACTGGTCGCACCGCTTCACCAACCGCCTGTTCGGCACCTTCAAGCTGGAGTACAGCCGCCAGGCGATCCGCACCAACCCCTACTTCGCGAACCGCGAAAACGTTTCGGGCGAAGCCGGAATCACCGGCAACAACCAGGAGCCTCAGAACTGGGGTCCGCCCACGCTCAACTTCACCGGCGGCGTTACCGGACTTTCCGACGGGACGGAGTCGTTTACCCGCAACCAGACCACCCAGTTCCTCTACAACCTCTTCTGGAACCACCGCTCGCACAATATCCAGGCCGGTCTCGATGTGCGCCGGCAGCAGTTCAACTACCTGTCCCAACAGAACCCGCGCGGCTCCTTCACCTTCACGGGCGCTTCCACCCAGGCCACCGCCAACGGTCTTCCCGTGCCCGGTACGGGCTCCGATTTCGCGGGATTTCTGCTGGGCATTCCCGACGCCAGCTCCATCGCCTTCGGCAACGCCGACAAGTATCTCCGCGCCACGTCCTGGAACGGCTATATCACCGATGACTGGCGCATCAACTCGGGCTTCACCGTGAATCTCGGAGTGCGCTACGAATACGGCTCTCCGATCGTCGAAAAGTATGGCCGGCTGGTGAACCTGGACATCGCCCCCGGATACTCGGCCATCGCCCCCGTAGTGGCCAATGACCCGGTCGGCCCGCTGACCGGCCAGAAATATCCCGACTCCCTGGTCCAGCCCGATAAGCACGGCATCGAGCCGCGCATCGCCTTCGCCTGGCATCCCATCCTGGCGTCGTCCCTGGTGATTCGCGGCAGCTACGGCATCAACTACGACACCTCCGTCTACTCCGGCATCGCCCAGCAAATGGCGCAGCAATCGCCGCTCTCGAAATCGCTCAGCATACAGAACACGCCCGGCAATCCGCTCACCCTGGCCAGCGGCTTCAACGCCCCGCCCAACACCTTCACCAACACCTTCGCCATCGATCCCAATTTTCTCACCGGGTATGCGCAAACCTGGAATCTCTCGGTGCAGCGTGACCTGCCCCACGCCCTCATGCTGAACGTCCTTTACCAGGGCATCAAGGGCACGCGAGGCCGCCAGGTGTTCTACCCCGATACCTATCCCGAGGGAGCGGTGAATCCCTGTCCCACCTGTCCCTCGGGCTACGCCTACCTGACTTCCAATGGCAACTCCACTCGGGAATCCGGCTCCGTGCAACTGCGCCGGCGGCTCCACAACGGCATCACCGCCACGCTGCAGTACACCTGGTCCAAGTCCATCGACGACGCCGCGCTCGGCGGAAGGGGCCAAGGCGGCTCGCTGGTGGCGCAGAACTGGCTGGATCTCAGTGCGGAGCGCGCGCTTTCCGCCTTCGACCAGCGCCACCTGCTGAACGCCTCGTGGCAGTACAGCACCGGCGTGGGCAAGTGGGGTGGAACCCTGCTGGACGGCTGGCGCGGCGCCATCGTCAAGGATTGGACATTCACAAACTCGATCACGGCCGGCAGCGGCTTGCCGCTGAACCCGGTCTATCCGCAGGTCTTGAGGGGCACCGGCGCGAGCGGTCCCCTGCGGCCGGAGTATACCGGCGCATCGCTCTATGCCGCGCCCTCGGGCCTCTTCCTGAACCCTGCGGCCTTCACCAACCCTCCATCGGGGCTGTACGGCAATGCGGGAAGAAACACCATCACCGGCCCCAACGTCTTCTCGCTGAACACGCAGTTGCTGCGAACGTTCCGCGTGAGTGAGCGCGTCAACACCGATCTGCGGATCGACGCCTCGAACGCCCTCAACCATGTCACTTTCACCGGTTGGAATACCACCGTGGGCAACTCGCAGTTCGGACTGCCGGTGGCAGCCAACGCGATGCGCACCTTGCAGGCCACTTTGCGAGTGAGGTTCTAAACATGCGAAGCCGAGGAACAATCGCCGTCGTCGTTCTGGTGTCTCTAAGCGTGGTGTCTCTCTCCCTGCTCTGGGGACAGCAGCAACCGCCCGTGCAGAATCCGCCTATGTCCGGCGGCGGAGTGAAGTTCACTTCCATCAGTCAGTTGGTGGTCGAGAACGTCATCGTGAAAGACAAGAGCGGCAACCTCGTCGAGGGGCTGACCGCCAAGGATTTCACCATCACCGAAAACGGCGTGCCGCAGACCATTGCCTTCTTCGACTTCCAGAAACTGCAGGATGACGTCCTCGCTCCCGAGACGCCCGCGCAGCAAGCGGTCGCGATAGCGCAGGCGGTCGGAGCGGCGCCGGAGATAGGCAAGGAGAAGGACAAGGAGCCGGTCGCGGCGCTCACTCAAAACCAGATCGCGTCCGAGACTCCCGGCAACCTGAAGTATCGGGACCGCCGCCTGATGGCGCTGTATCTCGATATGACCGCCATGCCGATTCCCGACCAGTTGCGCTCCCTCGGCGCCGCCCAGAAGTTCATCAACACCCAGATGGCCAAGGCCGACCTGCTGGCCATCATGGAGTTTACCGGCGGCTCCGTGAAGGTCTTGCAGGACTTCACCGACGACCGCGATTCGCTGAACAAGGTGATCGACAAACTGGTAGCCGGCGAGGGCCAGGGTTTCGACGAGACCGACGCCGATGAAAGCGCCTCCGACACCGGCGCGGCCTTCGGCCAGGACGACGCTGAGTTCAACCTCTTCAATACCGACCGCCAGTTGGCCGCTCTCGAAACTGCCGTCAAGATGCTGGGCAGCCTCAACGAGAAGAAGTCTCTCATCTACTTTGCCAGCGGCCTGCGCCTCAATGGCGTGGACAACCAGGCGCAAATGCGCGCCACCACCAACGCCGCCATCCGCGCCAATGTGACTCTCTTCTCCATCGACGCCCGCGGCCTGGTCGCCATGCCTGCCATGGGCGACGCCACCCGTGGATCTCCGGGCGGAATCGGCATGTACACCGGCGGCTCGGCGCTGGCGATGTCCACCAACTTCCAGCGGTCGCAGGACACGCTCTACGCCCTGGCCACGGATACCGGCGGCAAGGCCCTGCTCGACGTGAACGACCTCACCGTGGGGATCCAGAATGCGCAGAAGGCCATGTCCAGCTACTACATCATGGGGTATTACTCCACCAATACCAACCTGGACGGCAAGTTCCGCAAGATCGGGATTACCCTCAAAGACATCTCAGCCAAGCTGGATTTCCGCTCGGGTTATTTTGCCGGCAAGGAATTCAATAAGTTCACCACCGCCGATAAGGAACGCCAGCTCGAGGATGCCCTGATGTTAGGCGATCCGATTACCGATCTGACCATTCAGTTGGAGGTGAATTACTTCCAGTTGAACCGCGCCGAGTACTATGTGCCGGTGGTCATGAAGATCCCCGGCAGCGAGCTGGTCCTGGCCCGCAAGGGCGGCGCAGAGCACACCGTGATCGACTTTATCGGCGAGATCAAGGACGAGTTCGGCACCACTATCCAGAACATCCGCGACAAGGTGGATACCAAGCTCAGCGGCGCGACGGCCGCGCAGCTTGCCAAGAGCCCCATCCAGTACGTCACCGGATATACGCTCTTGCCGTGTACTTGCACCATCAAGGTGCTGGCCCGCGACGATGAGACGGGGCGCATCGGGACTTACATGAGTAAGTTCATCATCCCCAACCTGAACAAGGAAGAGAGGCGGATTCCCATCAGCTCCGTGGTATTAAGCAGCCAGCAGGTGGATATGCGCGATGCGCTGTTCACCGCCGGAAAGGACAAGTCGCTGACCGCCAAGGCAGAGGCAGCCGATCCGCTGGTGAACGACGGGAAAAAGCTGATTCCCAGCGTGACCCGCGTGTTCAGCAAAAGCCGCGACATGTACGTCTACCTGCAGGCCTACGAGCGCGGCGCCACCACCACGCAGCCGCTGGTCGCCTTCGTGACCTTCTATCGCGGGCAGGCCAAGGCCTTCGAGACGCCGCCGCTCCCGGTGACCGAAGGAATGGATCCGAAGTCCAAAGCCGTGCCGTTGCGCTTCAGCCTGGCGCTCGGCAAACTGAATCCGGGCCGATACAATTGCCAGGTGACGGTGGTGGATCCGAGCGGGCAGAAGGCCGCCTTCTGGCAGGCCCCCGTGATGCTGATTCCGTAAAGGCTTTACCGCGGCGCGGAGCCCCTGGAGAAGTAGAAAAGCAGGCCGATGAACACCGCGATCCCTAGTCCTACATACGAGTAGGGGCTGTGATCTTCCAATCCGGTCGCGGCTTGCGCAAATGTGTCCACGACGGTATCGCGCAGCTTGGGTGAGATGGCGAGAAAGCCACCCGTCAAGCCGACCAGACAGACCGCACGAACCATGACACCTTATCTTTGCGGGTTTGCCCGGCAAAGTACAAGTACTGTTAGTACTATTGGCGTGTAAATACGCTGGAATTCAGGAATTCCCCTGCTATCTGCGCTGGCGGCCGGTGTTCCCCATCCACCGCGTAATTGAGCTTTCGCATGACGGTATCAGGTAACTTCCCGGCGAGCTGCTCCAGCGCATCTCCGAGCTGCGGGAAGCGCGCCAGCGTATCTTGCCGGACTACCGCGGCGCACTCGTAAGGCGGGAAGTAGTGCCGGTCGTCCTGTAGGATGGCGACGTCGAGCGCGGAGGCCAGGCCGTCGGTGGAGTTGGCCGCGATCATGTCCACCTTGCGGGTCTGTAGAGCCTGGTAGAGCAGGCCGAGATCCATGGTCACTAAGTTACCTTCGATCCGCAGGCTGTATATCTTTAGTAAACCGTCCAGCCCGTCCGCGCGCTTGGAGAACTCGTAGCCCACACCCATTCGCCAGGCGTGGCCGGCGGAGGCCTGAGTCAGTGTGGCCAGTTTTTCCCCGCGAGCCGTGTCGCCGCGGACGATCATGGCGAACGTGTTGTTGAAGCCCAGCGGCGAAAGCCACTCGAGGCGCCACTGCTTCTGGTAGTCCGCGCGCACCGCGTTGAGCACCGCGCGCGCGGCTCCGTTGGAGTTGGCGGGGAAGGGCGGCCGTTTCAGCACCGCGGTCAGGGCAGTGCCGGTGTACTCGGGGTACAGGTCGATCGACCCCTTGACGAGCGCCTCGTGGGCCAGCAGCGTTCCGCCCAGGTTGAGCTTGCGCTCCACGGGAACGCCGACGCGCCGCTCGATCTGCTGCGCCAGGATCTCGCCCAGCAGAATCTGCTCGGTGAAGTTCTTGGAGCCGACCACGATGTGGGCCGGCCGCGAACAGCTCGACAGCAGCAGCGCGCTCAGGCAGGCGCCTACGATTTTGAAAGAGGGGAAAGTCTTCGCTCGATCCATTCCAAGCCCTCGTCGGCCAGCAAGGCCATGACCGCGGCGGGCACCGCGCCCGCCAGCACCGTCCGCGTGTCCACCATGGAGATGCCGCGGAAGATGAAGACGCCCAGTCCCCCGCCGCCGATCGCGGCTGCGATGGTGGCCGTTCCTATGGTAGCGACTGTGGCGATGCGAAGTCCCGCGACGATCGACGGCACCGCCAGCGGCATCTCCACCTGCCAGAGAATCTGGCGCGGCGTCATCCCCATGGCCACCGCCGATTCGCGCACCGCGGGGTCCACCCCGAGGATGCCCACCAGCGAATTGCGGAGGATGGGAAGCAGGGCGTAGAGGCAGAGGGCGACGATGGCGGTCTGCTTGCCGATGCCGCCGATCAGCGGGATGGGCAGCAGGAATCCGAAGAGCGCCAGGCTGGGAATGGTCTGCGCCACGTTGGCCAGCCCCAGCACCCAGCGGCGAGCGGCCGCGCGGCGGGCCAGCAGCACCGCGCCCGGCAGCCCGATGGCGGAGGCCACCGCGATGCTGATCGCGACCAGTTGCAGGTGCTCGAGAGAGAGCGAGAGGATTTCAGTCTTCATGGCGTCTCCAGGTTGACCAGTGACGTGGCGCAGGCACTCATGCCTGCCGCGTCGGCACTCATGCCGACGCTTGGCTTCAACAGTGTGTGACGGCCGCGAAGAGGTGTCGAGACGAGTCTCGACACGGCAGGCACGAGTGCCTGCGCCACGGTACGTTGGTTCATGGCGTCTCCAGGCCGGCGAGGAAGGCTTGCGCCTCGGCGGTTTGCGCGGCGCGGAACTCGCGCGGGGCGGCCTCGGTATCCACGGCGCCGTCTTTGAGCAGCACGATCCGCGAGGCCATCATGAGCGCTTCGCGCACATCGTGCGTCACGAACAGCGCGGCCTTGCGCACCGAGCGACGCAACTCCAGGAACTGGCGCTGGAGGTCGAAGCGCGTGATGGGATCGAGCGCGGCAAAGGGCTCATCCAGCAGGAGCAGCGGCGGATCGGCGGCCAGCGCGCGGGCGATGCCGACGCGCTGCTTCTGCCCTCCGGAGAGTTGCCGCGGATAGCGCGCGCGGAACTCGGCGGCATCGAGTCCTACGGTCGCGAGCAGCGTCGAAATGCGCTCTTCCACGCGGCCGGGCGCCCAGTTCTCGAGGCGCGGCACGAGCCCGATATTCGCGGCGACGGTCCAGTGCGGAAACAGCCCGGCGTCCTGGACGACGTAGCCCATGCGGCGGCGCAGTTGGATGGGGTTCCACTCGGCGGTTCGCTTGCCTTCGAACCAGATCTCGCCGGACGTCGGATGGACCAGCCCGTTCACTGCCTTCAACAGCGTGGTCTTACCGGAGCCGCTGCGGCCGAGCAGCACCACGGTCTCGCCTTCGTCCACGCTCAGGCTGATTTCCCGCAGGATAGGCCGTCCGCCGATGGCGTACGACAGGCTGCGGATTTCGAGAAGCGGGCCGGGCACCTCCTGGTCCATGTTGGCGCTATCCCCGGAAGTACAGGTAGGAGCCGAGGATGCAGGTCAATACCACGGCGGAGGCCGCCACCTCGCGCCAGCTCCAACTGCCGCGCGTGGACTGCATGTCCGCATGTGTCTGTGTCTCGAAGGTGAGGCTCTCGATCCTGGCGTAGTCCGGCGCCGCGGTCATGTGACTCACCACCACCATCACGATGGCCGAGACGATGGTGATCAGCACGCTGAAGTATTGGAAGTAGATATTGTTGACGATCCAGAGGAACGATCCGGTGGGGTAGCCGTTCTGGAAGCCTTCCAGGCCAAGGGTCACGGGCGTATCCACGAGCATGCGGAAGATGCCCAATGCGAAGCCCACCAGCATAGACCAGAAAGCTCCCTGCGCGTTCATGCGCTTGAAGAAGACGCCGAAGAAGAAGACCACGAAGATGGGTGGGGCAAGATAGCCCTGAACCGCCTGCAAGTAGTTGTAGAGGCCCTGCGCGCCCTTGATGACGGGAATCCAGGCCATGGCGATCAGGACCATCACGGTGGTGGCGATGCGCCCGGTTTTGACGAGCTGATGCTGGGTGGCCTGGGGCTTCCACTTGCCGTAGAGATCGACGGTGAAGAGCGTGGAGCAGGCGTTGAACACTCCGGCGAGCGAGCCCATCAGGGCGGAGAGCAGGCCGGCCACCACGATGCCGCGCAGGCCGGGGGGCAGGAGATATTGCACCATCATGGGGAAGGCCCCCTGGGCGGCGGAGGAAATGGCCTGTCCGTTGGGCCCGATCATGGAGGTCAGCTCGGGGACCTTGCCGCTCTTGGCGAGCGCGTAGCAGACCAGTCCGGGGACGATGAAGAGGTAGACCGGCGACAATTTGAGGAACGATGCGAAGATGCTGCCGCGGCGGGCCACGTGCTCATTGGGGGCGCCGAGAGCGCGCTGCACGATGTATTGGTCGGTGCACCAGTACCAGAGTCCGATGATGGGGGCGCAGAAGAGCATGCCGAGCCAGGGGAAGTTGCCGTTGAAATACCAGGCTTCCTTGACGATGGCGCCACCGGCGCCGGTTTCGAGCACGGGCGTCCAGGTGCCTTGGACTCCGGCGGGGATGAGCGGCTTCCAGAGATTGAACATGTCGGAGCCGCATATACGGCGCAATTCGCTCCAGCCGCCGAGCGCGTGCAGTCCGTAGAAGGTGAGGCAGGCCGATCCCACGATCAGGACGACGACTTGCACGGCGTCGTTGTAGGCCACCGCGCGCATGCCGCCCAAGGCGGTGTAGAGACCGGTGAGGGCGATGACCAGGACGGAGCCGATCCAGAAGCTGTCGATTTCCAGACCGCCGAGGCTCAGGTGCAACTCGGGAAAGAGCGTGCCGAAGACCACGCCGCCGGCGAAGATGCCGACCGCGATTTTGGAGACGATGAAGGTCACAATGGAGACGATGGAGAGGATGTAGCGGGAGTTTTCGCTGAAGCGGCGCTCGAGGAATTCCGGCATGGTGAAGACTTTGGAGCGCATGTAGAAGGGCACGAAGACCCATCCGAGGACGAGCAGGCACCAGGCGTGGAGCTCGTAGTGGGCCATGGCGACGCCGCTGGTGGCGCCGGAGCCGGCCAGGCCGACGACGTGCTCGGAGCCGATGTTGGAAGCGAAGATGGACGCGCCGATGACCCACCATCCGAGGTTGCGGCCGGCCAGGAAGTAATCGGCGGCGGAGTCCTTTCCCTTGCGGACGACCCACCAGGCCACGCATAGAAGGATGCTGAAGTAGAGCCCGATCACCACCCAGTCGATTCCCGTGAGGCGCGACTGGACGGCGGCGATGGCGAACATCGAGGAGAGGTTAGTCATAGGCGATAACCATCATACGGTAATTCATTTCGGGGGACGGGTGGGGGCTGGGGGTCGGAGATGGCTTTTTTGCCAAACGAAACCATTTTCTGGGTTTTTGCTGTAGGTTCAGGTAGTTGAGCTGTGGGTAATTGGGGGGCTTTTGAGTGGTTGGGGGAGTGGGGGTCCGGGCGGGCAGGGCGTAGGATTCGACATGTCGCGATGTTTGTCGCCATAGGGAGCTTCCAGAAAAACCGCCGGGAAAGCGGCGGTTTTCGAGACGAGGAGGAAAGAATCGAAAGGACTTACGCCGGTTCGACCGCCGGAAAATCTGCGGTTTTCGGGTTCCTACCGCGGGAATCGGCAGGAAGGCCCTGGAAGTCTTCTTCCCCTCCTGATTTAAAGGTACACCCATGCGATCGCACTGACGGGAGTTTTGAGAGTTAAAGAGCTGAAAATAAAGCGCGAATATTTTTTGAAAATCGGAACTGGGAAATCGGTGAGGCCAGAACGGGCGGAACTCGCTGGAGGCGGGGTCGTCTTCATTCAGCTCCCAAACCGGTCCGCGTTCGCCGAGTGGCTACCAGCGGACCGGCGGACGTTTGCATGTTCGGTCCGAATGGTCCCTTGTTCGAACCGGGAGAGCAACCCGGAAGAAGAGGTGGCACGCTCGCGGCGGCTCACCCGCCGCGACTCTGGCCCATGCGGGAGAAATCACCCGCACGCTCTTCATCCCAGACGCAACGAAACCCGATATCGTCGTTCCGTTCGATTCGGTGGTTCCTGTTGCGGTTCGAAACGCGGAGGTTCCTGGGATTGTTGTTCCAGCCGCCCCCGCGCAGCTCCGGTCACCCTCCCATTTGCAGGGAGAACCCCGCAAATATCTGCTTTCTAAGACGCCACGTGTCCCCGAAGCGGGCGTGCCCAATCCAGGCTTGGATGCGCTTCCGGATCTCACCGTGGCCAAGCACTCCGTGACGGAATTCCCGCTGCATCTCCCGCAGTCTTTGGCGCAGGGCGGTCACGTTACGGCGGGCCAGCCGGGTTCGGCCCGGCGACAAACGCCATCCGAGAAACGGAATTCCATCCTTACAGCGGTACACGCGGCTCTTTCCGGCATGGATTCCGATGCGTAACTCCTCCAGCAGCTTCTCGATGGCTTCCTTCATCTCCTCGAGGGCCCGCATCGATTCGCCGAACAGGACGAAGTCGTCTACGTAACGGATATAGCACCCTGGCCGCAATTCCTGGGTCACAAAGTGATCCAGCGGATTCAGGTAGACGTTGGCATAAAACTGGGATGTCTGGTTCCCAAGCGGCAGGCCGCGGCGCCGTGAAAAAGGAGTGAATAAATCGTCTCCCGGGAAGTAGGAGACGGCGTCCTCCCGTGAGATCCACCCATCGATGATGCGCCCGGCCAAATCGAGCGTCGGGCGGCACTTCACAACCCGCGCCAGCAGCCGTTTCAGAATCTCGTGATCCATCGATGCAAAGTATTTGCGCACATCGCACTTCAGGACGTAGGGGAAATCGATGACCGCGCGCTTGGCTCGCTCTAGCGCCTTGTGGACACCCATACCAACCCGGCAGGCATAAGAATCCTTTGTGAATCGACGCTCGAATATGGGCTCCAGGACCTGCGTCAAGGCGTGGTGTACAACCCGGTCCCGAAACGGGGCGGCGGAGATCAATCGTGGCTTGGCCTCGTGGACCAGGAACTCGCGGTAGGGCCCTGGCTGATACTCGCGGGATTGAAGCTCGCGGCGCAGGCACACCAACTCCATCTCCAGGTTCATGAGAAACGCGGCCACGTCCGGCCGCGTACGCTTTCCCAGCGCGGCGCGGCGGGCGGCCTCGTGGAGATTCTCAAAGGAAACCACCGTTTCCCACAGCCCGCCAACGCCCTTCATTTGGCCCCAGCCGCCACGGCGCTTTTGCGCCAGCCGCCCACCATGCGTCCGATCTCCTCAACGTTCTCCGCTGCGTAGCCATAGGAGTCCACAGTCAGCAGCTTCAGATCCTTTGCCAACCGCAGCAGAAAGCGGATACGGTTCAGCATCGCATTCACCTCCATCAGTGGTCTTTCTTTGTCGCGGGAGTATGCGGCGTCCACCAGCCGCATCAGTATCTCAAGGACACCGTCCACTAAGCGATCGCCTATGCTGAACCGGTAAGACTTGGGAAAGCTTCCAACCTTCTGAATCATCCATAAGTTTAACTCGTATGCCTTCTGAACTACAACAGGAGTCTCAGCCATAAAAAAAATTTCGAGGGGGCTACGCCCCCAAGCACATCAAAAAGGGAAAAAGGGGGAAAGGACTAAAGGGAAAGTAATTCCCAGACGCAACGAAACCCGAAAGCGCCGTCCCGAACGATCCGGTGGTACCAGAAGCGGTACGAAACGCGGAGGACCCTGGGACCGTAGGACCAGCCGCCCCCGCGCAGCACTTTGACTTCACTATCACTACCATAGTTGTCCTCCACCCATTCCCACACATTCCCGGCCATGTCGTGAATCCGGGTTGGCGTCGCCCCGCTCGGGTATAGACCGACCGGCGTTGGCGCTCCCGGCGAGCCGTCATAGCCATAATTCGCCCGCCGCTCATCGGGATCCTTGTACCCCCAAGGATAGCGGACTCCAGGGCGATCGGCCCGCGCCGCATACTCCCATTCCGCTTCCGTTGGAAGACGCCCCTTCGCCCACGCGCAGTATGCCGATGCTTCGTACCAGCTCACGCGTGTCACGGGGCGGTTCGGGTACTCCAGTTGCTCCTCCCACGCCTCCGGTTCTGGGAACTCACCAAATCCGCCGGCGTGCCAGTACTCCTTGGTCGTGTAGCCTTGCTCGCCGATGAAGCGCTCATAATCGGCAACCGTCACGGGATAGCGCGCTATAGAGAAAGGAGCCACTTCCACTTCCTTCACCGGCGACTCATTGTCATATGCATCCGGATCGAAGTTCGGCGCGCCAGGATCGTCCTTTTGCGCGCCTATCCAGAAGCGGCCACCGCTCAAGGGCACGCGGTTGTTACGTTCCAGGCGCGGATCGCCGGCCTGACCCAGAGCATTCGCGGCCTCCAGCCGGACTTCGAAGGGGGTCTGATATGCCTTCTCTTCGTCGAAGATCTCTTCCACGTGCGCGAGCATGGCTTTGTAGCGCTTCGACAGATCCTCCGTCATTGAGTAGTGCCAGGCGTCCAGGTCCTTGAGCAGGAGTCCCATGAGTCCAACGCATCTGGCGCGTTCCGTCAGGCTTGCGCTCAGTCCTTCCGCCTGGTTCAGCATTTCCGTGAGAAAGTCATTAACGTCGCGGTTGCCGCCCGACGACTTCAGCTCGCCCGCGAGCAGCAAAACGGTCTCGCGCCAGTGTCGATGGTATAGCTTTTTCTTGCCGAAGAGCAGGCTTTTCCATTTTCTTTCCGATTTCGCCAGTTCCTGCGCGGCGAGTGCCTCTCGAAACGTCAGATGCCAGAAGCGGACATTCGATCCGCTCTTGATGATCATTCCGCTGTTCGTTTCCTCCTCAGTCAGGAATGTCCGGGCCGCCTGCCGCCGCCGTTCCGGGTCGCGATACTGCGGGCCCTGGAAATCGCCCTCCAAGACATCGATGGCTTCTTCCAGCTTGATCTCCGCGCGCATTTCCTTTTTGCCGGTGGACATTTTCATCGCCAGCAAGCGCATCTTGAAAAGGAAATCCTGGTATCCGCTGCCATCGTGCTTTCTCGCGGCCCGCCTTTTTGCAAGCCATTCGAGGATGTACTTGTACAACTCGCTGCGCTGCTCGGGTAGCCTCCGCTTCTCCGCGAAGTGCAGCACCGCCAGCGCCGTCAGCATCATCGGGTTCTTGGCGAGGATTCTCACCTGCGGCCGGCAGATCTCCTCCCGCAGCGTGTGGGCAAAAGCGGCGGCCTCGTCCTTTACTGTTGGATAAACCGCTTCACCCCAATTTTTCACGAAGGTGTCGATTTCGTCGTTTCCCAGCGGGGCGATCCGCGCAGTCTGGAACTGCGCGATTCCGGTAAGGCCGCCATGCTCGCCCGGGCGGCTGGTTCCCACAATTCTGGTCTTCTGGTACCGCTCGTCGGACGCGAGATTCCTTAGCAACTCGCCGATCTTCTCCCGGTGGGCCTCGTCGGGCACCTCGTCGAAGGCATCCACCAGCAAGATGCAGCCGCGTTCCAGCTCCATCGCGAAATAACCGCTCCCCAGACCATATGCCTCCCCGAGGTAGTCGAACAGCCATTTCGGATCCGACGGATCCGCCAGCGCGCCGCGGGGTGGTACACCACCGCTCCAGATATGGCTCGCCAGGCTTTTGGCGTCAATCAGGATGGGAATCGTCTCCCAGTCACATTCCAGCAGGAGATCGATGGGCCGGGAACGGCCATCGGTTGCAGCGCAGTTACGGCCCAGGCCAACATGGCATAGCTCAAACGCAATACGCCTGAGGAAGGTAGTCTTGCCCGATCCGGGGTCGCCCACAAGGACCAGCAGCCGATGACGCTTAAGGGCTTCGTGCAAAGGAAGGTCTCCCGCCCTACCGGCCTTCTCGAATTCAGCCAGCCTGTCCTGCCTTTCTTCGAGGATTACCGTGGTGAGCTTTGTGTACAACCGCTCGATGAAGAATTGTCGCGCCGTTGCGTCGGGAGGCTGGAAGTGCGCCAGATCGATCAGTTGGGTCCTGCCCCAAAGGGTGCGCAGGTAGTTCGCGGGATCGGCTTTCGGTTGCGGCTCGCCGCGTTGGAAAGCCAGCAACTGCCGCAATTCGAGATTGTCTTCAAGCAGGTCAATCCGCCTTTTGATCTCCTGGGTCTGATGGACGAATTCGTCCAGGATCTCCCGATGCAACCTTTGCAAAAGGTCTGGGATTCCGTTCTGGTTCGCGAGGTCCTGGATCAGTTTGGCGAGGTCCCTCCGCACATCCCGGACCTCGAAGTAGGTGTCTTCGAGAAACCGCTGCTGCCAGGCAATCCAGCCGGCGCCGTTCTCTTTAGTGCGAAGCACCAAGGGGACGGCTTGCTGTAGGTAGTCGGGCAGACTTCGAGCCAGGTGGTCGTTTAGTGGATCCGGGAGGAGGGCAGGTTTGCCGAGAATCCCCGTCAGCATGCCCTTGCTGTGCATCTGGTGCTCCCAGGCCCAACGCTCCAGCGTTGCGCGGAGCGCTTTCCAGGCCTCGTCACCGGAGGCGGAAGCGAGAGCGACGGGGTTGAATGCTTCCGTGCCTCGAAACAGGTCCGAAGTGCTTGTGGCGCTGTTACGCGCCCACTGGAAGCGCCCTTCCCAGTAGCCGAACCAATCCCCGTACTCCTCTTCCTGTTTCGGAGTCAAATCCTCGCGTGCCTTCTCCAATGCAACCCTCATCGACTCGATGAAGACCTTTTCCAGATCATGGTTAGAGCTAGGCTGCCCGAGCCTCTCGATCAGGTTTTGGGCCTTGTCGCCTGTCAGGTGGCCGCATACATGCGCCGACACCGCCGCGATGGCCCCCACGAGCGGATGATCCTCCCCCATGAAATCCTTGGCGAGTTCCGCTCCAACGGCAACCGCGGGGACCAGGAAATACCCGGCCGGACCCGCGATCGAGCACGCGGCGGCCCGGACGAATTGCCCAACTCCGATCGGCATAACGCAGTATTTTATCATTGGACTCAAGTATGGGGCTCAAATATGCGGAAGACTGAGGATAGTGGCTTCCCAAACCGTCCGTTCAAATTTGCGCTAGCGTCTTGAATCCGGACGCGAACCGCAGGATAAAACGTGATCCGAATCCGTGGTCTCTCTTGGACTCGCCCAGGGGCGACGTATAGACGTATCAGCCGCCGAAGGTCGCTAAAGGCTTAGGGGAAGTTAAAAAATAATATGGACAATTACGGTGCGGGAGAAAAGATGATGATTACTTGCGCTCGCGAGGTGAGATCGTATAGTTCCAGGCCGGATGTACCTTGTGCCGCCGCAGCTGCACCTGGTCGAGTTGAGATCAACAGGAATTTCGCGGCCGAGCGAGCAGAGACCTTTCACGTTGGGGTAGAAATCGCGAATCGGCAGGATGTTCGGCCAGCGGTCGATGGTTTCTTGAAGGAAAGACTCCGTAAACTGGTCGGCGCCGTGCTTCGTTTCAACACGGCACAGCGGTCGTCCGGACTGATCGCCGGATATAAGGAGTGGTGTACCCGAGGTCATGCCTGCTCCTTGAATGAGACGATACTGTTCCGTTGGGCATTCATCGTTTTGATCCTATCTCCCAATCTACCGGGCACGAGGGCGGGCTCCGAGATGTGCCGTGACACGCCGGTTCACGGAGAAACGTGAGGTTGTCC
>OMOG01000170.1:0-178 GCA_900290305.1 Candidatus Sulfopaludibacter sp. SbA4
GCGCATCGCAGTCAGCGAGAATTTGCGGGCGGAGATGGAAGCCAACCCGCAGGTCGAAATCGAAGCCGCGATCGACTTCGATTTCGACGGGCGGGGGAATTTGATCAGTCCCTTTGTTCCGGTGGAGGAGACGGCGGGGGCCCACTAAAACCGGGGGTTGGGGGTGGGGGTTGGGGGG
>OMOG01000170.1:188-25145 GCA_900290305.1 Candidatus Sulfopaludibacter sp. SbA4
AGGGTGGGGGTTGGGGGGTGGGGAAGAGCGGCGCCGCCGACTCCCTTTTGTACCCGGATCATCTGAACGGCAGACGTCGCCATGAGGCCGGTGTCCATCATCCCTGCAACCACCGGAATAAGTCGCCGGATATTTTCCGCCGTATCGACAACCGTAATCACGATGGGGCGGTCGCTGCGCACCAGGTGGGCCTTGTGCATCTCGGCGGTTTCCCCATAGCCTTCCAGGCCGCGGAAGACGGTGGCCCCGGCGATCTTCAATTCGCGGCACTTCGCGACAATCGCTTCGTACAACGGCTTCCCCTGATCGCGATCCGTCTCCGAAATGTGAATGCGCAGGATCTCAGCGCTTTGAGCTTGTGGCATCGGAAGCCTCCGTATGACTGCGAACCAGCCGCACGATAGCGGCGTCGGAGATCACGATCAGCCCATCCTCCAGCATGCCTTCGATCGCTGCTGCTGCAATCGCGATCTTTTCGGCGCTATCGATGACGGAGACCATGATCGGCATGTCGCGCGATACATGGAAAAAGCTCTGCTTGTGCTGATGGCCCTTGGCGCCGTATCCCAGAATGCCGCGATATACCGTGGCGCCGGCGATATCCAGCATGCGAAGTTTCTTGACGATGGCGTCGTAGAGGGGCTCGTCGTGCCATTTGTCGGCCTCTCCGATGAAGACACGGAGAAGCCTGGCCGGGCCGTCGAGGCGCTCGTGCGCAAGCCTGGGCTCGGGCTTGGGCGACTTGCGGGCGTGTTTGACCACCTGGGTGTCCTGCACCTCGATGAGGCCGTCGGACACCATTTCGTAAAGGGTCGGCAGGACGTCTTCGACCTTCTCCGGCGTGTCGACGAATTCGATGCGGATGGGCAGGTGCTGCGCCAGGACCTCGATCTTGGGGGTGTGCAACATCTGGTGCGAGCCGAACCCCGAGTAAGCGCGGGTCGCCGTGGCGCCGGAGACTCCCTTGTGCATGAGAAAAGTCATGATGGAATCGTGCAACGGCGTCATGTGGTGCTGGGTGTCTTCGTTGATGAAGATGGTGACCTTCTTGGCAGGACCGTGGCTCAACATGCTGCCTCCCAAGTACAGGATACCCATCCGGGGAGCTGAGAGCAGGGCCGCCTCACGATTCGAGATCTCCCACGGGTTCGCCGAAAGCCGATTCCTTCAACTCGCGCTGCTCCTCCGGAAGCAGGTGCCGGGGCAGGAAGCGGGCATTCGCAATGGCCGTTGGGATCACGGCGCTGCCGATCACAGTAGCGACGAGGTGCGAGTATTGTCCCTGGTCGATGATGCCGTGGTTCAAGCCGAACAGTGCGGAGATGGTGCCGAATGTCAGCCCGGTGGACATCATCAGCGAGTAGTAGATTCCGTCGTGGCCTTTGTATCCGAATGCGCGGACGGTGGGTAACAGGCCGGCGAGCTTGGAGCCCATCTTGGCGAAGAGCAGCGCCACAAACGCCAGGGGGCGGCAAGCAGCACGGGCACCGAAACGAAGCTCCCGGCGCGAATGAAATAGAACGGCGTCAGCAAGCCGAAGGTCAGCGTCCGGAGGCGGCGAATCAGGAAGTGATCCTTGCCCACGGTGCCCGCCAGGACCATGCCGATGATGTATGCGGGCAAGACGGCCTCGCTGCCGGACCAGGCCGCCAGCCCGCCCAGTCCGAAGAGCAGAAAGAGCAGGTACTTGGTTTCCAATTCGGAGACGCGCCCGCCGTATCGCTCGAAGAACCACCGTGTGACGAAAGGCAGGACCAGGAACAGCACGAGGCTGACGACAACGAAGATCAATGTCTTGGCGGTGAACGGCGAGAAGATCAGCCCCAGGGCGAGGACTGTCCCGAGATCGTTGATGAAACAGGCGGCGAGTATCGTTTTGCCGTAGGTCGTACGGTTGAAGCCGAGCTCCAGCA
The DNA here is from genome assembly GCA_900290305.1 of Candidatus Sulfopaludibacter sp. SbA4. GTDB lineage: Bacteria > Acidobacteriota > Terriglobia > Bryobacterales > Bryobacteraceae > OMOG01. The sequence goes on from OMOG01000170.1 coordinate 2,102, forward strand.
TCACTGCGTAGACTACGGCGACCGAGGTGGTGGACAGCGCGACCCCGGCGAGCCAGCTTGGCCGCCACGCCCAGTGGAGAAGGTAGTGGGTCACCATGCATGCTCCGAAAAACGGGCCGAAGAAGCCCACCAGGCCGACCGCCGTGGATTCTTTCCATTTCGCCAGGAAGACGTCGGGGTCAAGCTCGGCGCCTGCGAGGAAGGTCAGCACGATGGCCCCGGTGCCGGCGAGGAAGGTGATCCAGGGGGCTTTGGCGCCGAGGGCTTCGCCGCCGGCCAGTGCGCCAATGGCCAACTGGGCGACCGTGCCGACGACGATCTCGGAGAGTGCGGTGGAAATTCTCAGCCAGTTGGCGGCGAGAACCGCCACCAGCGCCAGGAAGAGCCAAAGAGCCGCCACAAACCACACTTGTTCCATCGAAGGTTGTCCTCCAATTTGTCTTGTGGTCTGCTGCGGGCTGGAACCAAAGCTCCCACAGCGAAAACCACTGTAGGAGTCATTGGCCGTTCGGAACGGCGTTAAGCGAACTCCACCGCTAAGGATCAGGGTACTACAGAAACCCCTCCCTTACGGTCGGGGCTCCGATCAGAGCCGCGACCGTAAGGAAGCGGTCGGCTAGCTCTCGACTAGAAGTAGAACTTCGCGGCTAGCTCAATGTTGCGCTCGCCTTCCGAGCTGCGGATCTGGCCGAATAGCGTGGAGGTGATGGTTTGCGATGCCGGGCTGAGGAAGATCGGCGAATTGAACAGGTTGAAGGCTTCGGCCCGCAATTCGAAGAATCTCCTCTCTGTAAAGTGGAACTGTTTGCTGAGCGAAAGATCGAACCGGCTCATGCCGGGACCGCGGTCGGTGCCGACACCAATATTGCCATAGGTCCCCTTGGGCGGCGCGGCATAGGCCGAAATGTCCAGCCATTCGTTGCCCGGTCCGATTTGCTGGAGGTCGTGCGGCGCGCCGACGACATTCACGCGATAGCTGCGCTGGCCGGTGCCGGAAGTATCCTGATTGTACTTGATGGTGAGCGGGAAGCCCGTGTGAGCGGTGTAAATGCCGCCGAGCTGCCAGCCGCCGATCACGCCGTCCACGGCCTTGCCCCAGTTCGAACCGAAATGCAGTCCGCGGCCGAAGGGAAGGTGGTACGTAAAGGACGGCACAAACATGAACTTATTGTCGAAGTAGGTCGGACCCATTTCGCATGCCTGGCAGTACAAATACTGCCAGTATGCGGACTGGCTGCCGGCCTGACCGCCCTGGCCATAATAGCCGATAGCATCCGACATGCCGTGCGAATAGGTGAAAGCTATCTGGTATTCAAGCCCCGCGCTGAAGCGCTTGCGCAGCGTGGCCTGGAGGGCCTGGTACCCCTGCTTGGCGATGGAGGCCGTGCCGGAGACCAGCGAGATCTCACTGCGCAGAACGGGATTGCCGGAAAGATAGGGGCCTGTAGTAACCACCCCGTTGGTGACCACGTTTTGCGCATAGGACATGGGGACCATGAGGTGGCTGCCGTGCTGCCCGACGTAACCCACCGTCAAGACATTGTTGGCGGGCATCTGGAGGTCCATCGAGAGATTCCACTGCTGGACATCGGCGGGCCGGACGTTTCCATCCCACATGCGGATGGTGGCGCCGGCATAGGGGTTCTTGGCGTTCAGCCCGAAAAAGCCCTGATCCAGCGTGCTGCCGGGCAAGGTGAAGGCCGGTGTGTTGTAGAGCGTGGCGAATTCCTGCTCGAACGGAGGATTCAGCGGTGTGCGCAGGTTGGTTCCGGTTCCCTCCAGGTAAGAGGAAATGGTGTAAGCGCCGCGGATCACCACTTTATGGCTCAGGAAGTCCGGCGTGTAGGCGAAGCCCAAGCGCGGCTGGAAATCCTTCTTGTAGGGCTGGTAGAGGCCGGCATTGCTGTAGATCACCGGCGCGGGTCCGGGAGGCGCGGCCAGGTTGGCAGGCAGCGGGGCGGCCAATTCCAACGCGCCGGTGTACATGCCGAAATTCGCCTGGCGATTTTCCACCTCGTTCCACGGCGAGTGGTACTCCCAGCGCAGGCCAAGGTTCAAAGTCAGGTTGTTGGTGGCGCGCCAGTCATCCTGGAAATACAAGCCCCATACGTTGGAGCGCTGGCCCCACGTGCCGGATTGCAGGCCGCGGCCCAAATCGTCGGGCATTCCCAGCATGAAATCGACCTCGCCGAGCTGCGTCCCGGACGGGCTGGCGGCATTCTGCGCGCTGAAGCGGCCGGTGAAATTGATGTACCCGGTGCGGCCGTTATTGCCGGCATAGAAGACGTCGATGCGCTCGCGCAGCAACTGGCCTCCCATCTTCATCATGTGGCGGCCGCGGATGATGGTCAGGTTGTCGGCGTAATGGAACGTGGTATTGCCGAAAAACTGCTGCGTGCCGTCGTTAGCGGTGCCTACCCCGGAGAGGTAATTGAAGCCTGTCAAAGACAGCAATCCGGGGCCGACATTGTTGATCCCAACCTGCTGCGCCAGGTTCCCCAGGCCTTCATCCTGGCCGCCATTATTGAGCAGCACGTAGTTGACGCCCACGCGCAACTCGTTGACCATCCGCGGGTTGATGGTGCGGGTCCAGTTGGCGACGCCATTCTCGAACGGCGAATGGTTGAAGCTGCCGTAGAAAATCGGCATGCTGTTGAGGCCGGGGTTTTCCTGGCGGCCCTTGGAGACTCGCACGGTGAAGTAGTCCTTGTCGTTCGGGCGCCAGTCCCCCTTGACGTCGCCCTGGTCGGTGTAGAGCTGGCTCCAGGAACCGTAGTAGAAGTTCGAGGTGGTGTACCGGTTGAACTGCGGCGCGGGATAGAACGAACTGCTGACCAGTTTGACCGCCGCCGGATTCAGCATGCTGGTGGGAATCACGTTGTTGGGGAACGGTGCGCGCAGCCCGGTGGTCGTGTTCAGGGAATACGGATTGTAAAGCTGGATGGTCTTGCCGGCGGTCTGGGTGGGATCGAGCAGGGACGAAAAGTCGCCTGTTCGCCAGGCCGTCGGCATCAGCGTGGTGGCCGAGATCGACGGCGGAGTGTCCCGCCGCAGGCTTTGCTCGTCGACGAAGAAAAAGAGCTTGTCCTTGACGATGCGGCCGCCGAACGTGCCGCCGAACTGGTTCCAGCGCTGAGCCGGGCGGGGCACCCCGTTCCAGTTGTTGCCCCAGTTGTTGGCATTCAGCTTGTCGTTGCGGAAATACTCGAACACATTGCCGTGGAACTGGTTGGTTCCGGACTTGATGATCACGTTGATGATTCCGCCCTGGAAATTGCCGAATTCGGCGGAGGCGTTGTTGGTGATCAGCTTGAATTCCTCGATGGCATCCACGTTGGGCTGATACGAAACCAGGTCATCGGAGGTGAAGTTGTTGTCCGTGCCATCCAGCAGGAAGTTGTTGGCTTCCTCGCGGTTGCCGTTGACATAGGGACGGCCGCCGCCGGCGGAACGCTGGCCGCTGTTGAAGCTCGACGGATCGGGCGTGGTGACGCCCGCGACCAGGAGGGTGAGCGCTACCGGGTTGCGGCTGACCAGCGGCGTGTGATCGATCTGGTTGGAGTCGATCACCGCGCCCACCTGCGTGGTATCGGTCTGCAGAACCGGAGCTTCTCCGGTAACGGAGACGCTTTCGCTGATGGCGCCGACCTGGAGCGGAACATCCACGCGGGCGCGTTGGTTGACTTCGAGGACGATATCGGGATTGACGTAGGTTTTGAAGCCCTGCGCTTCCACTTTGAGCTCATACCTGCCGATCGGTATGCGCGGGAAGGCGTAGATGCCGTCTTCATTGGTTTTGGTTGGCCAGACGGTCTGGCGGTCCAGATCTCTGGCGGTGACCGCTGCATTCAGCACGGATGCGCCGGAGGGGTCGGTAACACGACCGGTGATGCCGGCGCTGGTCTCTTGAGACATCAGAGGCAGAGTACAAACGCACACTGCGGCGACGACAATTAAGATTTTCCTCTTCATAAACTCCCCTTTCTGCGGTTGAATTATAACAGAATGATCACAACGGAGGAAATGGTGTGAATCCCTGTGTGAGGCAAGGCCGGCGTTACCATAGCGGAAGGTGCCCTACCACAAGGTTTTAGCTTGGGCGGGAGCGGTGGCCGCGGCCGCCCTGCTGGTTTCCTGCGCGCACCCGAAGCTGGCCGTCCGAACGCCCGTGCCGCATGAGCACGCGGATTCCCCCTTCGAAGCCGCCGAGTATTTCCGCCAGCAGCGCGTGCCGGATTCGGGCGGTCTGCCCATCGAACGCTACTTCGAAGCGCAGCGCCATGCCCGAGGCATGCGATCCTATTCGCTCCGCGCGGGACGCTTTGTGGACCACGCGATCTCCGGCGCGGCCGCGACCTTCGGCACATGGGAATCGCTGGGCCCGGGGAATGTCGGAGGGCGCACCCGCTGCCTGGTGATTCACCCCACCAACTCCAACATCATGTGGGTGGGCGGCGCCACGGGCGGCGTGTGGAAGACAACGGACGGAGGCCAGAGCTGGACCCCGCAGACCGATTTTGCGCCCGTGCTGACTATCAATTCGCTGGTGATCGACCCCAACGATCCCAACACGCTCTACGCCGGAACCGGTGAGCAGACGCAGAACTGGCGCGGCGCCGGCATCTTCAAGACTACCGACGGGGGGCAGACCTGGGCGCAGATTCCATCCACCGCCACGACCGATTTCTACTTCGTGAACCACATCGCGGTCAGCCCCGCAGTCTCCTCCCACATCTACGCCGCTACAAACTCGGGCCTGTGGGCATCGACCGATGGCGGTGCCTCGTGGAAGCTGTCCCTGGCCTCTCCCGATGGAGGCCCGGCGCCCACCTTGACGGGCGGCACTACCAACGGTTGCTTCGATGTGACCATCGTGCCCGGGCAACCGGCCGACGGGGTCTTCGCGGTGTGCCATCCAACCGGCAGCCTGCAGTACGCCATCTTCCGCAATTCCGACGCCGCGGGACAGGGAACGTGGACCATGGTCCATTCCGATCCCAACATGTGGTACACGGTGCTGGCCGTCGCTCCCTCGCAAACCAGCACGATCTACGCCCTCTCGGTGACCATCGACAGTTCCAGCCCGTATGCCAAAGGTCTGCTGGCGGTTTACCGCTCGACCAGCGGCGGCGACCCGGGCACGTGGACCACGCGCACCTCGAACCAGGACAGCAACCGCCTGAACACGGCCATCCTGAGCATCGACAGCGCGTACAGTTTCGGCAGCTTCTGCTCGGAGTCGGTCCCCGACTACAACGGCCAAGCCGGGTACAACCTGGCCCTGGCGGTGGATCCGCTCGACCCGAATCGCGTGTGGGCGGCGGGAATCGGCATTTTCCGCTCCGACGATGGCGGCGCCAACTGGGGCTACGCCTTTGACGGGGCGCATCCCGACCAGCATTTCCTGGCTTTCGATCCGGGGTTCAATGGCGCCGACAACCAGGTGCTCTACAACGTCAACGATGGCGGCGTGTACAAGACCACGCAGGCTCGCGGCAAGACCGGCACGTGCGCTTCGGTCAGCTCCGCAGTGACGTGGACGGCGCTCAACAACGGCTACCAGACCACGCAGTTCTATCACGGAGTGCCGTATCCGGGCGGCGGCGCATACTTCGGCGGCACGCAGGACAACGGCACCTTGCGCGGCACGGATTTCAGCGGGCCCGGCCAGTGGGGCTCCATTTTCGGCGGCGATGGAGGCGTTTCGCGCGTGGACCCGGTGAACGTCAACATCGCTTACGTCGAGACTCCGCATGGGGCCATGGCGAAGTCCGCGGATGGCGGCATCACCTACGTGAACGCCTCCAACGGGCTCAATGAGGCCGCCCTCAATTTTCCGTTCGTGGCGTACTATGTGTTCGACCCCGCCAACTCCCTGCGTATGTATGTGGGCGGGACGCAGTTGTGGCGCAGCGAAGACGGAGCCGCCCACTGGACCGCGGCCAGCGCGCCCGTCGATCAGCCCGCGGGGGCCCTGGACAATATCCGGACCGTTGCGGTTTCGCCCGCCGATCCCAACCTGGTCCTGTTCGGAGTGAGCCACGGGAGAATCTTCCGCAATGCCAACGCGCTGGCCTCCAACGGGACTACCGTGTGGAGTTATAGCCAGCCTCGCTCGGGCAACGTCTCGCATCTGGAGTTCGATCCGCGGCAGCCCTCGACCGTCTACGCGACGTACACCACTTTCGACTCCGCACCGGGCGACGGGCACGTCTATCGATCCAGCGACAGCGGCGTGACGTGGACGCGGATCGACGGCACGGGCAGCACGGGCCTGCCGGACGTGCCGGTGGAGACGCTGCTGGTGGACCCGGACGATTCCACCCGGCTCCACGTGGGCAGCGACCTGGGAGTGTTCGCCAGCCTGGATGGCGGCAGCACGTGGGTGCGCGACGACAACCCGTTTGCCAACGCGATCACCACGACCCTCGACATTGACCGCCATGCGGGCGTCAAGTATTTGTACGCGTTCACCTATGGGCGCGGAGTGTGGCGCGTGCCATTAGGAGGGGCGCCCGCGGCGCCGTGCGCGTACGTCGTCTCGCCCACGAACCTCGCTGCCGATGTGACCGGCGGTACCTTCAGCGCGGACATCGCGACCTCCGCAAACTGCGGCTGGGCGGTGACTCCGGGGACGGGCAATTTCGCCTCGGTCGAAGGTCCGGGATACGGCGTGGGCAGCGGTAAGGTGTGGTTCACGGTGCCGGCCAATCACGGAACCGCCGCGCGCGCCATGACCGTGGTGGTCGAGGACCAACAGGTGACCGTCACCCAGCCGCCCGCCGTGAGTATGGCGCCCAGCGATGAGCTGAGCACGGCATATGCGATTCTGGCCGTACCGTTTCAGGGCTCCTCGGTCAACACTTCCCTGACGCAGAACCCCGCGGACCCCCAGCACTCCTGCACCGGATCGGCGGATTTCCGAACCGGCTGGCTGCGCTTCACCGCGCCCGCGGACGGCAACTTGCAGGTGACGGCCGAGGGCGTCCAGATAGGCAGTCCTGCGCGGAACTCGGGGATCGTGATCGCGGTGTATGCGCTCAACGGCAACTCACTCGGCGCCGAGTTGGGTTGTGCCGTGGTGACGAAAGATGCCGGCCCGGTTCGCGACGCCGTCGTCCGGTTTCCGGTGACTGGCGGCGCGGCGTACGCGATCGAGACCGGCTCGCTGGCCACCGGATCCACCTCCGACAACGCGCAAATGTACATCGGGCTCGGACCCGCGGTGCCTGTGCCGACGTTTGATGTCAGCCCGCCGGAAGTGCTGGTGAACCCGGGGGCAACGCGCATTTTTCGGGCGGTGACTTCGGGACTGCCGAACCGGGCGGTGCGCTGGACGGTCTCGCCGCAGGCAGGCGTGATCGCGCCCGACGGAACCTACACGGCGCCACTGGTCGCAACCCCCACGGCCGTCACGGTGACTGCGCAGAGCCTGGCGAACTCCAGCCTGCAAGCCATCTCCACGGTCACGATTCAGGCCGCGCCGCCGGTCTCGCTGGCCGCGCCCGCGGTCAGCAACGCCGCCAGTTTCCAGACGGGCGCTCTCGCGCCGGGCGAAGTGGTCACCATCTTCGGCAGCGGCATCGGGCCGTCCGCCACGGTGACTGCTCAGTTGAACGCGCAGGGCAGGCTGGCCTCGACGCTGGCGGGAACGCAAGTGCTGTTCGACAACATACCGGCGCCGCTGGTCTATGTGACTGCCGCGCAAGTGAGTGCCATTGTGCCTTACGAGGTGGCCAATCAGCAGACTACGCAGATGGTGGTGGTGCGCAACGGCCAAAGCACGCCGCCCGTGACGCTGACGGTATCGGCTGTGGCGCCGGCGTTGTTTACGGCCGCCGCGTCGGGCTCGGGCCAGGCAGCCGCGGTGAATCAGGATGGCACGTTGAACGGCCCGCAGTCCGGAGCGCCGGCGGGATCGGAAGTGGCGCTGTTCGCCACGGGCGAAGGGCAGACCACTCCCGGCGGCATCAATGGCCGGATCGCCGGCAGCGTGGTTCCCCAGCCGCTGGCGCCGGTGAGCGTGAAGATCGGCGGCGTGGACGCCGTGGTGGTTTACGCCGGCGGCGCGCCGGGGGCGGTCGCGGGATTATTCCAGGTGAATGTGAAGGTGCCGGCGGGGTTGCAGGCGGGGGCGAATGCCGTGGTGCTGACGGTGGGTGGCGCGTCCAGCCGGGCGGATGTCACGATTATGCTGCGGTAGGCGATCAGCCGCCATCGGACCGACCGCTGCCGCTCGCTCGCCGGCTCGGACCATCCGCCTCCGGAGCTGAAAGCATGACCCACGACCCAGCCGATTCCCGAAGATTGGCGGTCCCCCATGCCCTCCAACAACTTCCGGCTGGGTCGTCGTCCGGAAGCCGACTACTTCGAGCGAAACCGGCAACGCATGCGATACCCCAAGTTCCGGAAGCAGGGTCTTTTCATCGGCTCAGGTGTGATCGAAGCGGGATCGAAGACGGTGATTGGCGCCCGGCTCAAGCAATCCGGTATGTTTTGGACCGTGCGCGGCGCCGACGCCATCATCGCTCTGCGCTGCACCCGCTTCAGCGGTGAGTTCGAGGACTACTGGGCTTCTCGCCGAGCGGCCGCCCTCCGCCCGCAAGAACCCCCGCGGCCCAATCGCCACCTCCATCTGCGATATACTTCCCCATATTCATGCGGCGCAGAACACTTCTCCGCTGGATCGCGTCCCTGGGTAGCGCGGTCCGGCTCACCGGCCTCCGTGCCTGGGCCCAGACCGCGGCCTTTCCCGGCGACCAAGGCCCCGTCCTCGCTGCCCTGGCCGCCATCGTCCTTCCCTCCGAGCTTGGCCCCGATGGCGTTCGCGCCGTCGCCCAAAATTTCGAACGATGGGTGCGCGACTACCGTCCCGGCGCCGAGATGGACCACGGCTACGGATTCACCCGCCTCCGCAACAAGCCCGCTTCCCCCGCGCCCGCCTATCTCCGCCAACTCGAGTCCCTGCGTCCGGTCCTCAATGGCGACGCCGCCTCCAGCCGCCGCGCCATCGAAGCCGCGCTCGAAGAAGCGAAGATCACCGACCTCCCCCGCAGCCCCGACGGACGCCACATCGCCGCCGACCTCATGGCATTCTACTTCCGCGGCAGCGACGCCAACGACCTCTGCTACCGCGCCGCCATCGGACGCGACCGCTGCCGCTCGCTCGCCGGCTCGGACAATCCGCCCCCGGAGCTGAAAGCATGACCACCCACGAGTGCGACGTCTGCATCATCGGCGGCGGCATCTCCTCCGCCATGCTCGCGCAGAAACTCGCCGAGCTGCGCCCCGGCATTTCCATCACTGTCATCGAAGCCGGCAAGAAGCTCTTCGATCTCGAAAACCGTATGCAGTACCGGCGCCGCACCATCGACTACGCCGAGAACCCCTGGCCCGGCGACTTCATCGAGGACCAGGCCGCCAAGGGCGTGATCTCCCGCACCATGGCCGTGGGCGGATCGGCCCTGCACTGGGGCGGCACCTGCAACCGCTTCTCGGAAGAAGATCTGCGCCTCAAATCCCTGTACGGCCTCTACACCGATTGGCCCATCGAGTGGAAAGAGCTCGAAAAATTCTACTGCGAGGCCGAGCGCCGCCTGGGCGTCTCCGGCGAGCCCAGCCCGCTTCCCGAAGACTGGCGCTCCGAGCCCTATCCCATGGCCGCCATGGTGATGACCCACAATCTCAAGGAGCTGAAACAGTGGGGCGAAAAGAGCGGCATCCCGTTCTGGAGCACTCCGCAGGCCAAGAACACCAAGCCTTACGACGGCCGCAACCAATGCATCCGTTGCAACACCTGCTCCATCTGTCCCACCGGCGCGCGCTACTCGCCCGACTTCACTTTCAAGCGCCTGCTCGCGCGCAAGAACTTTGCGCTCCACGATCAGACCCTCGTCCGCAAGCTGACCCTCAACGACGGTAAGACCACCGTGGCCGCGGCCGAGGCCGTGAATCGCGAGCGCCCCGGCGAACCGATCGAATATCGCGCCCCGGTCTTCGTGCTGGCCTCGGGATACTGCTGGAGCCCGCACCTGCTGCTGCTGTCGAACAACTCGCGCTTCCCCAATGGGCTCGCCAACCGCTCGGGGCTCGTCGGCCGATACATGTGCGGCCACGCCTTTCTCTCCGCCATGATCGAGATCGACGCCAAAATCTACCCCGGCATGAACGAGCAGCACGGCCTGATCTCACGCCAGTTTTTCCGCTGCAAGACGGACCAGCCGTTCATCCGCCACGACCTGCGCATCTGGGAGAGCGCCTCCGGCCACGAGCCGCGCCTGCGCAGCGCCGATGGCCGCATCCTGCTCGGCGACTCGCTGCTCGCCGACTGGCGAGATCGCGCCAAACGCGGCACCGCCCGCGTGCGTGGCTATTACGACGTGCATCCCGACCGCGACAGCTCACTGACTCTCGATGTCACTTCGCGCAACCGCTGGGGCGACCCGCTGCCCACGATTGCGCACAAGCCCGATGCCGCCACCGAATCCCGCCAGCAGCTCACGCGCCAACATTTTCAGCAGCTCTTCCAGACGCTGGCCAAATCCAACAACGGCAAAATTCTCTCCACCGGCGCCGGCAATTACCTGGACCATCCCGCCGGCGGCTGCCGCATGGGCGCCGACGCTTCCACCAGCGTCTGCGACAGCTTCGGCCAAACCCACGATCACGAAAATCTCTTCGTAGCCGGTTCCCCCACGCTCCCCAATGCCGGCTGCACCAACGGCACACTGACTTTCGTAGCACTGACTCTGCGCTCGGCCGAGAAGATCGCCACTCACTTCCGGAGCCCCGCATGAACCTCCCTCGTGCCTCATGCATCCGTGCCGCACCCAACCGTGGCGCACGCACTCATGCGTGCCGCCTCGACACTCGTGTCGAGGCATCGGAGCTCCACATTACGCGCCGTCCCGCCGAGCATTTCTCCGCGATCTCCGCTCCCTCCGCGCGCGCCTCGGGTAAGACGCGAACCTCCCACCAGCCTCCCACTCTCTTGTTCTCTTTGTCCTCCGCGTTCCAAGCTCCGCGTCTCCGCGGCTCCGCGTCAATTCTCCTTTTCCTTTCTCTCTGCCCCCTCGCCCCCGCCCAGGACTGGCCCACCTACGGAGGCGACCCCGGCGAGACCCACTACTCCCGCCTCGATCAAATCAACCGCACTAACGTCCGCAACCTCAAACTCGCCTGGGAGTGGAAGACCGCCGAAGCCCCGCTCCCCGAATTCAAGACCAACCCCGGAGCCTTCGAAGCCACGCCCCTCATGATCGGCGGCGTCCTCTACCTCAGCACCCCCTACAACCGCGTCGTCGCGCTCGACCCCGAAACCGGCCGCGAACGCTGGTCCTACGATCCCGAGGCATACCGCGACGGCCAGGTCCCCAACGGCACCGGCTTCGTCCACCGCGGAGTCGCCGCCTGGCGCGATAGCAAAACCGGCCACCTTCGCATCTTCATGAACAGCCGCTACCGCCTCATCTCGCTGGATGCCGAAACCGGCAAGCCGGTGCGCGATTTCGGCGACAACGGCATCGTCAACCTCGTGGCGAGCCTCCGCTGGGAGACCAATCCCAAGCACTACACCAACACCTCACCGCCCGTCGTCTACCGTGACCTCGTGATCGTCGGCAACGGCGTCGCCGATCGCTTGGTCTATCCCAAAGACCCGCCCGGCGACGTACGCGCCTTCGACGCCCGCACCGGCAAACTCGCCTGGACCTTCCACACCGTCCCGCTCTCGGGCGAATTCGGCAGCGAGACCTGGGGCAATGGATCGGAGAAGTTCACCGGCCACACCAACGTGTGGGCGCCCATGACCCTCGATGACGCGCGCGGCCTGCTCTACTTGCCGGTGTCGACGCCCAGCAACGATTTCTACGGCGGCGCGCGCCCCGGACAGAACCTCTTCGCCGAATCGCTGGTGTGCCTCGACGCCTCGACCGGCAAACGCAAATGGCACTACCAACTGGTGCACCACGGCCTCTGGGACTACGATCCGCCCGGCCCTCCCGTCCTCGCCTCGATTCGCGCCTCTGGCAAACGCATAGACGCCGTGGTGCAGCTCACCAAGACCGGATGGGCCTTCGTCTTCGATCGCGTGTCGGGCAAGCCCGTCTGGCCCATCGAGGAGCGCCCCGTACCCGCAAGCGATGTCGCCGGTGAAAAATCCTGGCCCACGCAGCCGTTCCCCACCAAGCCTCCGGCGTTCGAAGAGCAGGGCGTCACCCTCGACGACGCCTTCGACCTCACACCCGAGCTGAAGGCCGAAGCGCAGGCCGAAATGAAGAAGTACCGCATCGGCCCGATCTTCACGCCGCCCAGTTTCCAGGGATCGCTCATCCGTCCCGGCGTGATCGGAGGCGCGAATTGGGGCGGCGGCGCGCTCGACCCCGCGACCGGCATCCTTTATATCAAGTCGAGCAACACTCCCGCCAACGCGCGCCTCAAGAAGGTGGACACTCCCGTCCCCGGCGAGCTCGACGCCACCTACGTCATGGACAACGGCCCCACCACGTTTCACAACGGCCTGCCGCTCCTCAAGCCGCCCTTCGGCCACCTCACCGCGATCGATCTCAACAAGGGCGAGATCGTGTGGCGCGTGCCTTTCGGCGATGACGCCCGCCTGCGCGCCCACCCCACGCTCAAGGACGTGAAACTGCCCGACCGCCTCGGAGCCTCGGGCGCCCCGGGAGCGATCGTCACCAAGGGAGGCGTCATCTTCGCCGGCGGCGGTGACACTCGTCTGTACGCCATCGATACCGCCAACGGTCAGGATCTCTGGAGCTTCCCGCTCGGCCGCCGCACGACCGCCACGCCCATGACCTACCGCACAGCCGCCGGCCGTCAGTTCGTAGTAATCGCGTCGGGCAACGGAAGCGACGCCACCCTGACCGCCTTCGCTTTGCAGTAGCACAGGCATTCTTGCCTGTGTGGTTCTTGCTTAGGCAGCGCTGCCCGCCGCCATCCCCATCTCCTCCAGAACACGCCGCATCGCCGCCAGCAGCGCCTCGATGTCCGCCGGAGACAACCGCCCGATAGTCCCCACACGAAAACACAGCTCTTCCGTCAGCTTACCGGGATAAATGATGAACCCCAATTCACTCAGCCGCGAATAGAATTCCTCGAATCGAAACCCCGCGCGCGCGGGATACCGGAACGTGCTGATGATGTAGCTTTGGTCCTCTGGCGCCAGGTACGCCTCGAAGCCCATCTCCGCCATACCACGCATCAGCGCCGCGTGATTCGCGCGATAGCGCGCCGCGCGCCCCTCTACACCGCCCTCCGCATCGAGCTCGAGCAGCGCCTGGTGGAACGCCAGCAGCGCGTGCGTCGGCGGCGTGAAGCGGAACTGGCCGTCGGATTCGAACCCCGCCCACTGCGCGTGCAGATCGAGGCTCAGCGTGCGCGCGCGCCCCTTCGCTTCGAGCAACCGGCCCCGCCGCGCCAGCACGAACGCGAAGCCCGGCACGCCTTCGATGCACTTATTCGCCGACGAAATCAGGAAATCGATGCGCGCCGCCGCGAGATCCAGCGGGATTGCGCCGAAGCTGCTCATCGCGTCGACGATGTACACCGCGCCCGCGCGTTCCACCGCCGCGCCGATGGCTTCGACCGGATTGACAATGCCCGTAGTCGTCTCGCAATGAATCACCGCCGCGTGCGTGATGCCGCGCGATGCCGCGAGGCGCTCCGCCACTCCTTCGGGCGCGATCTTGCGATTCTCGGGAGTGTCCAGCGTTTCGGTCTCAATCCCGTGGACGCGCGCCATCTGCGCGATGCGGCGTCCGTACGCTCCGTTCACCAGGACCAGCAGCTTGCCATCGCGCGGAATCGCCGAAGAAATGACCGATTCGATGGCGAAGGTCCCGCTGCCCTGCATCAGCACGCATTCGTAGTCGCGAATTGGTTGGCAGGCGAAAGCGCCTGCCCCACCGATCTCGACTTGGCAGGCGAAAGCGCCTGCCCCACCGATCTCGAGCAGCCGTCTACGAATGTCCCGCACGGTCCGCAGAAATTCGCGGTCGCGCGACCCCGCGTCGTGCAACATCGCGGACTTCACCGTCGCGCTGGTAGTAAGCGGTCCGGGAGTGAATAGCAATTTATCGGTCGTCATGGTGGAGATTGTCTTCTTCATCGCCGTCGCCGAAATCGATGCCGGGAACCAGGTGATGCCCCACCGCCAGCGCATTGCGCGGCGCCTGCCACACGTTCTTCCCGCCAACGTACGTGGCGTCCACGACGATGTCCTTGATGGTATCCGGCGGAACCTTGCGCGGGTCTTTCCGCAGCACCGCGAAATCGGCCAGCTTGCCCGGCGCGATCGATCCCTTATCATGCTCTTCAAATGTGGCGTAGGCGCCATCGAGTGTCCACACCTTGATGGCCTCTTCCACGCTGACACGCTGATTCGCGCCGTACGCCACGCCGTTTTCGCCCTTGCGCGTGACCATATCCTGGATGCGCAGCAGCGGGTCGGCCGCGGAAACCGTGGAATCGGAATGTCCCGCCACGTGAATTCCCATATCGAGGGCGGTGCGGTAGGGATGAATCATAGCCAGGCGTTTCTCGCCATAGGAAGCCAGCTTGTCGCCATGCTCCCACATATAGGAGTGAAACACCAGGATCACGCCCGCCTTTTTGGCGCGTTCCAGCATGGACTCGTTCATCACGCTGGCGTGCTCGATGCGGTGCCGCGCGTCGGGCCGGGGATTCTTGGCCTGCGCGCGCTCGATGGCGGTGAGCACCATGTCGATTTCGCGGTCGCCATTCGAATGCGTGGCGATCTGGAAGCCCGCGTCGTGCATGGATTGAAACGCCTTGTCGAGATCGGCCTGCGAGCGCGCGGGCGGAATGCCGAAATAGCCGGGCTGATCGGAATACGGCTCGGAAAGCCAGCAGGTGCGGCCGCTGAGCGAGTTGCCGTGAAAGACTTTGATGGACGTGGCGCGCAACCGCTCGTCGCCGAAGCCGCTCTTCAGGCCGATGGCCTGCAAGGCCGGAAAATGCGCCTCCGAGTACATGAAGCCCATGCGCACCGGGCCGCCGCCATCGCGCACGGCTTCGTACAGGCGGAACGATTGCGGGCTGCCCCCCGCGATTCCGGCGCTGGTGATGCCGCGCTCGGCGTAGATGCGAAAGCACTGCAGATGGCCTTCCACCTCGGCCTGCCACGGGACGCGCGATTCGCCGCCGGAATTCAATCGCGTGAGCAATCGCCTCGCGGCTTCGCGAATCACGCCGTTGGGCATGCCGTCCGGGTCGCGATCGAAAGAGCCGCCGGGAGGGTCTTTCGTGTCCTTGGTGATGCCGGAAGCCTGCAGCACGTACGTGTTCACCACCGTGATGTGGCCCGAGGAGTGGCTGATGCTGATGGGGTGCTCGGTCGAGGCCTTGTCGAGATCGTGGCGGTTGGGGTGCCGGCCGAGCTTGGTGTCCTGATAGCGCGTGCCGGTGACCATCTGCCCCGGCGGCGTCTTCGCCGCCTTGGCCTTCAATGCCGCGACCAGCTCATCCATGTTGTGGACCTTTTCCGGCCCCAGCCACGGCACGTAATACGGCGAATCCTCCTCGTAGACGCCGGTGGGGTGCAGGTGCACGTCGTTGAAGCCGGGCGTGACGGTCATGCCCTTCAGGTCGACGATCTTCGTGCCCGGTGTTGCGAGCCGGCGGATCTCGGCGGTGCTTCCGACCGCGGAGAAGCGCCCGTTGGTCACCGCGAAGGCCTCGGCATAGGGCTTCGACGGGTCCACCGTGATGACGTTGCCGTTGATGTAGATGGCATCCGCGCCCCAAACCGCGGATGCCATTAGCAGTAGCGAATAGATGCGATGCATGGATGCTCCTAATACGCCGGCCGCGAGGTCGAGTGCCGCTGCGGCAAACCCCTCCCTGACGGTCGGGGCCCCGGCCAGAGCCGCGAGCGTGAGCGAGCGGTTTTACGGTTGGCACTAAATCTCGCGGTCATGCTTTTCAAAATCTTAGCCGCAAACTGAACTGCACCTGCCGCGGTGCATTGTTCTGGCTCAAAATGATTTTCCCAAATGTGGCCGATGTGATGCTGGTAGTCGGCCCGCCGAAGACCACGTGGTTCGTGGCGTTGAACATCTCGGCGCGGAACACCAGGCTGAACCGCTCGCGAATGCGCGTCAGCTTCTCGATCGACGTATCCACGTTGGCCGCGGTGGGGTTATTCACGCCCGGCAGATACCGGCCCACGTTGCCGAAGGCGAACTGCGGCGTCTGCGTGAATGCCGCCGGATTGAAATAGAGGCAACTGTCGCAGATCTGCGGTCCGCCCGGCAATGCCGCCGAAGCGCCGGTCGCGTTGGGCCGCATCCCGGAGCCGCCGCCAAGCGAATTCGAGTTATTGGGAGAGGAGACGGCCACCGGGCGTCCATCATCTACCGTGTAGAACGCGCCCAGCGACCAGCCGCCAAACGCCTTGGCCGCCACGCCCGAAGTCGCCAGCCCTTTGCCGGGACCGAAGGGCAGCTCATAGCGGACGGCCAGCCGCGCGGTGTTGGTCTGGTTCTGGTCCGAAACCGATCGGTCGCACACGAAACAGTAGTCGTCCTGGAATCCATTGCGTGTTCCCGCGACGCTGGTCATTTCGCCGACATTGTCGATGGCTTTGCTGTAAGTATAGCCGAACAGCACCGCCAGCCCTTGCGAGAGGCGCTTTTCCACGGTCAACTGACCGGCCTGGTACGAGGAGTGGCCCGCGCCCACATTGATCGCCTTGACGTTGAGAAACTCCGGAAACGGGCGGAGCAGTTGCGCATACTGCACGGTGGCGAGGCTCAGCGTGGAAGTGGGGTCGGTGATGACACCGTAGAACGGATTCGCGACCACGCTGAGCAACTTCGATCCCTGCGCCAGCGCGGAATCCGGAATCTGGTTGTATTGGATCGGCGACATGAGGTGCACCCCTACATTGCCCACATAGGCCACCGTCACCACCAGTTGCAGCGGCAACTCGCGCTGGATATCGAAAGACCAGTTGGCTTGATACGGAATGTCCTGCGTGCGCAGCGGTCCGGTGATGTTCTGGCCGAGCGCGATAGCCAGCCCCGCGGCATTCCCGTAAGGCGCGGGCAGTCCACTCGGACCCCGCGGCATTCCCGTAAGGCGCGGGCAGTCCACTCGGAAACGGATTGCTCAGGTTGAACAGAGGCGTGACGCCGTCCGATTGCGCTGCGATGGAGTTGATGGTGCGCGTGGTGCCGAGCGCGTTGGGGTACTGTTCCCACGCCGCCAGGGGATGGTGAAAGATGCCGAAGCCCGAGTGGATCACGGTTTTGGAATTCACCTGAAAGGCCACGCCCACGCGCGGATCGAGATGCAGTCCGCGCGGGAGCTGCAGTTGCCGGCTGGCGCCGTTCAGCCCCGGAATGCCGACGCCGCCCACCAGGCTCGGGAACCCCGGCACCTGCCCCGCCAGCGGCGAAGCGGACTTCAGGTCGATGTAGTTCAATTGGTTCTGATTTTCCACGTCGCCGGTTTCATAGTTGACGCGCAGGCCATACGTCACGGTCAGCCGGCGCGTCAGCCGCGCGGCGTCCTGTGCGTAGAAACCGAGGTAGCCGTGGCGCGATCGGGTCTCGGGGACATATCCGCTGGTCACTCCCGCCGCGCCCAATAACAGGTCGGCGATGCCGCTGCCGGAATCCGCCACCGCCGCGTTCGGATTGGGGCCGCCGGTGAAGTTGCTGGTGGCGTTGATAGCCAATTGCTGCGGATCGTAGAGCTGCACCGGGTAGAGGCGGAAGTCGTATCCGAATTTGAACGTATGGATGCTCTTGAGCCAGGAAAGATCGCCGGCATACTGCCACACCGAAGACTCGTTGTCCTCGAACGGATAGTTGTTGCCCAGACCGCTGGCGCGGGTCATGGAAAGCTGCGGCACCATCTGATCGGTGAGGCCCGGCGCCACGCTGGCGGGGAATCCGAGCTGGCTGGCGGTCACTTCCACCGGCGCGGTGCGGTTCGATTCGCTGTGCGCCCACGAAAAATGATGGTCGAAAACCAGCGCCGGAGAAATCGACCAGGTGTGGTGCAGCATGATGTTGAAACCGGGAATGAAGTCGTTGGAATTCACCGCGGCCATTCCGTTGCCGTAGTAGTTGTTCTGAATGATGTGATTCGAGAACCAGTCGAGATGCGCATACACGAGCTGGTGATCGGAGATCCGCTGATCGAGCCGCGCGTCGATGCGGTCATTGTTGTTCGTGCCGGGAGCATTCGAGAAATAGTTATTGGTGCTGCTCTGTCCCACGCCCGCCTCGTTGGGCATGGGGTAATAGGACAGCAGCTTGGCGGCGATGGGATTGATCCCGCTAGCCGGCACGAGATTGCCCGGAAACGCCGTGCGGATGTAGCGCGTGGTTCCGGACGGCGCGCTGGGGTCGAGCCGCGTGGTGGAGGGATCGTACATCACGATCGGGTTTCCGTTGGCGTCCTTGGTTTGCGAGAAATTGCCGGCGCGCTCGAGCGCCGTGGGCACGGTTCCCGTGAACGATCCGGCCGCGGAATCGCGCAGCCCTTCGTACGACACGAAAAAGAATGTCTTGTCGCGGCCGTGATACAGCCTGGGCAGCACCACCGGTCCGCCAACCGTTCCGCCGAACTGGTTGCGCCGGAAGGCGGCAATCGGCTGGCCCGCCTTGTCGGCATTGAACCCGTCGGCGTCCAGATCGCTGTTGCGCAGATATTCGAACAGCGAGCCGTGCACCGCATTGCTGCCGGAGCGGAGCGCATAGGCTACCGTTCCGCCGCTGGTGCGGCCAAACTCCGGCGCATAGGCGCTGGTATAAACGCGATACTCCTGCACCGCATCCACGCCCGGAATACCGGCCGCCTGGTTGTAATACGCGGTCGTGTCGGTGCCGCCGTCCAGGGCGATATCGGTGGTCGATCCTTTGGCGCCGTTGATGCGCCAGGTGTTGGTGCGGCTCTCGCTGGTCACGTTCTGTCCCGAGAGACCGTCGTCGCCCTTGGTCACCGCCGGGCTGAAATTGATCAGTTGCAGCGGATTCCGCACATTCAGGGGAATGCTCGCCACAAACGTGCGGTCGATCACCACGCTGCGGTCCGGCCGGTCCGTGGTAACCTCCGGCGGCGTATCCATCACTTGCACCTCTTCGTGCACCGAGGCCGGCTGGAGCACCAGTTCGATCACCTTGCTCTCGCCCACATCCAGCGTGAGGCCGGTGAGGCGCTCGATGGCAAAGCCTGGCGCCGACGCCGTGATCTCATACGTTCCCGGCGGAACCGGCGGCAGCAGAAAGCTTCCGCTGTCGGTGGTCAGGGTGCGAAACCTGGCCTCCGTTCCCGTGTTCCGGATCGCCACTTCGCACCCCTGGATCATGCCTTGGCGCGAGTCGGCCACGTGCCCGCTTACCCGGGCGCTTTGCGCGTTCACACTCAGTGCCGCGGCCAGGCACACTACGGCTGTGATGAGAATTCTTCGCATCGGTTGCTCCGTTCTGGTATTAAGGAATTACGGTTTCTCGCCGGCGGCGATCCGGCGCTCAATATCGGCGAGTATCTCCGTGCAGCCGGCCAGCGACGGGGCAACGAAGTGCGCGCCCGCATCCATGAGCCGCCGCGCCGCGCTCTGCTCTCGCGTCACCCGTTCTTCCCGCGGCAACGCTTCCCAATCCTCGAGCGAGAGGCCGATTTCGTTGCCCGTCGCGCTAAGAGCGATGGTCCACATCCCGGCGTTCAATCCCTCGGCGATATCCGCGGGAGTATCGCCGATCTTCACGCAATGCCGCAGCGGGAATACTCCCAGCAGGATGGCGTTGCGGTAACACATGAATGGCTTGGGACGTCCGCCGCCCACTTCGTCCGGCGTGACGCTGGCATCCGGCGCGTATCCCAGGCTCGCGGCCACGGGCAGCACCACATCCAGCAGGTCGCGCGTATATCCCGTGGTCGAACCAATGCGCAGCCCGCCCGATCTCCACGCTTGCACCGTCTCCGGAACGCCCAGAATAGGCGCGCTGTATTCCGCGAGAATCGCCGATTGCTTCGGCAGAAAATCGCCGAAGATGCGCTCCACGTCGCGCTCGGAAGGCGCCTCGCCGTATCGCGCGGTCCATTCGCAGCGCACACGCTCGCCCGCGCAGATGAAGCGGATCTGGTCCTTCTTCAGCACGCCCATGTGCTCGCGTGCTTCGGCGGCGGTAATCGGCACGCCGCTCTCTTCGAACGCTCGTGCGAGCGCGGCGACCGGGGCGAGGCTGCCGAAATCCACCGTCGTTCCGGCCCAGTCCAGAATCACGGCTTTGATGAAACCGAATTTCACGTTCCGTTCCCTTCCAATCCTTTATTCCATCGCAGCGTCAACAGGCCGCCCGCCGCGGCCGCGCAGAACAGAAAGAACGTAAAGAGCTGGTCCCAACCGAAGCGGCTCACGATCACCGCAACCACGTACGCCGAAATAAGCTGCCCCAGCGAACCGACTCCATTGACGATTCCCGCCGCGCGCGCCGCATGCTGCGGGCTGACGGCATCGATGCTCGCCGGTCCCGACATCAGCAGGTCCGGCCCGTACACCAGGATACCGAGAAGCGAGATACTGCACGCCATCGCCGCCGGACCCAGCCGGCCGATCACCGGATGCATCAGGAGCGCGGCGGCCAAACCGAAGAGCATCGTGGCTCCCACCGGATAGCGCCTTCCGTTCAGCAAACGGTCGGAAACGTATCCCGCGATCAATGCTCCGGAGAAGCCCACCAGCTCGAACAATGACGATGTGTACCCGGCCTGCGACTCGCTGTATTGCATCCGCTGCACCAGGTAGAGCGGCAGCCAGAAGAGCAGGGAGTAACGCGTGATCTTCAGGAAGAAATACATGCCCGCCAGAATCCACACTTCGTGATTGCGCGCCGCGGCCCACCAATCGCCGCTGTCGGGCGCCTCCTCGTCCCCGGATTTGGCAACCGCGGGAAGCGACGCCTCCGGCGGAACATTCCGCGCGCGAATCGCGAACCAGGTGGCGCCCGCCGCCAGGATCATGGCGGGAAACAGGAAACCGCGGCCCATCCCATGGCCGGGAGAGCGTAGGTCTGGGTAGCGGCGTACGTCGCGAATACCGTGGCCAGAAACCCGCCGAGCACGTAGCTGGTCCCCCACCATGCCATCACCGTTCCGCGTTCTTTCCGCGCAAACCATGCACCCAGCACCTTCAGGCTCGCCGACCAGCCGCAACCTTGGCCCAATCCATTGCCGATCTGCAGCAGCACGATGGCCTGGTAGCTCGACGTCATTGCCATGGCCGCGGTACACGCCGCTGAAACGAAGCCGCCCGCGCTGCCGACCAGCCGGCCGCCAAAGCGGTCGCCCAAGGCGCCTGCGATGAACTGTCCCANNTGGTGCGCGCCATCATCGGCATCACCACGCTGAAATTCTTGCGGCAGAAGTAGTAGCAGGCATACAGCACCCATGCCGCAAAAAAGATGCGGAATCGCCAGTACGACCACCGCGCGCGCAGGTTGCGCTCGCCGTCCGCCATTGTCTCTACGATGATTGCGGCCGATTCCATGTGCGTGAGTTGCAGGTTACCACGTTAAGCCTACTGCCGCCTACGTTCAGAACGGTTAAGCTTTTAACTAACTGCCTGCGGCATCAAGTAGTTGTCAAAGAGTGCCCGAGATCGCTGTAACTGATTTGAAACGATACGGTCACGGATATTTATCTGGTGACTTGTGCCGCAATCGGCTAACCTTGTGGGTGAACCGGACTTCCATGATGGACGCAATCCTGTCCGCTACCGCCAAACCGCCGCTCTTGCGCGCCGGAGTGCAGCAGGCCATTGCGGCTGGCGACGACGATTTGACGGCCGCCGTCGAGTTCGAGCTGATTTCCGTTCTCCAAGCGCCGTCGTTCCGCGGCAGCCTGCGCAGTGCGGCATTCCTGCGCTTCGTCGTGGAAGAGACTCTGGCCGGCCGGCAGGATCTGCTCAAGGAGCGCACCGTCGGCGCGGCCGTGCTCGGCAAAGCTCCGGGTTACGATACGGGCGCCGATTCCGGTGTGCGCGTGCGCGCCAATGAAGTCCGCAAGCGCCTCGCCGCTTATTACGATTCGGCGGCGCCCAAGGCCGGATTCCGCATCGAGCTTCCGTCCGGAACTTACGCGCCCCGGTTTGTTCCGTGCGCCGCGCCATCCGTGGCCGCCGGCCCGCGTTCGCTCGATCCCCCTTCCCTGCGCCTGTGGCAATTGGCCGCGCCCAGCCTGGTCGCGATCTTTCTGGCGCTGATCTCGATTCGCGGCGGCGTGGAATCCAACGATTCGTTCTCGCGCTTCTGGAATCACGCCCTCGCTGGAGGCACCGCGATTGTGATCGCCGTGGATGCCGATGCCGACAACTCCTCCTCCATTTCGCCCGCCATGGCGGACGCGGCGATGCCCTTCGAATCCCTGGCGAGCGCATTTGAATTGCCCGTGCATATCGTGGCGGCAGACCGCCAGGCCCCGGCGGCGCGTTCCTGCGTGATCCGCATCTCGACGCGCCACAAGCCCTCTGAGCGGGCGCTGCTCTACCTGAACGGCGCGGCCGTTTTTCGAGGCCAGGATGGAGCGGAGCTGTGGCTGTGGGCGGATTCCGCCGAGAAGCTCAGGTCCGCCGCGCAAACCCTGGCATCGCGGTCGGGATTCCCCGAGATTCCATAAGGGCGGTAGCCTAAGTTACACGGTTTCGCAAATACGGCCACGTACTCGGACAGAACCGCTCCCTGTCGCGGCTCTGAACGGAAGCCGCGCGCGTTAGCAAGCGGTCCCACGATACGTTAGTGAACTTCTGAAACGGTGTACTAAGTTACACGGATTGCCCCTCTTTATTTCAGATTCTCGAGCAGCGGTACGGCGGTTTCAGACTCCACACTCTCAAACTCTGATACAATCGTGCTTAATAGGAGGGAGTCCCCAATTGTCCGCCAGCCCGCCCACCACCCCTGTCAAAGACAACCGCGAGAAACTCCTCGAGCGCGCCATGTCCCGCCACCAGTACTCCGGCGACGCCCTCATCGAGGTCCTCCACACCGCCCAGGAG
>OMOG01000170.1:25155-29088 GCA_900290305.1 Candidatus Sulfopaludibacter sp. SbA4
TCTTCGGCTTCCTCTCGCCCCCGCTCCTCAAGACCATCGCGCACAAACTGCGCCTCCCTCCCAGCCGCGTCCTCGGCGTCGCCAGCTTCTATCATTTCTTCTCTCTGAAACCCAAAGGCGAGCACACCTTCGTGGTCTGCCTGGGCACCGCCTGCTACGTGGCCGGCGCCCTCGGCCTCGTCGAAACGCTCGAGCGCCGCTGCGCCAAAGCCGGCCACACCACCCCCGATGGCAAAGTCAGTGTCGAGACCGCGCGCTGCATCGGCTCCTGCGGCCTCGCGCCCGCCGTCATCGTTGACGGCGCCGTGCTGGCCCGCCTCTCGCCCGCCATGCTCGACAAGGAACTCGAAAGAATCGGTGTCCAATGACAGTCGAAGATCTGTTCGAACAACAAACCGCCGAGCTCGAGCGCCAGAAATCGCTCGACAACCGCATCCTCTGCTGCACCGCCGCCGGCTGCATCTCCTGCGGCGCCAATGGAGTCCGCACCGCCATCGCCGCTGAAATCAAGGCCCAGGGCAGCGAAAGCCGCGTCGAGGTCTGCGGCACCGGCTGCATGGGCATGTGCAGCCGCGGACCGCTGGTCCGCGTCGAGGTCTGCGGCACCGGCTGCATGGGCATGTGCAGCCGCGGACCGCTGGTCCTCAGCTCCGCCGATCGCCGCCTCTACGGCAACGCCACCCCCGCCGACGCGCCCGCCCTCGTCAGTCCCAACCCCATCGACCGCCAATCGCTCGCCGCGCGCGCCATCGATCTCGAGTCTCCGTTCTTCACCCGCCAACTCAAGATCGTCCTCGCCAACAGCGGCCGCGTCGATCCCGAGAGACTCACTGACTACATCGCCGCCGGCGGCTACCAGTCACTCGCCAAGGCTCTCAACGATCTGACCCCTCGCGCCACCATCGAGGAGGTCAAGAAGAGCGGCCTCCGCGGACGCGGCGGCGCCGGCTACCCCACCGGCCTCAAGTGGGACCTCGTCGCCAAGCAGGCCGCCCCCGTCAAGCACGTCGTCTGCAACGCCGACGAGGGCGACCCCGGCGCCTTCATGGATCGCAGCGTCCTCGAAGGCGACCCGNNCGGCTACGCCGTCGGCGCGCAGCAGGGCTACATCTACGTGCGCGGCGAGTACGGCCTCGCCATCCAGCGCCTCCAGACCGCCATCAAGCAGGCTGAGCGCGAACACCTGCTCGGCACCCGCATCCTCGAACAAGGCTTCCAGTTCCGCATCGATCTCCGCATCGGCGCCGGCGCCTTCGTCTGCGGCGAAGAGACCGCCCTCATCGCTTCCATCGAAGGCAAGCGCGGCCAGCCCCGCCAGCGTCCGCCCTATCCGCCCGAAGCCGGACTCTGGGGCGCCCCTACCCTTATTAATAATGTCGAGACCTTCGCCAACATCCCCACCATCATTGAGCGCGGCGGCGAGTGGTTCTCTTCCATCGGCACCGCCGGCAGCAAGGGCACCAAGGTCTTCGCGCTGGCCGGCAAAATCGCCAACACCGGTCTCATCGAAGTCCCCATGGGCGCCACCCTGCGCGAGATCCTCTTCGATATCGGCGGCGGCATTCCCAACGGCCGTTTCAAAGCCGCCCAGACCGGCGGACCCTCCGGCGGCTGCATCCCCGAGCAGTTCCTCGATCTGGGCGTCGATTACGAATCGCTCGCCCGCATCGGCTCCATCATGGGTTCCGGCGGCCTCATCGTCATGGACGAATCGTCCTGCATGGTCGACGTGGCCCGCTTCTTCATGGAGTTCTGCATGGAGGAATCCTGCGGCAAATGCATCCCCTGCCGCGCCGGCACCGTCCAGATGTACGACATTCTGCGCCGCATGACCATCGGCGAGGCCACCGGGGACGATCTCGAAATGCTCAAGTCCCTCTGCGAGCTGCTGCGCGAAACCAGCCTCTGCGGCCTCGGCCAGACCGCGCCCAACCCCGTCATGAGCACCCTGAAATATTTCCCCCACGAGTACGAATCGCACATCCGCGACCGGCGCTGCCCCGCGGGACATTGCACAATGTCACAACAGGAGGCGATCGCATGAGCTTTAAGACCCTGACCATTTCTGACGACTGCTTGGATGCGTTGATGTGGCGCAGGCACTCGTGCCTGCCGCGTCGGCACTCATGCCGACGCCCGCCTTCCACAGTGTGGCGCGTCTGCACCATGTCACACTCACAGGAGGCCACCCAATGAGCGTCAAGACTCTCGAAGTCGATGGCCGCATGATCACCGGGCTCGCCGGTGAAACCATCTTCTCCGTGGCCTGGGAGCACGGCATCCACATCCCGCGCCTCTGCCACATCGGCGGAATCAGCGATGTGGGCGCCTGCCGCCTCTGCATGGTCGAGGTCGAAGGCCAACGCAAGCTGCAAGCCTCCTGCCTCACCCCTGTCGAGGAAGGCATGAAGGTGCACACCAACACGCCCAAACTCCAGTCGCACCGCAAGCTGATCGTCGAGCTGCTGCTCGCCGAGCGCAATCACGTCTGCGCCGTGTGCGTGGCCAACGGCGCCTGCGAGCTCCAGGACCTCGCCAATAGCCTGGGCATCGATCACGTCCGCCTGCGTTACCAGTTCCCTTCCCTGCCCGTCGATACCAGCCACGAGCGCTTCGGCATCGACCACAACCGCTGCATCCTGTGCACCCGCTGCGTCCGCGTCTGCGACGAGGTGGAAGGCGCGCACACCTGGGATGTCTTCGGCCGCGGCGCCGGAACCCGCGTCATCACCGATCTCGGCGAGCCCTGGGGTTCCTCCGATTCCTGCACCAGTTGCGGCAAGTGCGTCCAGGTCTGCCCCACCGGCGCCCTATTCGACAAGGGCCGCACCGTCGCCGAAATGCGCAAGGATCGCGGCTTCCTCAAGTACATCGTCACCGCCCGGGAGAAAAAACAATGGATCGGGTAACCCGCAAACCGCGCCTCGCCACCGTCTGGCTCGGAGGCTGTTCCGGCTGCCATATGTCCTTCCTCGATCTCGACGAGCGTCTCATCTCGCTCGCCGCCCGCGTGGACCTCTGCGCCTCCCCGCTCACCGACTACAAGGATTTCCCCGAAACCGATATCACCCTCGTCGAAGGCGCGGTCGCCAACCAAGAGCACCTCGAGCACATCCGCACCGTCCGCCGCCGCACCAAGATCCTCGTATCGCTCGGCGATTGCGCCGTCACCGGCAACGTCACCGCCATGCGCAACATCTTCAAGCTCGAAGACGTGCTCGATCGCGCCTACCGCCAGACCGCCACCGTGGTGATCGGCATCCCCTCCGGCAACGGCGCCGTGCCGCGATTGCTCGATCGCGTCCGCCCCGTCCACGAGGTTGTCAAGGTGGATCGCTTCGTCCCCGGCTGCCCGCCCTCCGCGGACGCCATTCACGAATTTGTCGTGGGCCTGCTCGAAGGCCGCGCGACATCTTTGCAAGGGAGGTTTGGATAAATGGCCGAGCGCATCGTGATTCATCCCGTCACCCGCATCGAAGGGCACGCCAAAATCTCCATCTACCTGGACGATTCGGGCGCGGTCGAATCGGCGCAGTTCCACGTCACCGAGTTCCGCGGCTTCGAAAAAATCTGCGAAGGCCGCCCCTTCCATGAGATGCCCGGCCTCATGTCGCGCGTCTGCGGCATCTGCCCCGTGAGCCACGTGCTGGCAAGCTGCAAGGCCGGCGACGCCATCCTCGGCGTCGAAGTGCCGCGCGCCGCCGTGCTGCAGCGCCGCCTCGTCAACTACGCCCAGTTGCTGCAATCCCACGCGCTGAGTTTCTTCCACCTCTCGTCGCCCGACCTGCTGCTCGGCATGGATTCTCCGCCCGAGAAGCGCAATCTCTTCGGGCTCCTCGAGCACGACCTGGATTTCGCGCGCCGCGGCATCCGCCTCCGCCAGTTCGGCCAGCGCATCATCGAGCTGGTCGGCGGCAAACGCATTCACCCCAC
>OMOG01000170.1:29098-32412 GCA_900290305.1 Candidatus Sulfopaludibacter sp. SbA4
GCCGCCGAAGTCGAGCACATCGGCAATTTCCCCACCCTCTTCCTCGGCCTCGTGTCACCCGAGGGAACACTCGAATACTACGACGGCCTCATCCGCATCGTGGATGCCGAAGGCAACCTGCTCGCCGATGGCCTCGATCCCCAGCGCTATTCCACATTCCTCGGCGAGGCCAGCGAGGAATGGTCCTACATGAAGTTCCCCTACTACAAGCCGCTCGGCTATCCCGGCGGCAAGTATCGCGTGGGACCGCTGGCGCGCCTCAACGTCGCCAAATCCGCGGGCACGCAGCGCGCCGATCGCGAGCTGCACGAGTTCAAGCAGCGCTCCGCCGGCGCCGTCTGCCAATCGTTCCACTACCACCTGGCGCGCCTCATCGAAATGCTGCACGCCGTGGAGCGCATCGACGAATTGACCGCCGACCCCAACCTGCTCGGCGAGCACGTGCGCGCCAAGGCCGGCCAGAATCGCAGCGAAGGAATCGGCTGTTGCGAAGCCCCGCGCGGCACCCTCTTCCATCACTACCAGGTCAACGACAGCGGCCTCATCGAGAAGGTGAATCTCCTCATCGCCACCTCCCAGAACAACCTCGCCATGAACCTGGCGGTGGAGCAGACCGCGCGCTACTTCGTCTCCTCCCGCACCTTGCAGGAAGGCATGCTGAATCGCGTCGAAGCCGCCATCCGCTGTTTCGATCCCTGCCTCTCCTGCTCCACCCACGCGATCGGCCAAATGCCTCTAGTCGTGGAGTTGCGCGACTCCGCCGGCAACCTGCTCGATAGCGCCACCAGGCCCGCCCTCGGCCACCAAGGCCGATGAAAAACGTGGCGCACGCACTCCTGCGTGCCGCGCCGAGACTCGTCTCGGCGCTTCTTCGAGCCGACCCAAAGGCCGTATGTTTTTCGAGAGTGTCTCTCTGCCAGTTGTGAAGCAGTCTAGTAGTTGAGGTCTGGCAGCCGGGTATTCCCCATGATAAGACCAATGACAAATCCCAAAATGACGCAAACAGTCGCAAGCGTCATTGGAGTGTCAAACGTTTTTGCGCCCGCTAAGAAGGCAACGAGTCCTCCAGACAATCCCCCTATCAGACCGCACCTGATCGCCTCCCGTGAAGCCTGCGAATACAGATCCGCGTACTTTTGAAGAATCTTCGGATCATAACTCGTCATTTAGTTAGACTCCGCAAACATCATAGGTTGCCGTGACAGGGGAATCGGGGCGATTGTCGAGAATCAGATACCACCAATCGCCGATTCCCGTTACTTACTCAAGTATATTTTTGGCCACCAAAGCCGGGGTTCCGATTGTGGGGCAGGCTGGCAGCCTGCGGCCGACTGGCAGTCGGCTCTGCGAGTCCGGGCGTTTTTCTAGAGTGTCACTCCGGAATCCTGCACCGAGCCGGCAGAGTCCCCAAGCACCGGCTTCTGGATCTCCGTGGAGCATTCCCTTCGACCCGGAAGTGACTCTCGGGTTTCCTCGGAACTGCCGCCAAACGACCGCTCAGGCTGCGTCTGACGCCGCATCAGACGGCGGCAAGCCACCCCAGATCAGAACATCGGGGCACAAGTCGGCGCCCGTAGGCCAAACCAGAGTGCCCCCTTCGACACGCATCTCTCTAAATCGCGCTTCGTCGTTCCGGATCTCTTCGAAAACTGGGCCTGCCAGTAGTGGTACCAGATCTCTCTCGACTACGCGGCCGTCGGTCAGTGTGAGCTGTACGCGGTAGTCGTTCAGCGGCCTCGCTTCCCGGATACGAACCAGTCTCATGTCTGCTCCTCAGTCTAGTGGGGCGATCGGTTCCAAAGGCGTTCCGCCACGAGCCCTTCCCAGTCCGCCCTCAGTTCCTGGCGATGAAGGGCTGCCCATTCGAGTACTAATGCCATAGCTCTCCTCGGGAGGTCTCCCCTGAGGATAGAGAGGGTCTCTATCTCTATCAGGGCTTCGTATTCGCCATATTTTACTCCCTCCGCACACCCTGCGTCCGAAGCCGCGGCGTCTCGCGGCAACCCGCCCGCTTGTCAGCCCAGAGCGCCGGGATCGGCATGTCACGAGAGCGATAACCTCCCGGACCCATCAACACGGGACAGCCTCGCGCAAGAGCTGGACGTATGGACGACTCTACGCGAAGCATGCACGGCGATTCAGCCCAGCCTACAAGCGGACTGGCCGTGCGGAGCAGTGCGCGCATGGCCGTTTGGGCCCCACTCGAACTGCGCGAACAGGCCGGCCAAGGCGGGTTTGACGTTAGTTTACCGCGCGTGGGATCCAAAGCTCCAGCGAGAGGCGGCGGTGAAGCTCCTGCTGGCGAGCGGAACGTCCGGTTCGGGGCCTTACCAGGCTGTGCTGCGTGAGGCGCGGCTTACTGCGAAGGTAATGGCAGAGACGATTTCCTCTCTCCCCTGGAACAAAGCCAGATCCCCATGTTTCGCCTCCTCGGCACTCCCGCCAAAGACAAACGCCGCGTGGTCTTCGACTCGGGTCACTCCGTGCCCCGGACTGACTTGATCAAGGAAGTACTTGCCTGGCTGGGCCGCTACCTGGGTCCGGTAAAGCTGAAGGAACCATGACGGGACATCCTCCACTAAAGTCGGGCAACATCGCTACCGAGCCCAACGGCTGTGAAATGCTGAGCGGCCACATCGGCGATTGGCGGCCAGTTCGACGGTCTGGGCGTTTCTCGGCCAGGTGGGCGCTCGTAGCTCTACACTTGCCGACCTCCGGGGCCCCAACGCTGATTGTGCCCGCTCCACCGTCATGTTAGGCTGTGGTACCTGCTCAAGTGTGGGTTGTCGGCAAACCAAGGAGGTGGCGACGTGGCAGTTCCCCGCGAGGCGACCAGCGAATGGACCCTCTGGGTGGTCGCCGTGTCCTGCGTCTTCCACGTTGCGGAGGAATACCTCACCGGCTGGCAGGAATGGGCCCGCCAAACGTTGGGGATTGTGATGCCAACCGCGAGATTCCTAGTCGGGAATGCCGTCCTCGTGGTTGTGGCACTGCTGCTCGCCCGAGTCGGATGGCGACGACCTGCACTCAGTCTCGTCATTCCGTCTGCGACCCTTGTCAACGCCGTCTTCTTTCACATACTCCCCACGATCGTACAGAGCCGTGTGTCGCCAGGCATCTACACCGCCGCGCTTCTTTACGTTCCCTTTTCGTCGTGGGCCTTGGTAGGAGCCGCGCGCGACGGTGTGGCGCGAACGGCGATTGCGACTGCCTTGGCCGCTGGTACCTTGATGATGGTGAGCGTTGTCTTGGGAGCGAGATGGCTCAGCAACGCAAGCTATGGCGGGTAGCCCGCCATAAATGCCGAAGTGTTT
>OMOG01000001.1 GCA_900290305.1 Candidatus Sulfopaludibacter sp. SbA4
CTGCGCAGCTCGGTATTGGTGGCGCGCGGGGCCACCGTTCCCATGTCGTCGATCATGCGCGCGTCGGGGTCCAGCTCTTTGTACTGGTCCTGCGCGAAGTAGTCCGGCTGGGCATTGTGCCCCAGCGTATACTGGCCGGCGGTGACCGGCTCGGCGCCCGCCAGAATCTTGATCAGCGTCGACTTGCCGGCGCCGTTCACCCCCACCAGTGCGATGCGCTCGCCGCGCTCGATGATGAAGTCCACTCCCGAAAAGACCAGGTGGCCGCCGTAGCTTTTGGCGACATCCTTGAACTCGGCCACGACTCTGCCGCTGGGCTTGGGCTGCGGGAACTTGAAGTGGATGGTCTTCTCTTCCGGCGGGATTTCGATCTTCTCGATCTTCTCAAGTTCCTTGATGCGGCTCTGCACCTGCTTGGCCTTGGTGGCCTGGTAGCGGAAGCGGTTGATGAAGGCCTCGAGCTGGCGGACCCGGTCCTGCTGGTTTTCGTAGGCCGCCTGAAGCTGTGCGCGGCGTTCGGTCTTCAGTTCTTCGTAACGCGTGTATCCGCCGGTGTAGAAGTGCAGCCCCTTGTTCCACAGCTCGACGATGCGGCGCACGGTGACATCCAGGAAGAAGCGGTCGTGCGACACCAGTACGTAAGCGTACGGATAGGAGGCAAGGTATTCTTCCAGCCAGTTGCGCGCCTCCAGGTCGAGGTGGTTGGTGGGCTCGTCGAGCAGCAGCAGGTTGGGCTTTTCGAGCAGCAGCTTGGCGAGCGCGATGCGCATTTGCCAGCCCCCGGAAAACTCTTCGGTGCGGCGCTTCCAGTCGCGCTGGGAAAATCCGAGGCCGGACAGGACGCTTCCGACCTGGGCTTCGATGGCATATCCGTCGCGCGCCCGGAACTCACTATCCACGCGATGGAAGCGGTCGGCTACCTGCGCGTATTCGGGGCTCGCCGGGTCCAGTTCGGCCATGCGGCGCGTGAGATCCTCCTGCTCGTCTTCGAGGGCCCGCAGCTCGGCGAAGACCGTCATGCATTCGGCAAAGACGGTGCGGCCGGAAAGCGACAGGCCTTCCTGCGGCAGGTACCCCAGGGTGAGACCCTTCTGCGACATGATGGCGCCGGAATCGAGCCCGTCCATGCCCGCCAGCACCTTGAGCATAGAGGACTTGCCGGTGCCGTTGGCGCCCACGATGCCGGTACGCTCGTTGGGGGTCACCAGCCAGTCAACATGTTCAAAGAGGATCTTGGGGCCGTAGCGCTTCCCGGCCCCCGTGAGTTGGATCATTGTGGGCTAAAGACTTATTGTGGCACAGGCATTCCTGCCTGTGTGTG
>OMOG01000740.1 GCA_900290305.1 Candidatus Sulfopaludibacter sp. SbA4
CAATTCCACACCATTCCGCTGTGATCGAGGATCTTCTGGAACTCGACCGCCGCGGCAGCGCCGTCTCCCGCCGCAAGCTGGGCCTCGCCTCGAATGTACGTGGGATAGAGGCACGAGAGGTTCAGGACAAACGGAATCTGACCGTACTCGATCGGCGGCGATGCAGGCTGGAGCGCGGTGAGGGCCGCGGAGGGATTCTTGCGGTTCAAAGCGACCTGCGCGCGGATCGCCGGCAGCCACAGGGACTGTATCTGCGTATGGACGGGGTGAGCCTTATCGATCTCCGCGGCGAGCGATTCGGCACGCGCGGAATCTCCTGCCATGGCAAACGCCAGCGCGCCTTCGACTGTAGCGCCCTCGCTTTCCGGGTAGAGTTTCAGAGCCTCGGCCGCCACCTGCCGCGATTCCGCAAAGTAGCCGAATGCCGCTTCCCGTAACGCCGCATTCTCCCAGTAAATGGTGCCATTTTCCTTACTGTCAGCCCGGATTGCGGAGTCGACGCATCGCCTGGTCAACTCGCGCGCCTTCGCCAGCCGCCCCGCATAGGCTTCCGTGTCCGCTGCTAGAGCAAACCCCTTATTCTCGAACTGGGGCTTGCTCGCAAACCACTGGAGTTGTTCCGCCATCCCCTGCGAGTTTCCCGTAAGAAACGCCAGGGCATACATTGCGCTGTGACTGACCGTGGTGTCGAGCTTCCGCTCGAGTCCTTCGTTCAGCGTCCTTCCGGCCTCATCGAAGCGCTGCTGGGCAAGCAGGTAATTGGCGGGGTTTGAGTATCGCGCCGCAATGGGCGGGGCCTTGCGGGCCACCTCCACAGCCCGCGACGGCTGCCCCAGAGCTGCGTAAGTACTACCCAAAGAGATGTCCCCGGCGGCTCGCGGAAAGGCAGCCACCAACTCTTCGAGGACGCGAACTGCCTTCTCCAGTTCTCCCGTCGTGATTCGGTAATAGTCGGCGCTGATCTGTAGCTTCTCGCGCTCACTGGCGTGCCCCCGTAATTCGAACGCCTTGCTCATGTACTGGGCGGCTCTTCCAGTCTGGCCCAAAGATTGGTAGGAGTTACCTACCCGCGTGTACGCAATGGCAAAGTTCGGATCCAGTTCTATCGCGCGTTGATAGTTTGTAAGAGCTGCGCTGGCGCTGCCTCGGCGCGAAGCTTCTCGCCCAATGCTAAAAGCTTTCAGAGCCTCCAGCGAAGACGTGGTGGCCTCCTCGAGCGGCTGGTCGAACTTCTTCACCGTAGTCAGAGATTCGCCGAGTTGCCCGCGCAGCTTCGCCACCCCGTCGCCCAAGGCGTTCAACACCTTCTCCTTGGCCGCCGCCGTGACCTGCTGCTGCGCCAGCGGATCGCCCGTCTGACAGTTCACAGCTTTCAACCCGAGCACGTACTCCGTTCCCAGGCTGGCGATCGATCCGGCAATGTACGCCTTGCTGTCCGTCCGCTGGCAGACTTCGCGCGCCACCTCGGGCGTCAGGCGGGTGTCTGCCGTCCTGGTCATCAGTTTCAGCGTCGCCGCTACGCGACTCTCCGCCAGCACGTTCAGAAACGGCGACTGATCCAGGGCGACGGTGAGGGCCGTCTTGAGCGTATCGTCGAAGACGGCATCGCCGGTGCTGTTGGCGAAGTCCGCGATCACGATGGTGTCCTTATCGGTCAAAGGCGGCGTGCTGTTGGAACGGTAGTAAAGCGCTGCGCCCGCGACCGCCGCGAGCGCAAGAGCCGCCGCCGCGAGGATCGTCGGCGAGCGCTTCTTCGCCGCTACCTTCGCCGGCGCCGCGACTTGCTTGAGACGCTCGAGATCCGCGCGCATCTCGGCGGCGCTCCGATAGCGCTTCTCCCGATCCTTTTCCAGCGACTTGTCGATGATCCGTTCCAACTCCGGCGGCGCGCCCGGATTCAGTTTCGTCACCGCCTCCGGTGTGCTATCGAGAATCGCTTTGAACAACAGCGCCGTGCTCTTTCCGTGAAACGGCTGTCGCCCGGTGGCCATTTCATACAGCACCACGCCGAACGAGAACAGGTCCGTGCGGCCATCGAGCGGCATCGCGCTGGCCTGCTCCGGCGACATGTAGGCGATCGTACCGATGGTGGTCCCCGCAGCCGTCAGATCTCGCGGCACCGTGCGTGTCGCATCCGACTCTCCGGCGCCCGCCGCGCCTTCCGCCTGCACCTGCGCCAGCCCGAAGTCGAGGATTTTGGCATGGCCGCGAGAGGTCACGAAGATATTGGCGGGCTTGATATCGCGATGCACGATGTTCTTCGAATGCGCCGCGTCGAGCGCGTCGGCGATCTCGACGGCGAGTCCGAGGAGTTTGCCGATCTCCATGGGGCGATCGCCGATGGCGTGCTTCAGCGTGGCCCCTTCGAGATACTCCATCACGATGTACGGATG
>OMOG01000213.1:0-1440 GCA_900290305.1 Candidatus Sulfopaludibacter sp. SbA4
ATGTACACCATGATTGCCTCGGTGTTTATGCTGGCGGCGATCCTTTGGCTTTACGCCAACACTCACAGCTTTGACTTCGTCACGATTCGTGACCTGATCGCGAGCGGGAAAGTGCCGAACTTCCCGGCCGCGGCGCAGTGGTTGTTCCTCGGCTTTTTCCTGGCGTTCGCGGTGAAGGTTCCGCTGTTTCCGTTCCATACGTGGCTGCCCGACGCGCACGTCGAGGCGCCCACCGCCGGATCCGTGCTGCTGGCGGGAGTTCTGCTAAAGATGGGCACCTACGGCATGCTGCGCTTCAACCTCGGCCTCTTCCCCGAGCAGGCCCGACACAACGCTCCGTGGATTATGACGCTGGCGCTGATCGGCATTATTTACGGTGCGCTGGTGGCCATGGTGCAGCCCAACATGAAGAAGCTAATCGCCTACTCGTCGGTCAGCCATCTGGGCTTTGTGGTGCTGGGAATCTTCAGCTTCACAGCAGCGGGATTGAACGGCGCGATGTTCATCATGCTGGCTCACGGAATTTCTACTGGCGGCCTGTTCATGCTGGCGGGAATTCTCCATGAGCGTCGGCACACGTACGAGATCTCGGAGTTTGGCGGACTCGCTTCTGTTATGCCGGTTTACGCGACTTCGTTCTTGTTCATTGTGCTGGCTTCCGTTGGGCTTCCCTTGCTCAACGGATTCATCGGCGAGTTCCTGGTGCTGAGCGGCGCTTTCCAGGCGAAGGCAATTTATGGCGTACTCGCGGCTACGGGCGTGATCTGGAGCGCTGGTTATCTGCTGTGGATGTACCAGCGCGTTTTCTTCGGCAAAGTGACGAACCCGATCAACAACTCCATGGCAGACATGATCGTCTTCGAAAAAGCTGCCGTCTGGCCGTGCGCAGCAGCGGCCCTGGTAATGGGTGTGGCGCCGATTCTGTGGCTGGGTGCGATCGATCCGGCGGTCCAGGCCGCGCTCAGTCCGATTCCGCACCTCATTAGCAAGGTGGTGGGACAATGATGGGCTTCCTTCCAGCCGCCTTGTTACAGGGTATGCCGCCGGCGATTCCGCAGGCGATTCCTCAAGGCGCCGATTACATCCGCATCCTGCCCGAGCTGATTTTGTCGGCCTTTGGCATCCTGATCATGCTGCTCGATCCTCTGGTGGATGAGGAAAAGAGTCAAAAAACGCTAGGCCTGATCGCGTTTGTAGGCGCCGTTGCTGGACTTCTGGCTACGTGGTATATGGCACAGCCGGAGAATCATGGCCTTGCATTCTCGAACATGGTGCGGATCGACGGCTTCAGCGTGTACTTTCATTTTCTGGTGATCGCCATCGCGGCGGTGGTGATCCTGAGTTCGTTCGAGTACATGGCGGTGCAGCGGATTCGCGCCGGCGAATACTACGCCCTGATTCTTTTCAGCGTGGTCGGCATGGCGCTGATGTCCTCGGCCG
>OMOG01000213.1:1450-16601 GCA_900290305.1 Candidatus Sulfopaludibacter sp. SbA4
TGGCAAAGGCCTCGGACCGCAGTTCGAAGACGCGGCGCGCGAGATCGTCGGAATCGTGGGCGACGTGCGCGAAAACAGCCTCGGGGAAAAGGACGCGGGCGTCATGTACGTCCCGCAGAGCCAGATGCCCGAAGGCCTCACCAAGCTGGCGAACAGCGTAATCCCGCTCTCGTGGGCCATTCGCACCGCGGCCGATCCCATGTCCCTGCGCGCTTCGGTGGAACGCGAGTTGGGCGCCGTCGATAGCGCCATGTCGGCCGGGCGCGTGCGCACCATGGACCAGGCGATTGCCGAAAGTCTCGCCCGCCAGAGCTTCAACATGCTGCTGTTGAGCATCTTCGCCGCCATCGCCTTGGTCCTGGCCGCCATTGGAATCTACGGCCTCATCTCGTATTCCGTCGACCAGCGCATGCACGAGATCGGCATCCGCGTGGCCCTGGGGGCGGCGCGCCGCGACGTCCTCAAGTTGATTGTGCTGCAAGGCATGACGCTGACCTGGATCGGCGTCATCGTAGGCTTGGCGGCGTCGTACGGGTTGACGCGCCTGCTGGGATCTCTGCTCTTCGGCGTGAAGTCCAGCGACCCGGTCACCTTCGCCGCCGTCGCCGCGACCGTCACGCTGGTGGCTGCCGCCGCCACGGTAGTCCCCGCGCGCCGCGCTTCCGCGGTAGGAGCTTCGGATGCGCTGCGGCATCAGTGAGGGTGCAACCGACGTGGGGCAGGCCATCGCCTTTTGTGGCCTGCCTCCGCCCGGTTGCCGAACAAGCGCAGACGACAAAAAACGATCGTCTGCGCCACGTCACCGCCGCCCGGTTATTGCTTGGACACTATACTAGATTTTGATGCTCATCCAAAACTCTCGCGGTGGATACTCCTTCCTGAAAGGCGGCGCCGCCTATTCGGCCGGCGTGGTCGCGGCCGATGGATTCACCATCGAGCACGTGCGGCTCGCCCACCCGGTCCCATGGAGGGCCGGCTTCGAACAGGTAGACGCGCACCTCGGTGCCGCCGGCCGGCCGCGCGCAGCGTTATGTGCCATCGCACTGCGGTCGCCGGCCCCACTCTCCTTCGATGGCTTCCGCGAGTTCAATCGCGGCTATGTCGAGGTCCTGAAGTCGTGGGACGTCATGGCCGATGGCGTCAACCCGGTGGCTCGTACCAACGTCGCGCCGGAGCTCGATCCGCCTGGCGAGCCGTCGCTGTATTCGTTTGCCTGCACGGTGCCAGCCACAGGCACGCCGCTTTCCTTCGTGGTGGCGGGCGCGGGCGAAGTGCCCGACGGATCGTCCGATGTGGTGTGCGCCGGCGAGACGTCGCCCGACGCGATGGCGGCCAAAGCGCGCTTCGTATTGGGCCTCATCGAACAGCGCCTCCACGGCCTCGGCGCGGCGTGGAACGACGTCGCAGTCACCAACATCTACTCCGTGCACGACGTCAACGCCCTGCTCCACTCGGAGATTCTTCCGCGCATCGGCCCCGCCGCGGCGCACGGCGTGACGTGGCACTACAGCCGTCCGCCGATCGTCTCCATCGAATACGAGATGGACGTGCGCGGCGGCACAAGGGACTATCATGAATAGACCGTGGGACGCCTCGAAAATAAAGTCGCATTAATCACCGCAGCCGGCGCCGGAATCGGCCGCGCCACCGCCGAAGCCTTCGCCCGTGAGGGCTGCCACGTGGTGGCGACGGACGTCGATCCGTCCAAACTCCAGGGCCTCTCAGGCGAACTGGTGCCTCTGGATGTCCGCTCCACCGTGGCCGTGCAGGAACTGGCCGCGCGCATCGGCCCTATCGATATCCTCTTCAATTGCGCCGGATTCGTGCACCACGGAACGATCCTCGACTGCTCCGAGGAGGACTGGGATTTTTCCTTCGACGTGAACGTCAAATCCATGCATCGCACCATTCAGGCCTTCCTTCCGGGGATGCTGGAGCGAGGCCGCGGATCGATCATCAACGTATCGTCGGGCGCCTCCTCCGTGCGCGGAATACCCAACCGCTACGTCTACGGCGCCAGCAAAGCCGCGGTGATCGGACTGACCAAAGCCGTGGCTGCCGATTATATTCGCGCCGGCATTCGCTGCAACGCCATCTGCCCAGGCACCGTGGATTCGCCGTCGCTCGCAGGGCGCATCCAGGAGCAGGCGCGGCAGCGAGGCATACCGGCGGAGCAGATCCGCCAGGAGTTCATCGCGCGCCAGCCCATGGGGCGCATGGCGCAGCCCGAAGAAATCGCGTCGCTGGCCGTCTTCCTGGCCTCCGACGAGAGCGCCTACGCTACCGGTGCGGTCCACGTCATCGATGGGGGGTTCTCGCTCTGATGGCTCCGCGCATCCGGACCACTACGGTCGGCTCCTATCCGATTCCCGATTGGCTGGCCGCGCACGCGAGCGAGCAGGCTCTCATCGATGCCACTCGAGTCGTCTTCGACATCCAGCGCCAGGCGGGCATCGACCTGCCCACCGACGGCGAGCTTTACCGCTTCGACATCAGCCATCCCGATACCAACGGCATGATCGACTACTTCGTCGGCGCCATGGATGGCGTGCGCACGCGCCTCGGACGCTCGGACCATGAGGCCTTCCAGCGCCACGCCCCCATGCTCTTTCGGCGCAAGGCCGCGGGCGTGGTCGAAGGGCCGCTCGCCGAAGGCGGCCTCAACCTGGTCGCGGATTGCGAGCGCGCCGCCCGCGTCGCCGGCGGAGACTTCAAGTTTACGGTGACCAGCCCCTACATGCTGGCGCGCACCCTGCTCGATCGTC
Source organism: Candidatus Sulfopaludibacter sp. SbA4 (assembly GCA_900290305.1). Lineage (GTDB taxonomy): Bacteria > Acidobacteriota > Terriglobia > Bryobacterales > Bryobacteraceae > OMOG01. The sequence continues at coordinate 4,216 of OMOG01000213.1, forward strand.
ATTACGGCGACTTCAGCCGGCTGACCATGGCGGTCGCCGAGGTTCTCGCCGCGCAGGTGGCGGGTCTGCCGTGCGCCTGCGTGCAGGTCGACGAGGCGAACCTGCCCGGCAACCCGTCCGACGGTCATCTGGCCGCGGCCGCCATCAATACCGTGCTCGACCGCGTCGCCACCGGGAAGGCCGTCCACCTGTGTTTCGGCAACTATGGCGGACAGGTCATTCAACAGGGTGAATGGCGGGCGCTGGCGACCTTCCTCAATGCGTTGCGCGCGGATCATCTCGTTCTGGAGCTGGCCCACAGGCCTCTGCGCGATCTCGAAGCTCTTCGCGAGATCGAGCCGGCCATCGCCCTGGGGATCGGTGTGATCGACGTGAAGGTCAATCACGTCGAGACGGCGGACGAGGTCGCCGCGCGCATCGAGCGGGCCGAGAAGGTCCTGGGCCCCGGCCGGGTCGCCTGGGTCCACCCGGATTGCGGATTCTGGATGCTCAAGCGGTCGGTCGCGGACCGCAAGATCGAGGCGCTGGTCAAAGGTCGGGACCGGTATCTGGGCATATGAAGTTTCGCGACTCAACCACCGGCGCATTGATCTATCAAGTCACCGACCACCCGGCCATCAGCCACCCCAGCTACTTTCTGCAATCGTCATTCCTGCCGGGGGACGAGAGTCTCTTCTTCACGTCGTACCGCACCGGATCGGCGCAGTTGTTCCAGGCCGGATTTCCCGAGGGCCCCATCCGCCAGCTCACCGATGGTCCCGGCATCCATCCCTTCTCGCCGGCCGCGCACCCGAGCGGCCGCGAGATCTTCTTCGTCCGCGGCGGCGAACTGCTGGCCGTCGACCTCCGCTCCCTTGCCGAGCGCCGCGCCGCCGGGATCGAGGGAGCCCAGCTCGGCGAGCCATCCATCAGCCCGGATGGCGAGTGGTTCGTCACGGCCTTCAAGCAGGGCGCGCAGGCCGGACTCCTGGTGGGCCGCTTGAACGCCGCCGGCGCCCAATTGATTCCGTTCCCCCGCACCGTCATTCATCCGCAGTTCCACCCGCTCGACCCGCAATGGATCGAATTCGCCGCGGACCCGGCGCCCCGCATGTTCCGCGTGCGCCGCGATGGCGCCAAGATGGAGTGCCTGTACCAGCACGGCAACGACGAGTTCATCGTGCACGAGACCTTTCTCGGAACAACCGGCGACCTGGTATTCACGGTCTGGCCCCATCGTCTCTGCCGCATGGATTGGACCACCCGACATGTGCGCGTCATCGTCGAGCACAACGCGTGGCACATCGCGCCCAATCGCAGCGGCACCGAAATCCTCTGCGATACCAACCACCCCGACCGCGGCATTCAGATCGTCGACGCCGCGACGGGGACACTCCGCACCGTCTGCCGGTCCGATGCCACCAACCAGGGCAGCCAGTGGAGGACCTCGCGCTACGCCCTGGCGGAAGATTTCGCCGCCGCTCGCAGCGCCGCCAAATCCGGCGAGAATCTGAGCTGGATGGAGACCGCCGCGGATACCGTCTATGGCCCGCAGTGGACCCATCCGCATCCCTCCTGGTCGGCCAATGAGGACAAGATCGCGTTTGCCAGCGACCGCACCGGGACTACGCAGGTCTACGTGGCCGCCGCCTTCTGAAAACCCGCGAGGATCGGCGCCGGATCGTAGTACGCTTCAATGGACACGATCTGCCCGTCCACCACGTGAAAGCAGTCGATGATCCGGAAGGTGCCGAACGTGTATTCGAAGTCGAAGATCGTGGCGCACCAGTCGCCATCGACGATGTGCCGGACGATGTGGATGCCCATGACAAGCGGAAAAAGGCTGCGGCAAGCCTGTCGCACCGCGTCGGCGCCTTTGACCGGCGGACCGAGCGGGGTTTGGATGACCACGTCGGGGTGGTATGGGACGGCGCTGATATCCTTGGCGCCAATCCCGTTCAGGTGGGCTTCCGCAGCCCGGATCGCGTCTTCACGCATACAGTCCTCCAGCCTCTTGGGGAAAACCACTCCCTCACGGTCGTGACGCCGAACGGAGCCGCGACCGTGAGGGAGCGTTTCTGTTGCGGCCCAAACCTATCGCGCCGGCGAGCCGGGGTTCTTCTGCTGCCGCTCCCATTCCTTCCGAAACGTGTCTTCGCGCTCCGCGACGTAGGCCTTATACCCCTCGGGATCGATGAAGGGATTCGCTCCCCCGGCCTTCATCTTCTCGTACTTGGCTTCGAGTCCGAAGTACGCGCCGTGCGCACCCAGAAAGAGGTCGCACGGCAGGCTCTTGAGCACCGCAAAAGTCTTGACATAATCCTGCGCGATCGGCGGATAATTCTTGTTGCCCACCAGGATGTAGCCCGGGTTCACGTTGGGGCTGCCCACGATCACCGCGTTCAGCGTGCGCCCTCCGTCGCGAACCTGCATCGTCCAGGTGGTGCAGCCTTTGGTGTGCCCGGGGGTGAGCCGCGCGGTCAGCCGGGCGCCTCCCAACTCGACCGTGTCGCCATCGTGCAAAACGCGGTCCACGTGCGCCCCGGGGCGGCCGCGCGCCGTGCTTTCCTCTTCGGGAACGTCCGCGTCCATCACCATCAGCTTCGCGTCCGTCTCCCGCTTGATCAAACCGGTGGCGGCATCGTGATCGCCGTGCGCGTGGCTGATGAGGACGATCTTCGTGTCCTTGTAATGGAAGCCCACCTTCTCGATGCTGTTGCGAATCGCCGGCACGTCCTCCTCGAAATCCGAGTTGATCAGGATGTTGCCTTGCGGCGTATGCACCAGGTAGACGGCCAGATCGGCCGTGCCCACGTAATACAGGTCACCCGCGATCCGGAACGCCGGAAAGGCCCGATGCCAATCCGGATTGCCCTGCGCCAGCAGCGCCGCGGCCAATGCGAACATGGAAAGCCCCACGCGTCGCAGCATAACAATCCTCCCTCACCAGGGCATCTGGCGATTGGTGAACTTGCGGCCGATCTCCGCCGCCTCCTTGCTCGCCGGCCCTACCATGACGCCTTCCTTGAGCATGGCGACGACATTGTCGGGCCGCATCGAATTCAAGAAGAAGATGTGGGCAGCCTTGCAGGCGGCGAAAATCCGGCCGCGCGCCGCCAGCATCTGCGGATTGGTCTCCGCGACATTGCCCGGCCCGCGCACCCCCAGCGACAGCGCCATGTCGCCCGGCCCCCACTCGGCGAACGCAATGCCCGGGACCTTCAGGTTCTCCTCGGCGTTGGCCAGCGCGTACTTGTCCTCCAGCTTCAAACCCAGCAGCAGCTCGCCCTGGGGGTTGAGCGGCCAGGGATCCGCCTTATCCAGGTACTGATCCTGGGAAACTCCCCAGATCTGCGCCGCCGTGGGCGCCCCGTGAACGCCGCGCCGGCCCTCGTTGATTCCGCGATCGATCCCCTGCTTGTGGATGGGAAAGCGCACTGCCTCCACGAACGCCCGCACCGCGCCCGGCGTGTCCGCGTGGGTCAGCAGGATCCCGTGGACGCCGGTGGCCAGCACCTGCTGGAACATCCAGGCGTTGGCGCGCACCGCGGCCTCGTCCGTGCCATTCACCGGCACGTTCACGATCACGGCCGGCGTGCGGTGGCCGCTCTTCGTCGGCCCTCCGGCCACCAGTCCCCGCATGTAGTCGGCCAGACCTTTGACATCGTACGGCGCGTGCTCCATGTCGTAGCTGATGTAGTCGGCGTAGGTCTGGGCGTCTTTCACACCCTGTTCATAAGTGCCGGCCGTCCCGGAGTGCGAGCCGGTATAGTAGATGGGCTGGCCCTGTTCCAGCAGCTCGATGGCCCGGTTGATGTGCTTGGGCTTCCATGTCGGGGGGTTCTGCCCCATCATCAGGAACGAACAGACACCCAAACACAACAGCCTCGTCTTCCCGTATTTCATAGCATGCCCTCCCAATGCGGAATTGATTATAGTGCAGATGAAGCGGTTTTGTGCCAGATTCTTGAGATCAATTCCTTCCCCCACTACTAAACTATTCAGACGATGAGCCGATATGAGAATCAAGAGCGCAAATCGTGCGTTCCCAGGCGAGCTTGTGGATAGCGTAGCAGTGTGCGATACAGAACCGATTGCCATCGAGGGTCTGCGATCCCTGCTGGAATCGGCGGGTGGGCTGCGGGTGGTCGCTGCCGAGACGTCCGGCGGGTGGGCTGCGGGTGGTCGCTGCCGAGACGTCCCTGGTGGACGGCATGGACGCGGTGCGCGAGCTGCGGCCGTCCCTGGTCATGCTGGACAAGGCCTTTGGCATCCACGCCGTAATGGATCTGCTCAAAACCCTGCGGGATACCCGCATGGATACCTCGGCCATCGTGTGGAGCTCGTCGGTCTCCGAGGCCGAGGCGCTGCGCTTTCTCCAGGCGGGAGCCGCCGGGGTGGTCCGCAAGACCGCGTCCCTGGATACCCTCATCAACTGCATCCAGTCCGTGGCTGCCGGTAACACCTGGATGGAGCAGGAGATGCTCCGCGAGTCGGACCGGCCGGTGCGCTCCGGCCACTCCCCCCTCACCTCGCGCGAGCTGCAAGTCATGGAGCTGGTGGAGCGCGGGTTAAAGAACAAAGACATCGGCCAGGCCCTCGGCATCCGCACCGGGACCGTCAAGATCCATCTGAAGCACATCTTTGAGAAGACCGGCATCCGCGGCCGCTACGGCCTCGCGATCTCGGGCCTCAAGGAAAAAGGCCTGCTATCGATGGCCTCCGTAGAACCCGTGTAGGGGCTATAATGCCTCCGTGGCCCGACTCGCTCCGGTAATTTGCCTCGCCATCGGCATCATCCCATGCGCCCGGGCGCAAGAGGATCAGGCCCGCCGGATGCAGACGATCGGTCGCGACCTCGGTGTGGAGTGCTCCCACTGCCACGTCGCGGACGACTGGAAACGCGACGAAAAGCCCCAGTTCGATTTCGCCGCCCGCATGATCAGGATGACCCAGGGTCTCAGCGCCGGAACGCTCCGCGATCTCGGTGGCGTCACCTGCTGGTCCTGTCATCGGGGTAACGTGAAGCCCGCCAGGATGCCACGCGCCAGTTGGGAGGACCGCCTGGCCAAGTGGCCCGACGCCCTCAAGCTCAAAGACGAAGACGCGAAAAAACCGGCCCGCGACGTCTATCGAAATATCCAGTCGATGGCCGATTCACCAGCCGGCAGCCTTCCTATGACCATGAGCGTTTTCGCCGCCGCCCTCGGCGTTTCCTGCGACCATTGCCATGTGCCCGGCCGTTGGGATTCGGACGAAAAGCCGGCCAAGGCCACCGCCAGGCTCATGCTGCGTCTGTTCAGCGAAATCCCCAAGTACTTCGAGCCCAGCCGCCAGCCCGGCATGCAGTGCTACACCTGTCACCAGGGCGCACCCAAACCGGAGCGCCTGCCGGTAGTATGATCATTGAAGCGGTATGGCGGCCTCGCGTCTCAATCGAAAACAGTGGCAAGCCATCTGGGCAGTCCTGGTGGCCGTCCTGATGTGTCTGGCCGCCGGCTGGTTCTGGGAAACGGCGGCGGTGATCGCCATCGGAGCCGTGGCGGTCTGGAAGCTCGATTCCCGCGGCGCACGCCCCGAAAATGCCGTCGTCAAATCCGTCCGCTGCGGCGGATGCGGCGCCATCGGCGAGCCCCATTGGAAAAGCTGCCCCCGCTGCGGCGCGACCGATTGGAAACCCTCCGCGTAGCTCAGAACCCGGACGGCCGGATCCAGAAGCTCTCTTTCCACTGCCCGCCCGGCGGGATGCTCTGCAGCTCCGGAAACACTCCCGCATGCGCCAGGTTGAAGCCGTTGGTGACTGCTGCCATCGGCTCGAAGCAGACGATCTCGCGCGCCGGCGGCGCATAGACCACCGCCACCGGGTACTTGGGCCCGTAGGTCACCGTGATCCGCTGCTTTTCCCCCTCCACCCAGAACTGCGCGCGCCCATCCGGCCCACGCACCAACCCGCCAAACACATCGTCGAGCGCCCCGGCGTGCAACGGATGCGGGTCGGCGAACTCCACCGGCTTGCGCTCGCCCGTGGGAATCAGCTCGCCGCTCAGTACCAGGTGCTCGCGCGCCGCCAGGTGGACCTTCCACTGGTCGCGCGGCGAATCGTGCAACTGGAAGTACGGATGGTAGCCGATGGCCACCGGCATGGGCTCGGCGGAATGGTTGTCGAGCACGGTCTCCACTTCCAACTCGCCCGACGCCAGCCGGTACGTCATGGCGATGGTGTGGGCGAAGGGGAACTGCGCCATCATCCGCGGATGCCGCCGCCCGTTCACCCAATAGGCGTCGCCATCGATGCGGTTGGCCCAGGGAGCCAGGAAGGGCACGCCGCACAGCCGCGGGTCGGACGCGAAACCGGCGGGGCTGTGATACGGAAACCACAAAATATTCTTCCCCGCCGCCTTGATTTCGTACGCCATGTTGCCGAGCGAGGGCGCGATGGAGACTTCGACGCCGTGCGCCGCATCGGTAAGCTCGGCTACCTCGATGCCATCCGCCACCGTGCGGCGGGCCGAATATGCCGCGGACTTCATTGCTTGTCGGGGTCGATCAGATCGAGCGTGGTCTCTCGCTGGCAGCACACGCACGGACCCGGAGTGTAGGCGCGGATGGAGCAGATATCGCACCAGTAAGTGATCAGCTTGAGGTGGCCATCCTTGCGGACCATCAGGGAGTGGGTGTGGCTGGGGTCGATCTGGAACCGCCCGGGAGCGAGGAAGCGCCCGCGGGCTTCCACCTCGAAGCCGCTGAGCCGGCTGTCGCCGAGCAGCTTGCTGGTGGTATCGTCGCCCTCCAGGGTGACGGCGTGGTGGTCGGCGGTTTCGAGGGTTGCAGGCTTGCCTTCGCGCACGATGAGCTTGCCGCGCAGGGTAACGCCCGGACGCAGGTCCGCGGCGAACAGCGAACCCGCCATGAGAGCCAGCAGACAGCGACGGGAGTACATTACCTTTATTGTACTCCGCGGGATATACTCGTAGCACAGGCTTTCCAGCCTGTGACCGCCTGTGTGCAAAGCTGTCCCACTGGAGGCACGAATGCGTCGTAGAGATTTTCTCCCCGTCCTGGCCGCGTCCGCCGCGGCTGCCCAGACGTCGCCGCCCGCCGAGCGCAAGGGACGCCTGAAACAATGCATCACGCGCGGCGTCTTCCCGCGCGGCATGAGCTTCGAGGACACCTGCCGCGAGGCCGCCCGTCTGGGCGTCGTGGGGTACGATTTGCAGGGCCCCGACACCTGGCCCACCCTCAAGAAGTACGGCCTGCTTCCCACCATGTACCCGCCCGGCCCCGGCGGCACCATTCCCGAGGCCCTCAACCGTAAGGAGAATCACGAACGGCTGGAGAAAGCCATGCATGCCGCCATCGACGAGGCTGCCGCCAACTCCGTCCCCAACATCATCACCTTCTCCGGTAACCGCAAGGGCATGGCCGACCAGGAGGGCGCCGACAATTGCGTGGCCTGGCTGAACCGCATCAAGGCGCACGCCGAAGACAAGGGCGTCAACATCTGCATGGAGTACCTGAACAGCAAGGTGAACCACAAGGACTACATGTTCGACCACATCGCCTGGGGCGTGGACGTCATGAAGCGCGTGAATTCGCCGCGCGTGAAAATCCTCTACGACATCTACCACGCGCAGATCATGGATGGCGACATCGTGCGCAACATCCGCGACAACTTCCAGTGGATCGGGCATTTCCACACCGGAGGCAATCCCAACCGCCACGAGATCGACGACACCCAGGAGCTGAATTACCACTTCATCGCCAAGGCCATCGCCGACCTGAACTACACCGGCTACGTGGCGCACGAATACTCGCCCGCGCAGGGGCGCGACGCGATCGAGAGTTTGAAGCAGGCCATGTCGATCATGGAAGTGTAGGGTGGCGCAGGCATTTCTTGACCCGTCACCGGGCCTGCCTGTGTTCGAGGCCCGCCCGATCGGTACCGTCCACAGCCCCGTCGCGGCGCCCGTCGACGATGTTTGGGGCGGCGTTACGTGCCGGATCGATCTCGACGCTGCGCGCTTCACTCCGGACTGCCTCTCGGGGCTGACTGACTTTTCGCACGTCGAGGTCGTTTTTCTCTTTCACCTGGTGCGCGATTCGGAGATATTGACTGGCTCGCGTCATCCCCGCAATCGGCCGGACTGGCCCAAGGCCGGCATCTTCGCTCAACGCGGCAAGAATCGGCCCAATCGGATTGGCGTCACGATCTGCCGCCTCCTCTCGGTAGAGAATTTGTCTCTGGAAGTCGCGGACCTCGATGCCATCGATGGCACGCCGGTCCTGGACATCAAGCCCTATATGCGGGAGTTTGCGGCACGAGGCGAGGTGCGGCAACCGCAATGGGCCAATGAGCTCATGAGCGGATACTGGAAAACCGCGGAATAACGTTCCGGACAGGAGTTGTGCAAAACTGGTTTCATGGAGCGCGACCACGTCATAGCCGCGTTGAAGGCGCATGAACAGGAACTCCGCACGACCGGCGTGCTGAGCGTATCCTTGTTCGGCTCGGTCGCACGCGGGGAGGATTCCGCGCACGATGTCGATGTGGCGGTCCGTCTCAGCGAGAATTTCTCGGCGCCGGGTCTCGACTATTTCAGCCGCCTGAGCGAGCTCGAAGGGCGCCTGTCTGGCATTCTGGGCTGCAAGGTGGATGTCATCGAAGAGCCCGTGCGCAAGAAACGATTTCAAACAGAGATCGACCGGGACCGTGCCCTTGCCTTCTGAAAAACCCGCCCGCCGCCTGGAAGACATCATCGAGAATGCGCAAGCGATTCAACTCTACGTCGCCGGTATGGACGTGACGGCGTTCAAGCGGGACCAAAGGACCTACGATGCTGTCGAACGGTGCCTCGAACGGATCGCCGAAGCCGCTTCCAAGCTGGGTGCCCTGGCCCCGTCGCTCGTGCCGGGTCAGCCTTGGCCGGAGATAAAAGCGCTCGGAAACCGCTTGCGGCACGAATACGACGCCATCCGGGAAGATCGGCTTTGGGACATCGTGCAAGTCGACCTCCCGCCGTTGCGCGCCGCCTGCGAGGACGCCTTGCGGCGGTTGCGCGAAACACAAGCAGGCGGATAGGCTCTCACAGCAACGTGTCGGGCTCCGGTCCGAATGGCTCGCCATAGGACCGGTCCGGCGCCTGCGCAATGCGCATCATTTCCCCGCGATCCGTCCAGTTCAAACAGCATCTCGAACAGTCGTCGATCACCACGTTCCCCGGGCCGGCCTAATAGTCCGTATCCATCAGCTCGTGGCACTGGGGGCAGTGGATGTGACGGTCCAGTTCCCGCGGGTCGGGTGCGTGCGGAACGCCTGGCCCTGGCGCACGAATATTCGCCCGCGCAGTGGCGCGACGCGATCGAGAGTTTGAAGCAGGCCATCTCGATCATGGAGGTGTAGAGTAGCACCGGCAAACAGGAACTCCGCACAGACTGGCATAGTGATAGCCTGAGATTGGCAGGCTCGCCAGCCTTGCGGGTAGCCGGACACAAAAGAAGTTAAGTTTGACCATCCCCTTGACGGCACCCAGGTGGGGATATCCTGTTCGGAGGGATCTCACGATGACAATCAATCTTCCGCCGCAGGTTGAACGTATCGTCCAGGACGCTGTCCTCTCCGGCCGGTACCATTCCGCTGAGGATGTACTCACCGAGGCCGTCGCCCTTTGGCAGACACAGAGGGCGGGTGCAATCACGGCGGGGGAACAGCGCCGGGAAGCCATCGAGCGGCTCAAGACGTTCGGAAGGCGGCACGGTCTCTCGCTCGGTGGCATGACGATTCGGGAATTGCGCAATGAGGCGCGTCCGTGAACGGAATCGTGCTGGACGCCTCGGTGACTCTCTCCTGGTGCTTCCCTGACGAGAGGACGGCTCTATCCCTGAAAGTGCTCGACCGGCTCAACGCCGGTGAAGACGCTTGGTCCCCGCGTTCTGGTCCGTCGAGGTCCTGAATTCGTTGCTGGTTGGCGAGCGGAGAGGACGAATCTCGCCGGAACAGACACAGGCCTTTCTTGGCGACCTTCGGGCGTTGCGCGCGACCTTTGACCATGCGTCTTTGGAGCAGGTGTTCGGGACGATTCAGACCATCTGCCGAGATCATCGTCTGACGCCCTACGATGCCTTGTACGTCGAGCTCGCCATGCGGTCGGGCTGCCCTCTGGCCACTCTGGATCAGCCACAGAAAGACGCGGCAACAGACCTCGGCATCCCATGCTTATGAATCAGGCCGCCCCTGATCCGCGCAGCGGGTAACGACTCGTCGCGCCCTCTTCAGATCTCCACGTGTCCACGCCGGCGCTACCGCTTCGACTTTGTCGGGACGGCGCCGCTCTTGATGATCAACTGCGTGAGCAGGTCCACCACCGTATCGAGCGGCAGACGGTCGGCGATATCGATGGGAGTCAATCCGCGGACGTCTTTGTTGTCCATGGGGACGCCCTTCTCGGCGAGGAACTGCACTACCTTACAGATCTCGGCCTGCGTCGAAATGCCGCCCGTGCCGGTGACCGCCGCATGCATAACGGTGGCGCCGGAATCGCTCACCACCGCCGGATGCGGGTCCAACTCCCAGGCGTACTTCACGGGCTCCACGTGGCCGCTGCCGGCAGCAGCCATCAGCAATGTCGAGCCATCCTGCCCCTTCAGCGATGCGTCCGCGCCGCCCGCTACCAGCGCCCGCATGACGTCTTCGTGGTTCGCCTTGGCCGCCATCATCAGCGGCGTCTGCTCGCCGACCGGACGGAAGAATCCGCCGCCACCGCCGCCCGCACCGCGGCCGCCCGCGGCAATCTTCACGGTACGCGCGTTGGGATTGGCGCCCTTGGCCAGCAGCGTCGTCACCAGATCGAGACTGCCCGCCTGCGCCGCCAGGTGCAATGGCGTGTTACCCGCGCGATCGGCCACGTTCGGGTCGGCCCCGCCATCCACCAGGGCGATGGCGGCTGATGCGCTCTTGTAGGCCGCTGCGACGGACAATACCTTCGTGCCGTCGGGGACCGTGTAGTTCGGGTCGGCGCCCGCGGCCAGCAGGCTCTTCACGCTCCCGGCGTCGTTCTTCACGGCGGCGAACACCAGGGCCGTGAACCCGCCCTTGGAAACGGCCTTGAAGTCGGCTTTGTGGTCCAGCAATACCTGCGTGACGGCGGAGTGTCCTTCCGCCGCCGCCCACATCAGCGCGGTCTGCCCCTTGCGCGATTCCACGGCATTGACGTCGGCGCCGCGCGCGATCAGTTGCCGCACGACCTCGGCGTTGCCCGTGTTCGCGGCGATCATGAGGGCCGTCTCGCCATCCCAGCGCGCCGCTTTTACATCGGCGCCCGCCTTTAGTAGTTTGCCTACCAGGGCGGCATTGCCGTTGGCGCAGGCCAGGGTGAGGGGCGTCTCGCCGTACTCGTCAGCGGTGTTGACCTTCGCGCCGGCGGCCAGCAGGAGGTCGGCCGCCGCGGTGTCGTCCAGGTACGCAGCCCATGCCAACGCCGTGGCGCCATCGGGCTGCGCGGCGTTCACGTCGGCGTGCTGGGATACGAGGGCGGTGACGGCTTTGTCGTCGCGCCGCTTGATGGCGTCGACGACGCGCAGGTCGCCCGCGGCATAGGCGGAGGCGGCGAGCACAAAGAGAAAACAGAATTTGGCCGCCGATGAACGCCGATGAACGCCGATAAAACAAGATGATCGATTTATCCGCGTTAATCTGCGTTTATCCGCGGCCATATTGTTTTTTTTCACGTCTTACACGTCCGTGAGTTTCGTCAACTCGCCCGTGCTGTCGCCCCACTTGTCCGCCGGCACGCCCGCATCGTGCAGCATGCTCAGCAGCAGGTTATTCAGCGGCGTGTCCTTGGGATACTTGATGTGCCTCCCGCTCTTGAACTGCCCCGCGCCGCCGCCCGCCAGCACGATCGGCAGATCGTGGTGCGTGTGCGCATTACCGTCGCTGATGCTGCTGCCGTAGAGAATCAGCGAGTGGTCGAGCAATGTGCCGTCGCCATCCGGCGTCGATTGCGTCGATTGCAGCTTCTTCAGCATGTACGCGAACGTATCCACGTGATGGGTGTTGATCTTGTGCACCTTCTCGATCTTTTCCGGATCGTTCATGTGGTGCGTCACGGAGTGGTGCCCGTCGGAAACTCCGATCGAACGGTAGCTCCGATTGCTGCCTTCGCGCGCCATCATGAACGAGACCACCCGCATTGCTGCCTTCGCGCGCCATCATGAACGAGACCACCCGCGTCATGTCGGCCTGGAACGCGATGGCCTGCAGGTCGATCATCAGCTTCGCGTGGTCCTCGAACTCTTCGGGGATCGCGGTGGGCCGCTCCATCACCGGCATTTTGACGGTGGCGTTCTGCTCCTCGGCCTTCTGGATGCGCCGCTCGATGTCGCGGATCGATTCCACGTATTCGTCCAGC
>OMOG01000590.1 GCA_900290305.1 Candidatus Sulfopaludibacter sp. SbA4
CGAAATTGTGCGGCGCGTCCTCTCGGTGGCGCGTCCGGACAGGATCATCCTGTTCGGTCACCGCCGTGGCCGCCCTACCTACCGGCGCGCCGCGCCTCGCGCATCGATCCGTCTGTGGCCCTGCGCGCGAACTGAGCGGCAAGGCCGGGGTCATCGGGCAGCCCGACCCGATCTTGGCTTCCCACGAATGCGCCGGCGAGCGTGTGGTGGCCTGTGCCGCACTTCGCTCCGGCCGAGGGAGCAGCGAAAGCGAATTGCGCAGGGCAACGCATGTAGTCATGGCGCGGCGACTACTTCCAGGGTGCCTCCGGGCGCCTCGCCTGGAAACGGCAACGATCCTGAATGCTTCCCTTCGAGTTGCAATGGGGGCAGAGCTCGATGGGCGGGTGGTCGGGGTTGCTGGGGTTGAAGCCCCGGGGCACGGTCTTGGACGCAACGGTCGGGCGCAGGGTAGGGGCCGGGCGCCCTGGGGCGAAATTGGGTTCGTTCGGCACAGGGAACGGAATTGGGGGATTGGCGGGCTCCGGGACCGGATTGGGTTCGTTCCGCTGCGAGGCGGGAGCAGGCTCAGGCTCGGAGGGTGGTTCGGAGGACGGGGCGGCCGGTTCGGCGGGCGGCGGAGCGGGTCCGGGATCGGGGTCGGGAGCGGCGGCTGTGGCGGCGGGCGGATCGGGGTCCGCGGGACGCGAGAGGCGCTCGGCCTGATACTTGCGGAAATCGTTATAGGTTCGGAACCAATCGCGAATCGCGGCCTGGTTGCGGCGGAAGAGCTTCAGGAGGACATTGGGGCCGGAGGCGTCTTCGACGAGGGCGGCTCCGAGTGCTTGCTGGGGGGCGTGCGGGGAATCTTCCTGTTTGGCCACCAGGCCTGCGATGAGCGCGGCTTCGAGAACGGGGATGCGGCGCTGTTCCAGTCGGAATGGATGAGGGTGTCTACCAGGCGGAGATCGACGACGCCCTCGGGGCGCAGGTCGAGGACGTAATCCTCGGAGAGGTGGGTAAGGTCAGCTTCGTCTTCTCCGGGGATGATGCGGGCACGGGCATAGGCTCCGTGTTTGTAGGCGTTGAAACGGGATGAGGCCTTGCCCTCGGCGGAGCGCGGGCCTGTGGACTTCTGGGCGTTGAGGCGGTTGGCCTCCATTTGGGGGATGGTCGCCATGCAATTCTTCTCCTAACTAATTCCACGTATAAGGGGTAAGCATCGCGATCGCGGCTCGAAAATTTCGGAAGTGATTGAAAACATTCAGAAAACTTTCCGCCAAATTTTGTGACCGTGTTTTTCTGAGGGGTACAATTTGCAGGAAATGGAAGGGAAGGACGCGGGCCAGATGGAACTTTACGGAATGTTCGCAGGCGCCGGTCCCGGCACCGCGGGTGATACCATGACGGCGCGCTGGAGTCGCTCCGTGCAACGGAGTGGCTGCCGGCGCGCTCACGGATTGAATGGCGGCAGGAGGGGAGTGCACCGCTTCGGTTGGGAGGGGGGTGGCCCCGGCGGACAGGCGGACAGAGCGTCCAGTGCCGGACGATGTTTTCCCCTTGTATCATAGGGACTAGGTTCGCCGCTAAAGGGTCTCGACTGAATGCCGAACGCGATCCCGATGAGCACATCGGCCGCCACAACGTGACACCGGAAGAGGCGCAACAGACGCTCACGAATGAACCGATGGACTTCGATTACCCAATCGTGAAGGGCGAAGAACGATGGACCTCGTTGGGGCACACGAATAAACTCCGCATTCTGAAGGTGGCGTGGGCGGTTCGCGGAGATGTAATGCGCGTGGTTACGGCAGTGAATGCACCACTCAACGAAGCGCGCTCGTACCTCCGAGCAAAGACGGACTTATGAAACAACTGATAGTACCCAAATTCGCCACAGAGGCCGAAGAGGCCGACTGGTGGGATCAGCACATTTACATCGTTGGGGAGAACCTCATCGAGGCCATCGAAAACGGAACGGCCCATCGGGGCGGCCCCGCGGCCCTTCTTCGGGAAACGCGGGTGGTCCAGGTTCGTTTGCCGAACAACGATCTCGATCGCATCGAGCGTCTGGCTGAAGCGAAGGGGATTAGTAATCAGGCCTGTATCGGCATGCTGCTGCGGAAGGCGCTTGATCGGGAAGAGGCCGACCAGCGCAAGAGCGCTTGAAGAAAGGCAGGCAAAAGGTGAGATCCGGCCACGGCGATCGAAAGGGTGTCGAGGGAACCCGCAGTTGCCTGCAACTATCGAGAAGTTGCAGCGAAATCGGAGCCCAGGGCGGGCTACGGCTACTCTCTGTGCCCGATCACCTTCAGCCGCTTAGACCGGAGGGTCGAGGTCAACGAACGCCTCTCGAACCACGCCCGCCACGAGCTGGAACGTCTCCAGTCCAATCGCTTCGCCGCCGAAGCGGCCAAGCCGGCCCCGCAACCCACTGAAACCGAAGCCCCCGCCGAGGAATTGGGTTCGAATCTCCAAAACGGCCCCGAGCCCCCCGCCACCGCGTCCCCGGCCGCCGACCCCACCCCGGCCACCCCGAGATTCGGTCCGGAATCCGCTTCCGACCCCACCGGAACCCCGGACGAGGCGCCGCCCAAGGCTGCGTAGGCTCCAAACGAGCCCGCGTAGGCAAAAATCGAGCCCGCAACCGGCTCGAATCCCATCCGCTTTGCCGATCTAACGCCCAACCCGCGTCGATCGAGGAGACGTAATCAAGCCATGTCGCCAAGTTACACCATTTCGGCCCGAAGCCACCCCTCGGCTGCCCTCTTCTCGGCCCTCTCGGCGCGCCAACTACGTAACGAAGACAGGCCCGCCCTCCCTTGCACTCCCCGCGTTCCAAGCTCGGCGTCTCGGCGGTGATATTTTTGCCCCCCAACCCTTCACTCTGCCCGCAGCACCCGCATCGGGTCCATCCGCACAATCCGGCGCGTGGCCATCCACACCGTCACCGCCGCCGTCGCCGCCAGCAGCACGCCCGCGGCCGCGCACATGGGGATGCGAATGGGGTCCGCCGTGTCCACCAGGTGCTCCACCATCCGGCCGAACGCCATAGCTCCCGCTACCCCCAGCACCATGCCGGCGGCCACCGGTACCAGGCTCTGCCACAGCAGCATGGTGCGCAGCCGCTGCGACGACGCGCCTACCGCCAGCCGCACACCGATCTCGTGAGTCCTCTGCGCGATCGAAAACGACGCCACGCCGTAAATCCCGATCACCGCCAGCAGCAGCGCGAACACCCCGAAGAACAGCACCGCCGTAGTATAGAAACGGGATTGCGCCACCGACGCGCTGAACCTCGCCGCCAGCGTCTCCACGCCGAAAACCGGCACTCCGGGATCCGCCGCCCGGATCGCATCCCGGCAAACCGGCAGGTACGCTTCCGTCTTCCCGTGAACCCGCGCCACGAAGGTCATATTCCAGGACGACTGCTCGTCGGCCGCCGTGAATACCTGGGGCTCCCCATCGTCGCCCGGGCCGAAGTAGCGCTCCGTGCGGGTCACTCCGATGACGGTGTACTTCTGCTTCTCGTTCCACGGCGAGACCAGGACCCTGCCCACCAAGTCGCGCTCTCCCGCAAACTGGTGGACGAACGCCTCGTTCACCATCACCACCGGGTCGGGGCGCCGCTCGTCCGCCGCGGTGAAATCGCGTCCCCGCAGAATCGGCGTTCCCATGGTGCGGAAGTAATCGGGAGTGGTCCCCGCGATCATCCCAAGCTCCCCCTCCCCGATGCCGTCCAGCTTGAACCGGCCGCCGATCAGCCCGTCCTTTCCCAGCGGCAGAAACTCCACCGCCGCGGCCGATTCCACGCCGGGCACGGCCCGCAATCGCTCCAGGGCCGCTTGAAAGTAGGCCATCCCGCGCTTTTCAAATGCCGTGCCCGAGAGCGCCACCCGCATGGTCACCACGTGATCGGTCCGGAATCCCAAGTCGGTCCGCATCAGCTTCAGGAAGCCGCGCCCCATGGTGATCGATCCGGCCACCAACATCAGCGTGAAAGCCGTCTGCATGGCGATGAGCACTCCGCGCAGGCGGCTCACGCCCGAATGCCGATCGCCCGCTTGGGTACGACCCATTTGAGTGAGAAACGCTTCGGCGGATGGCTGCATCCGGCCGATCAGGCTCGCCGGGAAGACCCCGAACAGAAGCCCGGTCAGCATTGCCAAGCCAGCCGCAAACCCGAACACGCGCCAATCCAGGATGGTGTATGCCTGGGCCGCCAGGCTGGCGGGCTGGGCCGTCTCCGCGAGCCGCGAAGCCCATTGCGCCACCGCCATGCCCGCCGCCGCCGCCGCCAGCGTCAGCAGGGTAGCCTCCGTGATCAACTGCTGCACCAGTCGCGAACGGCTGGCGCCCAGCGCGGCGCGCAGCACCATCTCCTGCCGGCGTTCCGCCACCCGCGACAGCAGCAGGTGCGCGACATTGGCGCAGGCCGTGAGCAGCACGAAGATCACCACTCCCAGCAGCACCAGCGAAGCCTTTCGCACGTGGCCCGAGAGCAGGTCGCGCAGCGAAATCACGCGCAACTTGCTCCGTTCCTCGGCGGTCAGGGCCCGCGGCGCTTGGCGCTCCATGTCGGCGCGAAACATGCTGCCGGCTTGTGCCAGCGTGAGCCTGGGCTTCAGACGGCCAAGGGAGGTCCACCAGATGCCGCGCGCCCGCGATACGTGCGCAAAATCGAAAATCGTGGGAGTCCACAGCGCCGTCGCACCGGGATAGTCGAATCCCGGCGGCGCGATCCCCACCACCACCATCTGCACACCGTTCAGATGGATGGTGGATCCCAGCGCCCTTGGATCGCCGCCGAAGAACTGCTGCCACAATCCGTTGCCGATCACCGCGACGTTGTCCTTACCCGGTGCGTCCTCTCCGTCCGCGAACGCCCGCCCGATTTCCGGATCGCTGCCCAGCAGGGCGAAGAAATTCGCCGACGTCTCGGCGGCCTTGATGCGCCGCGCCTCGTGCGTGGCGCTCAGGTTCATCTCCTCCGTGCGATACACGGCCGCGTCCGCCAGGTAGGAAGTGCCGGTGCGCCAGCCATGGAATCCGGCGGCGCCCGTCTCCGGCCGGAAGTACCCTTCCAACTGGACCAGCCGCCCGGGATCGCGGAACGGCAGCCCGCGCAGCAGCACCGCGTTGACCACGCTGAACACGCCGGTGGTCGCGCCGATGGCCAGCGCCAGCGCGATGAGCGCCAGCCCGGTGGCCATCGACCGCCGCCGGTAGACGCGCGCCGCGTACGCCACGTCCTGCCGCAGTTCGCGGGCGAATTCGAGCGGAATCGAAACCGCCAGGTCGGCCAGCGCGCGCAGCCAGAACAGAAGCCGCGCCCCGCTATTCGGGAGTTCGCGGTACTCGTCCCAGAACTGTCTTTCGAGGGGCGTCGTGTACTCCTCCTGGAAGCGCGCCGGGTAGAGTTTCAGCAGCAGGCGGTAGATGGTCTTCGGATCGGTCATGGCGCGCCTCAGGCTGGTTCGGGAAACCCCAGACTATCCTCCGCCAGTTCCACCAACTGGCGCAGCCGCACGGCTTCCGCATGGGCCACGCGCCGGCCGAGCGGTGTGATGCGGTAATAGCGGCGGCGTTCGTCGTCCAGGTGCGAATCGGGACGCTCTTCGGATTCCTCGATGAGACTCTGCTCCAGCATCTTGTTGATGGAGCCGTAGAGCGCGCCCGAGCCGAGGTTCAGCTTGCCGCCGGTGCGGTGCAGGATCTCGCGCTTCAAAGCGTACCCGTGGCGCTCGCCCTCGGTCAATGCCAGCAGCATGTGGAACACGGGGAGCGGAAGCGGTAGTAGGGCATCGATGGGATTGGGTTTTGGTTTCGACATGCCGTTTACCTCGTAGCCTTGGGGCGCCGGAAGTACAGGGTGGGCCAGCCGTCTCCTGGGTTGGCGGTAACGCTCACGAGTTCCCAGCCCTGCTCGCCCAGCGTTGATGCCGCCTTCATGATCGCGTCCTGGGTGCCGCCGTCGGCGGTAATCTCTTCGCCCTGGCAGCCTCGGGATGTTGCGATGCAGGTCCTGCCCTTGCCGGACCACTGTCCGACGGTAGCAACCTCCCATTGCGGAGCAGCCGGGGCCTGGGACTTCAGCGCCTGGCCCGCGGCAAGCATCGCGGCGCACACCGCGACACAGGTGTAAATGGATCGCTTGAACATTTGCCCTCCAATTGACCTACTAGATCAATTCATGACCTAGTATGGATTGGATTGACCGAGTATGTCAAGAGAAAAATTCAGTTCGCCGTCGGAACCTTCTCCGCGCGGTCCACCACCAGCACCTCGAGCGGCGTCTTCGATACCTCCAGCTTGAGCCCGAGCTGCTGCTGCACGGCGCTGAAGATATCCGGAGGAGCCGGCGCATCCTCCGGCTCCGCCGGTCGAGCCGCCACGTCGTCCGGAGTCCATTCCAGGTCCACATCGAAGAAGCCGCTCAACCCCGTATGGTCGAGCACCGGTTGCCGCAGTTGGCGCGACAGCAGGACCGCGAACGTCTGCATCGGCACGTGACTGTAAGACAGGCGCCCGCGCCGGTAAACCGGAGGGAATGCCGCCGCATCGCCCTTCGACTCGGGCAGCTTCGGCCCGTTCCTGGCCACCCCCAGCTCGAAGTGCGCCACCCGTCTCGGCTCGCGATGCAGCTCCAGCCGAAAGCGCTCCGCCAGCAGCGCCTGCATCATCAGCAGAAGCTGGTCGGCGGGCGTTTCGGGAGCGGCCTTGGCGACGATATCCACGCGCAAACTCCGGTCCCGGATCCAGTCGGGCCCGGAGATCTGGTCTTCGCTCACCAGGCCGTACGCGTACCGGATGCACTCGCTCAGCGTCGTATTGGTGAGCGTGACCACGCCGTGGTGCGCCGCTCCGAGATTGATGTTGATGGTCGGCCCTCCCGGCCCGCTCGGCTTGACTGAAGCCACGTCGAAGACCGGCTGTGCAATGGCCGCGCCCAGTGGGAGTAAGATCAGAAGCAGGCTCGTCATTACGAGCAAATTAGTACTAATTTTCTTGGATGTCAAGAACATGCCCAAACGCCCGATCCTCTGTCTGCTGCTCGTAGCCGCATCCGCGGCCGCCGGCGACTCGACCGCCGCCCGGCTCGACGCGATCTTCTCGCCGCTCGCCGGCGCCCGCTCGCCCGGCATAGCCGTTCTCGTCCGTCAAAACGGGCGCACGGTCTTCGAGCGCGGCTACGGCCTCCGCGACCTGCGCACTCGCGCCCCGATCGACGCCCGCACTGACTTCCGCCTCGCCTCTTTCACCAAGCAATTCACCGCCATGGCAACTATGCTGCTGGTGCACGATGGCAAGCTCCGCTACGAGACCGCGCTCACCGACGTTTTCCCCGCCTTCCCCGCATACGGCCGTGCCATCACCATCCGCCACCTGCTCACTCACACGTCCGGCCTGCCGGATTACGAAGACCTGATGGGGCCGGGCTGGACGCCCACGCACCAGATCCAGGACGCGGATGTCCTGGACCTGCTCGAGCGCGAGTCGCACGGCAAGTTCGCGCCCGGCACAAGCTGGGCCTACAGCAATTCCGGTTACGTGGTGCTGGGCCTGGTCGTCGCCAAAGTATCGGGCCAGCCCTTCGAGCGCTTCCTGCACGATCGCATCTTCGCGCCGCTCCACATGCGCCGCACCCTGATGTACGTGAACGGCGTGAACACCGTGCCCGATCGCGCCTACGGCCATAACCGGCAGCGCGGCGAGCTGGTGGAAGCCGACCAGAGCGCCACCTCCGCCACCCAGGGCGATGGCGGCGTCTACTCGAACCTGGAGGACCTCGCCAGGTGGGACGACGCCCTCCGCACCAACCGTCTGCTGAAGCGCGAGGAGATGCGCGCCGCACTGACGGGCGTCAAACTGCTGGACGGCTCCGCCCCCCACTGGCCGGCCGAGCCCGGCGGCGATAATCTCGCGCCCGGCAAGCCCGTCTCCTACGGCTTCGGCTGGTTCCTCGATCCGTACGAGGGCCGCGCGCGGATGTGGCACAGCGGCAGCACTACGGGATTCCGCACCGCCATCGATCGCTTCGACGACGGCCTCACGATCGTGGTCCTCTGCAATCGCACCGACCTGGATGCCACCGCCCTGGCCTTGAAGGCCGCCGACGCACGGTAGGTCGGACAGACGATCGGTTTTCGTCTGCCAGCCGGAATTGAGCGCGTCGCCGTTGCTGCGCGCCGCCGCGTAGACGAGCCGGTTCCCCGCGAAAGGCCGATGAGAGGCTCATGTTCAAAGTCAGTGTAAGTGTGTTGCCGCCCCCGCTCGTCGACCATCCCGCACCTGTCACTGTGCACTGACTATTGCCCGTACTCCCCGATCCGTTCAAGTCAGTCCGGCGAGCAACGCCGTGCCCGCATCGTTCACCACCCCATGTCCTGCCAGGACCCGAAGCGCTGCCACCAGGCACACCCCACGTTCCCAGCGCCTGCCACCCCGAACTGGCGCCCCCGCCCTCACGCGTCGGTACGAATGGTGAGAGAATGGCGGGCGGCGAAAGCGTGCATGCTCCCCTACCTGCGGCCTTCCGAGCTGAAGATCGGTCCTCTCACGTTCCACGCGTTCGGAGCCCTGGTGATGATCGCAGTCCTCGCCGGCGCCGCGATCGTCGATCGTCGCGCGGAGCGCCTGGGCTTCCCCAGGAAAGTCGCGTCCCGGCTGTATATCTGGATGATGGTCTCGGGCTTCGTCGGCGCGCACGTGGCCAAGACGATCGAGGAGGGGACGCTGTGGGCCGACCCCTTAGTGCTCCTCCGGGTGTGGAGCGGGCTGTATTCCTTCGGCGGGATCGTGGGCGGCCTTTTGGGCATCCTGTGCTTCGCCCGGTGGTACCGCTTGCCCCGCACCGGCCTCTGGCAGTTTCTGGACGTGGTGGCTTATGCTTTCCCGTTTGCCTGGATCTTCGGCCGGCTGGGTTGCAGCTTTGCCCATGATCATTCCGGCATCCGGACCGCGAGCTGGTTGGGCGTTCCCTTTCCCGAAGGGCGCCGTTTCGACCTGGGGCTGCTGGAGTTCCTGTTCACCATCCTGGTGGCGGCGGCGTTCCTGATCCTGGACCGGTCGAAGCACCCTACGGGCTTCTACTTTGCGCTGCTGCTTCTGCTGTACGGGCCGTTCCGTTTTTTCCTGGATGGGCTGCACGTCGAACGGCCGCACGGCTACCTCTCGCCGGATGGATGCTTTGCGATTGCGGCGGTGCTGACCGGGTTGGCGGCGCTGGCGGCGATGCGCCGCGCGGCTTAGAACTTTCGCCGGAGCGGGCGGTCATTTCAAACCCGTTTCACACCGGATGACTTTTTGGTGCACGCCGATGTACGATAAGTTACGGATCGATTAAAGGGGTTCCATGCACCTGCCATTGGCCGCCACGGGTATTCGGTTTAACGATTGTCTCTTTACGGAGCCTGCCCGGCTCGCCGATTGGATACCCCCGAGATTCACCGGCCTGTTCGCAATTCTGGCCTGCGATCCGGGCTGGGCGCCCCGGTCTTTTCAAGCTTTGTGCTTCGGCGAGTTTGGCAACAACACGGCCGATCCCGTGGAACGCAACGGATACGGCTGGCTGCGGGGCGCGGGAACCAAGGGCCTCTTCGTATGTGTGCTTCCCATGCCGTTTTCCACGAGCGCGCAACGGGTGGCGCTACGCAACGAGCTGATTGCGGCCTACAATCCGGTGTTGCAGGGTAGAGCGAAGGCTGCGTCGCCGGCGGAACTCGCCCAACGGATCGACCAGTTGGAAAAGCGCTACCAGGAGCATTCGGCGCAGGTTCTGATGCTGCTGGGGAACATCCACAAGCATTTCGAACCGCAACCGGTGCCCCTGCGCCGACGCATCGGGTTTCTGCCGGAAACCGCGTAACCCGGCCGGCTACGTCAAGCCGAAGCGCGCGGAGACCCGCGCATAATACTCGAGTTCTCCCGCCGTCTGGGGGGCGCCCGCGCCAAAGGCAAAGGGCAGGGATGCGCGGAGCGCCATGTAGGTTCCGTTGGTTGCCACAATCTCTTCGGCGATCGCCACGGCATCTCCCAACTGCTTGCCCGCCGCGCCGGCCAGGGTCTCGGCTTTTGCCCGGGCGTCTCTTCCCGCCGCTTCGAGCGCCGCCCGGCGCGCCGCGGCCTCGTCGGACACGCGCAGCGCGAACGCGCCGAGAACCGTCGCACCGCTTTTCGCCGCCGCATCCACTACTTCGCCGACGCGTCCCACGTCGCGCACGTTCACGCGGACCGTGTTTCTCGCATAGTAGGCCCCGTACTGCAGATCGAACGGGCTGAACGATAGTTCCGGCTGCGCCGGAGAGCCCGAAGCCTGCGGTGCGAATCCCACCTGCCCGGCCTGCGGCATCGCTCCCCCGTACCCCGGAAGCGCCTGCGGCAACGCTTGCGGCAGGATCTGCATGAGGGGCGAGTATAAGTTGTACACGTTCAACGAAATGGTTTGGATCTCCGCCGGCTGCACTCCCAACAGACCGATCGCCTGGGCCACCTGCCGGGTCCTCGCGTGATTGTCGCGAAGCGCCTGCGCCGCCGTGGGCGCGCTGGTGGTAATCTCGATCAGAAACTCCGCACTCTCCGGGGTGACTCTCCGGACCGCTTCTCCGGTCACCGTGATTCCGTCGACCGGGGCCTCGGTTCGCAAGCCAAAGGGTGACATCGTCTGGGTGTTCTCTCGCACGGTATTCTCCTCGACTTTATTGAGGCGCACCGGTGGAGTTCCACCGGCGCGCCCGCGCTGTTTCGCTGCCATATTCTCCTGGCCGTCAGTACGTCCACGGAGAGATGCCGGGCGTCTGGAATCCGCGCCCGAAATGAGCCGCCAGGGGATGAACTCCGGGCTGGCCCACCCACGTCTGGGGTTGAAGCTGCTGGCCATAGGGCTGCTGGCCGTAGGGCTGCTGGCCGTAGGGCTGCTGTCCGTAGGGCTGCTGTCCGAATGGCTGCTGTCCGAACGGCTGCTGTCCGAACGGCTGCTGTCCGAACGGCTGCTGTCCGAACGGCGAGCCGCCATACGAACGGCTGCTGTCCGAACGGCGAGCCGCCATACGGAGAGGACTGCGCGAGAAGCGGATTCAACATTGGGTTCTGCAGCAGGGGATTCTGCAGCAGGGGATTCTGCAGCAGGGGGTTCTGCAACTGGGGGTTCTGCAACAAGCCGCTGGCTTGCAGGTTCTGCAGGTAGGCCAGGGCCAGCGGGTTTTGCAGGATGCTGGTCAGCAACGGGTTCTGCCAGCCCTGTCCCTGGTGCCCGAATTGCGGGATCCCCATCGTCGGGTTGATCCCTGGGTTGATCCCCTGTGCGGCTGTCAGAGGATTGATGGCGGCCAGCGGATTAAACGCCGCCGTGGGATTCAAGCCAAATGGGGTTGACGCTCCGGGGTAATTCCCCCAGGCGGGATACGTCTGAAAAGGATCGTACGTCATTATTTGGTCTCCTTGGCTCGCGGGTATCCAACACTCCATCTGCCCGCAAGCGCTGGTTGGGAAGTTGCGGATTGGCCGATCGGCCGTTCCGTCTCACCACCCGATGTTGCCACACAGGTAGCGGGTCAGTATGCGTTCCTGGCGGCACTTACCGCAATTGCGGCAAATCGTTGTAAACCGCTCAGGAGCGGGCGGCGGCGGTGGCCGTTTTTGTGGAATTGGTCACCTTCTCGGCGTTGGGGCTTTGCAGCCACGCGGACAATTCACCTTCGCGAAATCTCCATTGCCGTCCGATTTTGATGGCAGGTAATTCTCTGCACTCCGCCCACAGACAAACGGTGCGAGTCGATACCCCCAGCCATCTTGCGACGGCCGCGGTGGTGAGGAGTGGTTCTCGTTTGGATAGCAGCTTTTCCATAAGCCTGGTCTCGATCTGTGGATCCTCTCGAAGAGGATGTTAAACGAGTGACGGTTTACGACTCGTGGCTAGTCGATTAAAATTGCACGTATTCGTTCAGTTTCCGTAATCGGGTGCGGCGGTGTCAACGGCTCGATCGGGGTAGTTGGGGTGTTCAGCACGGAGATGGGTCACGCGAAGGACTGGGCCCATTGCGGCAGCGGATGCAACTGCCACTCAATGGTGCCGTTCCGTGCGATTAAGATGAGCTGATGCCCGTCTCTGGAATTGTCATAAAATTCGGCAAGGTCGGCGGACTGCAGTGCCTCTGCAGCATTTGCGATGCTGCGCGCGTACCGCCGCCTCACATCGCTATCCGGCACCGCGTGTCCGCCTCGAGCCACTCGTTCTTGAATCCGCATTATGGACCTCTCGGGACTTTCGGTCGCGACAAACACGAGACGAGTTTCGAATCCGAGGGACCTCGCTCTACGAATCAAGTCCACATTCCTCGGGCTCGCGAGCGTGGTCTCGACCGCAAAGCTCACCTGGGAAGCGAGGTAATCCTCGATCCGGTGCAGAACTTCCCTGCCTGCGGAGATTGCAGCGGCCGAGGGATCCGAAGGGTTCAGGCGGCGGGCGATGGCGTCCGGATCGAGCAGGCGGGCGCGCCCTTCGAAGTCTAACGACTGCGTCAGTGTGGATTTGCCAGATCCGTTCGGGCCAGCGATTACAGCCAGAACAGGCACGTGAACGTCAGGCCGCGCGCGTCTTCAATTCGCGGACGACCTCATAGTTCTGGCCGCCGGGTGCGCCCGGAATCCAGCGGATCTCGAACCTCCGTCCATCGGGAAGTTCCATCACGTTCAGACCGTCGGCGTCGAGGTAAAAGACGGGCCGGCCGGCGGCCAGAGTCTCCAGGAACGCCTGGTGGCCAGCGGCATACGCGGCTGCGTCGAACTCAGGGCCACCAAATTCGTATTTGAGCGCCATGGTTTGATTATACCCGGATCAGCCGATTCCCAGGTCGTCGATGCGCTCGAGGGGCGTGCCGCAGGTGCGGCAGATCAGCGCGTGGCAATCGCCGCAGACCAGCGGGTCGGCGAC
The DNA here is from genome assembly GCA_900290305.1 of Candidatus Sulfopaludibacter sp. SbA4. GTDB lineage: Bacteria > Acidobacteriota > Terriglobia > Bryobacterales > Bryobacteraceae > OMOG01. The sequence continues at coordinate 12,911 of OMOG01000590.1, forward strand.
CGGCTTGGCGCACGTGGGGCAGTAGAATTCGGCGGCGGTGTCGGGCATAAAGACACAGGCAGGAATGCCTGTGCTACTTCGCGGCTTCGATTTTGTCCACCCTGATTGTCTTAGTCGCGGCGTCGAGCGTGCCGGTGACCGTGACTTTCTTGGCGGCGAATTTGGCCGGGCCTTTCTGGTCGCTCAGGACGTACGTGTCTTTGCCGTCGTAGAGCACGTACTTGCCGTTCATGCCTTTGATGCACTCCGTGACACACTTTTCGTCGGTGCCCATCTTCATGTCTTTGTGGTCGGCTTTGGCGCACATGTCGTCGGTGATGGTGCCGGTGAAAGTGGCTGCCACCGCGAGGCCGGCCGATGCGAGGATCAGAGCGATCTGCTTTTTCATTGGATTCTCCCGTTCTTTTTTTCGATTTCCAGCCAGAGCTGGTTGTAACTGGCTTCCGTGATTGGCTGCTTCAGTTGAAAGTTGAAACCTTTTTCCAGCGTGACAATGGTGAGCTGGAATCTTCCGGAACTGCTGATGCTGTCGATGTCCTGGTAACGCCAGGTGCGCGATTGGTTCTTCGCGGGGGTGGCGTAGACGATGGAGTCGGGGGTGAAGGCGAGGGCGCCTTCGGAGCCGAGGATTCGAGCCTGGTGCTTGACGGGCAGAGTGAGAGCCGGCAGGCCAAGGGGCTGCCCCGCCGGTTCCAGTTGCGCCACGAACCGTTGATCCATCCGATCCCTCAAGAGTGCGTACAGGCCGCCGGCCGGGATATCGCCGGTGAATTCGTAACCCACATCGGCGCCCAGCCGGATTTTGCTGTCCTTATATGTCAGTATATGAATTCTTCGGGGGGCCAGTTGGAGCTGCTGGATGTCCTGGAAAGACCAGGTCCAAGCGTGGTCCTTCGGACCAGAGCCCTTGCGAGCAGAAAATGCCACCCCGTTTTCGTCGATCGTCATGACGCCCTCGCAGCCTTTGCGCCAGTGTTCGTGGCGCACCGTGAACTGCGCGGCCGAAGCCCACGCCGCGCCTGCCAGGATCAGGCAGCCTGCCGTTTTACCGATTGCCATTTCCATACCTCATAGATTGCCGGATAGACTACCAGCTCGAGTAAGAAAGAAGTGAAAATTCCGCCGATCATGGGGGCGGCGATGCGCTTCATCACGTCCGCTCCGGCGCCCACGGACCACATGATCGGCGCGAGCCCCACGAACATCGTCGCCACCGTCATGAACTTCGGGCGGATGCGCTTCACCGCGCCCTGCACGATGGCTTCCTGCAAGTCCGCGAGGTTGCGCATGCGCCCGGAGAGTCGCCGTTCCTCGAAGGCCAGGTCGAGATAGAGCAGCATGAAGACGCCGGTTTCGGCGTCCACGCCCATCAGCGCGATGAGCCCCACCCACACCCCGATGCTCATGTTGTAGCCCAGCGCGTAGAGCAGCCAGATGGCGCCCACCGCCGAGAACGGCACCGCCAGCAGGATCAGCAGCGTCTTGGCGGTGGATTTGGTGTTCATGTAGAGCAGCAGGAAGATCAGGAATAGGGTCAGCGGCAGCACGAGTTTGAGGCGCTCGCGCACGCGTTCCATGGCCTCGTACTGGCCGCTCCACGCGAGCGTGTATCCCGGCGGAAGCGGCACGCCGGTGCGCACCACGCGCTTGGCCTCGGCGACGTAGCCGCCCACGTCGCGGCCGGCCACGTCCACGTAGACGTAGCCGCACAGCATGCCGTTTTCGTTGCGCAGCATGGAAGGGCCGGTGGTGAACTTGAGGGTGGCGATTTCGGCCAGCGGGATTTGCATCTTGCCATCCATGGCGGGGACCAGCGCGCGGCTCAGGCGATTGAGCGAGCTGCGCGAATCGCGGTAGTAGCGCACGTTGATGGGGTAGCGCTCCAGGCCCTCGATGGCGGTGCTGACGTTGTCGCCGCCGATGGCGTTCATGACCACCGTCTGCGCATCGTCCACGCTCAGGCCGTAGCGCGCGAGCTGGTCGCGCTTGAGATTGAAATCCAGGAAGTAGCCACCGCCCACGCGCTCGGCGAAGGCGCTGCGCGTCCCGGCAACCTGCGGCAGGATGCGCTCGATGGCGGTGCCGATGCGCTCGATTTCCTTCACGTCGGCGCCGTAGATTTTGATGCCCACGGGCGTGCGGACGCCGGTGGTGAGCATGTCGATGCGGTTCTTGATGGGCATGGTCCAAGCGTTCGAAACGCCCGGAATGCGCAGCGCCTCGTTCATCTCGGTGGTGAGTTGTTCGGTGGAGATGTGGCCGGGGGTGATGTGGGCGCAGAGGGGTTTCGCCCATCGCGGCCAGTTGTCGTACCAGGTGGCCACTCTGCGCCATTGCTGCTTGGGCTTGAGGAGCACGATGGTCTCCATCATGGAGAAGGGCGCCGGGTCGGTGGAGGTTTCGGCGCGGCCCGCCTTGCCGAAGACGCGTTCCACTTCGGGGAAGCGCATGAGGATGCGATCCTCGACCTGCATGAGCTTCTGCGCTTCCGCGACCGAGATGCCGGGCATGGTGGTGGGCATGAAGAGCAGGGCGCCTTCATCCAGCGGCGGCATGAATTCCGAGCCGAGCTTCTGGTAAACGGGCACGGTGAACGCCACCAGCGCGATCGCCCCCGCAATGACGATCCATTTCCAGCGGAGGCTCCACGTCACTACCGGCTCGTAAAGCCGCATGAGGACGCGGCTGATGGGGTGCTTGTCTTCGGAATGGATCTTGCCGACGAGGATTCCGTTGACCAGCGACGCGAGCCAGCGCGGCCGCAGGCGGAAATTCTCCTTGCGGAAGAAGAGCAGCCGCAGGGCCGGGTCGAGCGTGATGGCGAGCACGGCTGCCACGATCATGGCAAAGTTCTTGGTGTAGGCGAGCGGCTTGAAGAGGCGGCCTTCCTGCGCTTCGAGCGTCAGAACGGGCAGGAACGAGACCGCGATCACCAACAGCGCGAAGAAGCTCGGACCGCCCACTTCCTTCACCGCGCTGACGATGGCGTGGTGGTAGTCGCGCGGCGTCCAGTTGCGGTCGGCGTGCTCCAGCTTTTTGTGGGTCTGCTCCACCACAACGATGGCGGCATCCACCATGGCGCCGATGGCGATGACGATGCCTCCCAGCGACATGATGTTGGAGCTCATGCCCATCAATCGCATGGGCACGAAGGCAATTAGCACGGCGACCGGGATGGTGAGGATGGGGATGACGGCGCTCGGAATGTGCCACAGGAAGATCAGGATCACGAGCGCGACGACGGCCAGTTCCTCGAGGAGCGTGCGCTTGAGGTTGTCGATGGAGGCGAGGATCAACTCCGAGCGGTCGTAGGCGGTGACCAGTTGGACGCCCGGGGGCAGGCCCGGCTCGATTTCCTTCAGCTTGGCTTTCACGCGGTCGATGACGCGAAGGGCATTCTCGCCCTGGCGCATGATCACGATGCCGGCGGCGACTTCGCCCTGCCCATTGAGATCGGCCACGCCGCGGCGCATGTCGGGGCCGAGCGTCACGCTGCCCACGTCGCGAACCAGGATGGGGACGCCCGTGGGGCTGGCGCCGAGCGCGATGCGTTCCAGGTCGGCGGTGGAGCGCGCGTAGCCTCGGCCGCGGACCATGTACTCGCGGCCGGTGAATTCGACGAGGCGGCCGCCCACGTCGTTGTTGCCGCCGCGCACGGCCGCGACCACCTTCGAGATCGGCACCCCGTAGGCCGCCAGGCGGTTGGGATTCACGTTGACCTGGTACTGCCGCACGAACCCGCCCAGCGGCGCGACCTCGGCCACGCCCGGCACGGCCTGCAACTGGTAGCGCAGGAACCAGTCCTGCAGGGAGCGCATCTCTGCGAGACTGTGGCGCCCGGTGGGATCTACCAGCGCGTATTGGAAGACCCAGCCCACGCCGGTGGCGTCGGGACCAAGCTCGGTCTTCACATCCTGCGGTAGGCGCGGCAGGATCTTGGAGAGATACTCGAGCGTGCGCGAGCGCGCCCAGTAGATGTCGGTGCCGTCCTCGAAGATGATGTAGACGTAGGAGTAACCGAAGTCGGAGAAACCGCGGACGTCTTTGACTTTGGGCGCGCCCAGCATGGAGGAGACGATGGGGTAGGTGACCTGGTCCTCCATGATGTCGGGGCTGCGGTCCCATCGGGAGTAGACGATGACTTGAGTGTCGCTGAGGTCGGGAATGGCGTCGAGGGGAATGGTTTGGAGCGACCACCACCCTGCGGCCGCGGCGGCGGTGACGAAGAGGAGCACGACGAAGCGGTTGCGGGCGGAGAGCTCGATGATGCGATCAACCATGAAAGTGGGGAGGGGGTTGGGGGTTGGGGATTGGGGGTTGGGGTTGTGTGAAGACGGGCTGTGTGTTCATTTCAACCTGCTCTCCGAATCAATCAGAAAATTCCCCGACGTCACGATGCGGTCGCCGGGCTGGAGGCCGCTCAGGATCTCGACGCGGTTTTCCATCTGCTCGCCGACCTTGACTTCGCGCGGCTCGAACGCGCCGTTGCCGCGATCGAGGAAGACTACCTGGCGGTCGCCGGAGTTCAGCACCGCGGACTGCGGCACTACCAGCTTGCGCGTGCCGCCGGTCTGGAATTCCACGTCGCCGTACATCTCGGGCTTGAGCGTGTAGCCGGGGTTGTCAAATTGCATCCGGACCTTCAGCGTGCGCGTCGTCGGATCTACCTGCGGCAGGATGTAGCTCACGCGTCCTCGGAACGTGCGGCCCGGCAGGTATGCCAGCGTCAGGGTGGCTGGCGAATTCAGCCGGACGTTCGCCGCCTCGTATTCGAAGACGTCGGCGATCACCCACACGGTTCCGAGGTCGGCCACGGTGTAGAGCACGGTGTCGGGGGTCACATGCTGTTTGGGGAAGGCATTGCGCTCCATCACGAAGCCGGAGATGGGCGAATCGAGCGTCAGGTTGATGAGCGTCTTGCCGGTGCTGGCGACTTCGTCGATCTGCCGGCCGGTGATGTCCCACAGCTCGAGGCGCTTCTTCGCGGCGGCCACCAGGTTCTCGGTGCTGCCCATCATTACCCGCATCGGGTCCTGCGCCGGGTCCTGCATGGGGTTGTCGTGCATCTGGCGTTGGGCCTTGAGCGCGAGCAGGTATTCCTGCTGGGTGGCGAGCGCCTCGGGGCTGTAGAGGGTCAGCAGCGGGTCGCCCTTCTCGATGCGCTTGCCGGTGAAGTCGACGAACACCTGGTCGATCCAGCCTTCGAGCCGGGTCTGCACCTTGGCGATCTTGGTTTCGTCGAGCACGACGCGCGCGGCGGCGTGGATGGAGCCGGTCACGGTCTCATACTGCGCGGTGCTGAATTCCACGCCGATGAGCTGCTGCTTCTCGGGAGCGATCTCGACGGTGCCGGCGGGCAGCGTCTGCTCGTGGCGGTTGGCGTCGCCTGCATAGACCGGGACGAGCTTCATGCCACAATCGGGCGCGATCCCCGGCTTGTCGGACTTATACCAGGGATGCATGGAATCGACCCAGTACAGGACTTTGCGCGCGGGCGCGCCGGCGGCCGCGACCGGTTTGGCGTACCAGCGGCCGTAGCCAAAGCCGGCGATGTAGGCGACGGCGATCAGTAAGAGGATGGCGAGTTTTTTCATGACGAGTTAATTCTGGACAGGCCAGGAGGCCTGTCCCACGAGCTCCTCCAGACGGGCTAATGCTACGTGGAACTGCATCACCTCTTCGTGATACATGAGTTCGTATTCCACGACGTTCATGAAGTTGGAGAACAGGGAGAGAAAATCGAGCGTCCCGGTCTCGTAACTGGCTTGCGAAGATTCGAGCGCGAGCTGCGCTTCCGGGATCACCGATTTCTGGTAGAGGTCGATCAGCTTGCGGGCCGTCTCGGCGAGGGTGTAGTCCGCGCGGATGCGCGCCTGAATCGAGACGTCCGCGGCTTCGTAATTGTGGCGCGCTTCGGTGGCGGCGAATTCCTGTTGGTTGACCGCGGCCCGCTGCTTGCGCCAGAAGTACGCGGGCAGTTTGAAATCCACGCGGAACTGCCACATGGGCGGCATGCCGCCCTGGTTGAAGTAGCCGCCGGAGAGCGTGCAGTCGGGGTAGTAGTCCTTGCGCGCGAGGTTGGCGGCGAGTTCGTTGCGCTCGACCATCTTCTGCTCGCGCTCAATCGCGGGGGCCTGGGTGCGGGCGTGGGCCAGCATCTCGTCGAGCGTGGCGGGAAGCTCGCCCGCCGCCATTTCCATGGGCACTTCGATGTGACTGACTCGCGG
>OMOG01000163.1:0-646 GCA_900290305.1 Candidatus Sulfopaludibacter sp. SbA4
TTGTTGCAGCACCGAAGTATCGAGGAGAAGCGGAAGCGGTCGGGCCTGACGATAGATAACGTGCAGTCCCGAAGGGTTTACCTGCGAGCTGCGGTATCCGGCTAGGTGAGGTGAAGTGAAAGGGATTCATCAGGAGCGGTCTGGTGATGTTATGCAGAGCGGCGGCCCAGATGCCGACGCTTCGTACCAAACAGACCCCAAAAAAGCCGCTTGAAGTCTACAGCCTTCTGTAGTAGGCTGAATCTGCGCTTTATAAGTACGCCAACGTATTTTTCGGACGCCGAGCAAGCGTCGACACGAGTGCCCGGCCCAGAGGGCACCCCGGCACGCTGAGAGCGTGGGCCACGGTTGGATACGAAGCTGTATTTATGAAATGGTGCACTTAGCTATCGAACACATGCGTCGCCGTTACCGACTCTATTACGCGTGCAGATCGAGCTTAGTACGGCTGCTCGCCGATTGCACCCTGAGGCGAGAATTATCGTACGAAATGGGTACGCCGTTCCCAGGACGGGGGACATGCAGGACATTCGGGGCACACTGTTTTCGCCCGCACAGCCGCCGGAACTGTTGTGCGAGACGGAAAGTCTGGTAGCCTCCACTAATCCGGCCGGGGCGCCCGCCCGCCAGCCCCTCCCAGCACCCT
>OMOG01000163.1:656-6826 GCA_900290305.1 Candidatus Sulfopaludibacter sp. SbA4
GGCGCCCGCCCGCCAGCCCCTCCCAGCACCCTGACGCTCAACGCCACGTCCAAAGCGTTTGCCGGCAACCATACCTTTTGCCTGGCCGGGACGCCGCCTCGCGCGCGCGAACCATACCGGCCGCCCAGCAGCCCTACTCCGCCCTACGCAGCGCCAGCACCGCGTTCAATCCCCCGAACGCGAAGGAATTCGAAATGGCGTATTCCACCTGCGCGCAGCGCGCTTGGTTGGGAATCACGTCCAGGTCGCACTCGGGATCGCGCTCGTTGAAATTCGCCGTGGGGGGCAGCACCCCGTCGCGCAGCGCCAATACCGTGGCCAGGCACTCCAGCGCGGCCGCCGCCCCCAGCGCGTGCCCGTGCATGGACTTGGTGGAGCTTACCGGCAGCTTTGCGGCGTGCGTGCCGAATACGGCGCGGATCGCGGCCGTCTCGGTCGGATCGTTGGCCGGAGTGGCCGTGCCGTGCGCGTTGATGTAGCCGATCTGCTCGGGCACGAGGCCGGCATCGCGCAGCACCGCGCGCATGGCCCGCGCCGCGCCCTCCGCGGATGGCTGCGTGATGTGGCAGGCGTCGGCCGACATGCCGAACCCCACGATCTCGGCGTGAATCCGCGCCCCTCGCGCCCGCGCCGCTTCCAGGGGCTCGAGCACCAGCATGGCGCCGCCTTCGCCCAGAATCATCCCGCGCCGGTCCTTCGAAAACGGACGGCAGGTGTCGGGAGACACCACCCGCATGGCCTCCCAGGCCTTCAGAATGCCGAAACTGAAGGGCGCTTCGCTCCCGCCCGTAAGCGCCAGGTCGGTGGCTCCCGTGCGCACCATCCAGAACGCCTGGCCGATCGCGTGGCCCGCCGAAGAGCAGGCGGTGGAGATGGTGAAGCTCGGCCCCGTGATGCCGAACTCCATCGAGATGTGGCTCGCGCCCGCGTTGGCCATCGTCTTGGGAATGGTCAGCGGGTGCACCCGGTTGTGGCCCAGCTTGTACACCTCTTGGAAGCCGATGTCTTCGGTGCTCTGCCCGCCCACGCACGATCCCGTGACGATCGCCGCGGTCTCGCGCAGCTCGGGCGTCCACTCGACGCCGGCGTCCTGAACCGCCTCGCGCGCGGCGATCACCGCGAACTGCGCGAAGCGGTCGATGAAGTCGGCGCGCCGGTCTTCGAAGTACGGCTGGTGGCTGTAGCCCTTGACCTCGGCGCCGTTCTGGAAGCGCATCTGGGACATGTCGGTCGATTCGATCGGCCCGATGCCGGGGCGGCCCTGCCGCAACGATTCCGCAAACTCGGAAATATTCCGGCCGAGAGCGCTGATCGCGCCCACACCGGTGATCGCCACGCGCCGCATGTTACTGTTTCGCCGCGGCGTCGGACTTCGCGGCGAGCAGTCTCTCCACGCCCTCGCACATCTGGCGTACGTTGCGCACGCTGCGCACTTCCTCGTCCGGAATGCTGATGTCGAACTCGTTCTCCATGGCGAAAAGGATTTCCACCGCATCCATGGAGTCGATGGTCAATTGCTGGAAATCGCTGTCGATGGTGACGGTCTCGAGGGGAATCCGCTTGGAAGTGGCGATGACCTTTAGAACCCTTTGAATTAAATCGTCGGACATAGTAGTCGGCTTACCGTTTCGAATCTGTAGCCCCGGTCCAGAAGCATGGGAACCAGGCGCCGGANNTTCCAATCATAGCCGATTATGGTCCACATGACGCCGGTCAACTGCAATCGCCGCTGCACTCCGGCCATTCCAAACCAGCGGACGCCGAACGGCGCGCGAAACAGGACGGGCCGGAAACCGGCATGCGTTTGGATGGTTTCCTGGGCTCGCCGCAGGTCGGCTTCCATGAACCGCGGCGAGCGAAAGCAAAGCAGCGGATGGGTGTGGCTGTGGTTTCCGATGTCGTGCCCGGCCTCGCGCACGGCCCGCGCCACGGCGGGCAGGCGCGCGACATTGGCGCCGCACTGAAAGAACGTGGCCGCCAGCGAATGGCGCTCCAGGATCTCGAGAATGGCGGGCGTGCCTTCGCTGGGGCCATCGTCGAAGGTGAGTGCCACGGAGCGGCGGTCGCGCGACCCGTGCCAGACCGAAGGCCCGAAGACGGTCGCCGACCGGCCGCGCACCGCCCAGGCCATCGCGGCCACGGGAGCGCCGATCGCGGTCAGTTGCAGTCCTCGTTTTGCCAGTTCGTCCATGAAAGTTCCATTGTAGCTGCCCCCATCTTCGCGCAAATCGCAGCGCGGGCCCCTGGGTTGCCCGGGACTCTTTCATCTGGTCGAACTGGATCATGCTTTCCAGGTACCTTCGGGCCGCGATGCGCGGGGCCAAATGCGAACTGTTGGAAGGGGATGCGTATTATGGCTCCATACCGGGATTTGAAGGAGTCTGGGCAGACGCAGCTTCCCTGGAGGAATGCCGGGACGAGATCGAGGAAGTGATCGAGGAATGGTTGCTGTTCCGTTTGTCGCGCCAGTTGCCGGTGCCCGTTGCCGATGGGATTGACCTCGTGGTGCGCGAGGTTGCCTGATGCCGCGGATCGGGCCGATCCGAAGCAAACATCAGATCATGCAGAAGGGCACGCAAACGATTCGCGTTCCGAACCCGCACGGCGGAGATATGAGTTCCGGGCTATTGGCCAGGATTCTTCGTGATGCTGGCATTGATCGTGCAGAGTGGGAGAAGCTGTAGACCTCTTGTCTGAAGTTGACATTCAGGCTAGTCGATTCTCGACGGTTATCTCACGGCCGGGAAACGTATCGACAGCACGATCATGACCTGATTCTGAACCGGCTGGTAGTACGTAGCGGTCCAATGCAAGAAACGAATTTCAGGCGCGGCCTCGGTGAGGAATACCCGCCACCTCAGCCCCGCACCCGCTGTGATCGCGACATCCAGGTCTCTGCCGCTTTCGATATGAACCGAAATTGGTTGAGGCTGGAGGTGGAAGTCCAATTGGATGCCCTTGCCATCGAACGCGCCAAGGTGGCGAAGCGTTGCACCGGCATCAACAAACGGGGCGAATCGGCGCCGTCCAAACGTGTATTTGAGCAGCAGGGGGAACGCCCACCCGTCCGCGGAAGCGCTGTATTGCTGTCCGAAGTTGACAGATCCGCCGTGGGGGGCGATCAGCCCCTCGGTCAAGTCCCTATGGAACCGCTCATAAAGGAATCCAACTTCAGCCGAGACACCCCAGGGAAGATTGACGTCAGCCGTTGGACCGAAAGCGTAAGGTTTGACGAAGAAGTTATTATCCGGGCTGCAACCTGGGGCTGTTCGATCCAGGCATCCCGAATACGGGTTGAAGGTCCTGATGACCTGATCATAGGCCTCCGAACGAGGGGCGGGAACGGCGCCTGCCATCCCGACCGAAATCCATTGCGCCCGCGCGACGTACGGAAGCAGGGCCACGAAAAGGCAAACCTGGGCCACGCATTTGCGGTCCCTATCCATCCAACTCCAAAGACCCGCGGACCCACGGTTTCGACTACATTCGATTCAATAGAGCAATTTCCGGCGTCGCGGCTCGGAAGGCGGCCAAAAGGCAGGCCACAAAAGCCTGCTGCCCGCGGGGCGGGCCAAGACGTAAAGGAACAGGCCGGTCTTCGCCAAATATTCGCCAAATTTCCGAATTCGCTAACAAATCTATATTCAGTGGCTTAGCGACATGTTCCTTAGAAGGCGATGGCCTCGCTCCGTGCAACGGAGTGCCCCACCTCGCTTGTGCTGCTAGACTATGCTGTTCATCGGGGGCAACATGAATCGAAGGGATTTTGTCCAGAATGCGGCGGCCGCCGCGCTCGCCGCCGCCGTGCCCGCGCCGAGCCAGCAGCGCGCCGGCAGCACCACCCCGTGGTACCTCCGCACCTACCGCTGGGGCCAGACCAACATCACCGAGAAGGACCCCGTCCAGTACGACATCCCCTGGTGGCGCGAGTATTGGAAGCGCACCGAAGTGCAGGGCGTCATCGTCAACGCCGGTGGAATCGTGGCCTACTATCCCAGCAAATTTCCCCTGCACCACCGCGCGGAATTCCTGAACGGCCGCGACCTCTTTGGCGAGCTGACCGAGGCCGCGCACCGGGACGGCATCGTGGTGATGGCCCGCATGGACTCCAGCCGCACCGCCGAGGATTTCTTCAAGGCGCATCCCGACTGGTTCGCGCGCACCGCCGACGGAGGGCCGTACCGCGCCGCCGACCGGTACACCACCTGCATCAACAGCCCCTACTACGACGAGTACCTGCCCAGCATCCTGCGCGAGATCATCGAGCGCTCCCACCCCGAAGGAATCACCGACAACAGTTGGGCCGGCCTGGGCCGCGGCAGTATCTGCTATTGCGACAACTGCGAGCGCAAGTTCCGCGCCAGGGCCGGGCAGCCCGTGCCGCGCCGCGCCAACTGGGACGACCCGGCCTACCGGCAGTGGATCACGTGGAGCTACCACCGCCGCGTCGAGATCTGGGAGCTGAACAACCGCATCACCCAAGCGGCCGGCGGGCCGGACTGCATCTGGTCGGGGATGAACAGCGGATCGGTCTCCGCGCAGGCGTCTTCGTTCCGCGACATGAAGGAGATCTGCAGCCGCGCGCATATCGTGATGCTCGACCATCAGCGCCGCGACGATGCCACCGGGTTTCAGCAGAATGGCGACACCGGCAAGCTGGTCCACGGAGTGCTCGGCTGGGACAAGCTGGCGCCCGAGAGCATGGCCATGTACGAGTCGGGCCGCACTAATTTCCGCGTGGCCAGCAAGCCGGCCGCCGAGGCGCGCATGTGGATGATCGAAGGGCTGGCCGGCGGCATCGAGCCGTGGTGGCATCACATCGGCGCCTACCACGAGGACCGGCGTATGTACCACACTGCCGAGCCGGTCATGAAGTGGCACAAGGCCAACGAAGCGTACCTGGTGAACCGCCGGCCCGTGGCGACTGTGGGGATGGTGTGGTCGCAGCGGAACACCGATTTCTACGGGCGGGAGAACGCCGCCGAGATGGTTGACGCTCCCTACGAAGGCTTCGCCCAGGCCCTGATTCGCGCGCGGATTCCCTACCTGCCGGTGAACGCCGGCGATATCGATCGCGAAGCGCCCAACCTCGCGGTGTTGATTCTGCCCAATACCGGCGGGCTTTCCGATGAGCAGTGCGCGGCCATTCGACGCTTCGTGGAGCGCGGCGGCTCCCTGATCGCGACCGGCGACAGCACGCGGTACGACGAGTGGGGCGATGGGCGTACCGATTTCGCGCTGGCCGATCTGCTGCGCGTGCGGCCGATCTGCTGCGCGTGCATGCGGACGGCAAGCCCGTTCGCCCCGCGGAATCCGGTGGCGGGCGCGGCGGGCGCGGGGGCGCGGCCCCGTCGGCGCACACCTACCTGCGGCTGCATCCCGAGCTTCGCGGGCGCGTCTGGGGTCCCAAGTCCGGCAATGAGCCGGCGGCGACCGGCGAGCGGCATCCGGTACTCGGAGGGTTCGAGGAGACCGACATCCTCGCCTTCGGCGGCACGCTGCAGTCACTGCGGACAGACCCCGGAGTCATCGTCCCTTTGACCTTCATACCGGCCTTTCCGGTCATGCCGCCGGAGACCTCATGGATGCGGCAGACCGATAGCGGCATCCCCGGCCTGGTGCTGAGCGATCACCCCAAGGGCGGCCGCGTCGCGTACCTGGCCGCCGACCTCGACCGCCGTTACATGCGCGATTTCCTGGCCGACCACGCCCGCCTGCTGGCGAACCTGGTGCGCTGGGCCGGAGACAATATCCCGCTGAGTGTGGAAGGCGCCGGGCTCATCGACTGCCACCTCTACCAGCAGCCGGGACGGCTGATTCTTCACCTGGTGAATCTGACTAACTCGGGCACGTGGCGCTCGCCCATCGACGAGCTGATTCCGGTGGGTCCCTTGAAGGTCAAAGTGAAGCTGCCGCGGGGAGTGCCGGGGCGCAGCGGCAAACTTCTGGTTTCGACGGGGACGCTTCCCGTGGCTGCCCGGCAGGGGTGGGTCGAGTTTGAAGTGAAGTCAGTGCTGGATCACGAAGTGGCGGTGATCGCGTAGAGTGAGTGAGTGGGCAAGGGCTCCGGAGAGGCGGGGCTAAAGCCCCATGGGTTACCTTTGCCAACCCGGCCCGCGTAATGCCACGCCCGGTTGCGCGCCGGTCACCTTGCCGGCCTTGACGACGGC
>OMOG01000156.1 GCA_900290305.1 Candidatus Sulfopaludibacter sp. SbA4
ATCCGCGACGAAATGGCCACCCTGCGCTGGCGCTCCAACGGCGCCTTCTCCTGCCCCGCCGTCATCCGCGTGGCCATCGGAGGCTACCTCAACGGCGGCGCCGTCTATCACAGCCAGTGCGGCGAAGTCCTGTTCACCCACCTCCCCGGCCTGCGCGTCGTCATGCCCTCCAACGCCCTGGATGCCTGCGGTCTCCTGCGCACCGCCCTGCGCTCCGACGACCCGGTCCTCTTCCTCGAGCACAAACGCCTCTACCGCGAGCCCTACAATCGCTCCCCCCATCCCGGCGAGGATTTCACCATCCCCTTCGGCCGCGCCAAAATCGTCAAGCCCGGCAAGAGCCTCTCCGTCATCACCTACGGCGCGCTGGTGCAGAAAGCCCTGCTCGCCGCCACCCAGGTCGAGCGCCGCACGCCGCACGCCAGCATCGAAATCATCGACCTCCGCACGCTCGCCCCCTACGATTGGGACACCATCCGCGAATCCGTCTCCCGCACCAGCCGCGCCATCGTGGCCCACGAAGACACACTCTCGTTCGGCTACGGCGCCGAAATCGCCGCCCGCATTTCCGATGAATTATTCGACCGCCTGGACGCCCCCGTCCGCCGCGTCGCAGCCCTCGACACCTGGGTCGGCTACCACCCCCAGCTCGAGGCCGCCATCCTCCCCCAAACCGAAACCTTGGCCGCCGCCATCGAAGCTTTGTTGTCTTGGTAACGCCGGCGCCCCCAACCCCCGGCCCCCATAGGCGTTAAAACAAGGCTCCTGCAAAATGACCTCGGAAGCGCGCGATCCAGTGTCCCGTTTGGTTACAACTTCCCAGAAGGCCGTTTGGGGACCACCAGACCGGATTGTTGGTGCAAAGGGCTGATATCGACAGGAATCCGTGCGGGCCAACGACGGCAGTCCTCCCGATGGGCGGACGATGCGCCGGGGTGGTTCGGCGGACGCAAGGGCGTTTATGGGGAGTTATTCGGTATGCCTCAGGGAGAACGAGCCTCATTCACCTACTGGAACTTAATTGTGGATGCGTCCGATATGGAGAGCGCTACTGGGCCGCGAGGTCGATTCGAGTCCGTTGGTGCGGCCATTGAATTTGAAGGAACATGCATGCTCTAATAAATGGGATATGTGGACCCGGTGAACTTGATCTTTCTATTTCTAGAGACGGGCGCGGGTCTCAGGCCCCGACGACACGAGGATAGGGAAGAATATCATGCGGCGCCGGTGCGATCCATGTGGGGGCTGAGGGAAAGTATCTCGATAGCTCTGGTAACGAGCGCACCAAGATCAATGACAACGTCCTAATTGAAATTGGCGCGGCAATTGCTCTATATGGGAAGAAGGTCGTTCTTCTTGTCGAGAAAGGGTGTCGCGCTCCCGTCTAACTTACAGGGACTCTACCGCCCCCGAGACCACCTGAACGTTTCGTGCGAATTTTGAAGGCGACCAGCTAAATTACGAAGCCACCATGAAATTGCTGAAGACATTCAGTCAGTTCCGTTGAGTCTTCGTGGCACCCCTTATCACGTCTTCACGAGATCTCTCCACTATCGTCAGTGTCGGTCCGGAACAGCAGGAGTTCCGCCGGTTGTGGACGGCCGGCAGAGGCGGTTCCACGGCCACGAACCGTCGTTTTGACGGGCGGCACTAGATTCCTGGCGACAAATCCCATGCCACCAGTGATGGGCGTTGAGGATCGAGAAGTCCAGGGGGCGTCTAGGTCTAGGCAGGTGGGTTCCGTCGTTCCACTTCGGCCATGATCTCCTGGATGGTTGCACCTTCCAGCCATTGGTGGCGGTCGCGGGTGTAGTCTCCACCCCCAGATCGATAAAGGCGGAGGAAGCGGGCTAGACCGTCCAGCCCCAGTTCGCGCCGCAGAATCGCGAGGGCATGCCGCTCGAAGTCTTCATCGCTCATCTTTTCGAGAGGGATCATAGTACTGCCTCCAGATACCAGGATACCGGGTTCCCGACGCGAGTGCGGAGTTCCTTGCTGCATCGCCCGGCGCGGCGGATCAGGTCGTCGTCAGTTGTAAGGAACACGTCGGCTTGGCCTTGCTCGGCGCAGGCCAGATGCAGAGCGTCAAATGGGTCGAACCCAAGCTTCTGAAGGAATGCGGCGCGCTCGGCCGAGCGCGATCGCGGGACCACGACTTCCTCTGCGAAGGCTAGTAGAGCGGCAACCTCGTGCCGACGGTCTGCATCCGGGTTGCGATTGATCTCGATCTCCACAACGGTGCTGCTTACCCAGGTCGCCTTCCCCTCGCGTACCAGGCCAAGAATGGCTTCAACCGCCTCGGCTTCCTGGCGAATGCGGGCTTGGCTCTGATCGTCTGTCAGGCGGTTCAAACAACAGGAATCCAGATAGAGTCTCAATCGCAGTCCTTTCTCCGCGTGACTGTGCGCGCCCGAGCCCTCATTTTACTGGAATCTCTACCCGTTACCCGCTGAACCGATTTCTGTCGCGAAATCCCCGTCCCACCACCAAATGCCCCAGATGTCCCCTCTGGTGAAGTTGCAGGCAAACGGGAGCCCGGGACCGGTTCGCGCACAGCCGAGGCCACTCGGGCAACGGGCTCATTCAAATTAAACGCCTATGCCCCCGGCCCCCAACTCCTAACACCCAACCCCCTTTGCCCACCCCCGTCACCTCAGGTCCGGATCCATCCTGACCAGCGCCTGCGGATAACCCGCCCCTATAGCCTTCTCCGCCTGACCTCTGGCAGTCGACGACAGGCCTTCCATGGCAGCCAATACGGCACTCGTGTAAAGCACCGTCTGCTGTCCTCCGCTTTTCCCCATGGCGGCTTGCAGCGCCGACCTGGCCGCCGATCGGTCGCCCAATCCGGCAAAGCAGCGTGCCCGTTGACACAGTTCCTCTGTGGTTAGCGGGCGCTTCTTCTCGTAATCGTCCAGCAGTGTAAGCGCCCGCAGGTATTGCGTCCGCGCCCGGCCTCCCTGCCCCGAATGCCGCAGAGTATCGGCCAACCCCAGCACATAGCGCTGCGAGCTTGGGCGCATATCGATCGCTGACTGGAAGAACGGCACCGCGGTTGCGTATTCGTGAGAATAGTAAGATACCGCTCCCAGGTTGTAGTACGTTTCGGCGGACGCTTGCCGTTCCAGGGCCGTTTCGAAGTATCGCCGGGCCTCCCGGAAGTCGCCGCCGTAGAGCAGCACCGCCGCCAGGTTCGAATAGCCCGAAGGAGAAGTCGGGTTCAATTCGATCACCCGGCCGAATTCCGTGCGAGCTTCACCCAGGTGTCCCAGGCGCAGCGCGATCGATCCAAGGTCATTGTGGCACAGCCATGAGTCGGGGCTTAACGCCGCCGCCGACCGATAGTAACTCGCTGCCTCCTGCAACCGGCCCGTGGCCTCGAGGGCTCTGCCCAGCAGGCGGGTGGCATCCAGGCGAGTCACATCGTCCCGCGACGTGAGAAGACTCCCTATGCTGCCGATTACCTCCTGGTACAAGCCTGCGTTGAGGTCGATTCTCGCCTTGAATAACGCAAGCTCTTCCTTGCTGAGGCCGGCAGCCTCTCCCCTGGTCAGTGCCTTTCGGGCGGCAGTAAGCCACTGCAGGTCCGAGGTAGTCTCGTATAGCCTTACCAGGGTCCGCAATTGAGCGTTGGCTGCCGGCGCGTGATGTGGCGCGACCGCCAGAACCTCGCCCAGCAGGGCTACCGCTCTCCGCAAATCCCGCTCGTCGCTCTGCGGTGTGATCAGGCTCAAGGCGTTGGTGTAAAGTGCGTTGGCCGTCGAGGACTGCGCGGCAGGGGCCGGCCTCAGTTGACCGGCGAAGTGTCCTTTGATTCCGAGAAACAGCACCGGCACAAGGAGTATGGCAAAGGCCGCGAGCCCAATCGCGGACCGGGGATGGAGAGTCCAAAGCCGCTTCGGTTTCGGCTGCTCCGAAGGTTCGGGCTCTATCGCTTTTGCTGCGCGGTCTGCCCTCCTGAGATCTGCGCTCACCTCCTGGACACTGGCGTACCGTTCCTTGCGGTCCAACTGAATACACCGTTCGATTGCCAGCCTGAGCACCATGAGCTTGCGCAACTCACCGGAGCGGACATATCGCTCGGTCTGGCCACGCATCAGTTCTTCCCGCAATCCATCCAGGGCAGCCAGGTCGATAGTTCCTGTCAGCATCTCGAGCAGCACCATCCCCACCGAGAAAATATCCGACCGGGAGTCGGCGGGCATGCCGGCGGCATGCTCGGGCGCGGCGTAGCGCGTCGTCCCGCGAAACTCTCCCGCCGAGCTTAGGGTCGTCGAGTCCCCACTGCAGTGTGCCAGGCCAAAATCCGAGATCAGGATATCGCCGCCGTCCCGCCGGACGATCAGGTTGCCCGGTTTGATGTCGCGATGCACAACGCCGGCCGCGTGCACCGCCTCCAGTCCCTCGCAAATCTGCGCACCCAGGTCGCATACCAGTGAGGGACGGAGGCGATGGACGCGATTGAGAAGCGCCGCCACGGTCTCACCGTCCACCCAGTCCATGACGATCATCGCCCCGCCGTCCGCTTCTGCGAAATCGTGTACGCGGACGACGTTGCGGTGGCTCACCTTCGAAGCCATGACGACCTCTTGCTTCAGGCGAGTGAGGCTGGGCTCGTCGGAGATCAGGTTGGGATGCAGCATCTTGATAGCGACGGTCCGATTCAAGACGTTGTCCTGGGCCCGGTATACCACCCCCATCCCGCCTGTCCCGATCTTGTCGAGAATTTCGTACCGCTCCCTTCGGAGGGAGCGGGTCACCAAACTGGCTTTTAACATTGCCTAAGAATAATGTCGGACCAACACGTCCGATTCTCAGACTTTTTTTTGTGCCTTCGCCATCTATTCCCTACCGGCCAAGCCGCCGATCTTTTCAAACATGTACCCTGAATTGATCAGACCAACCGGCGACTATTTCGCATACTGGGATTTTTTCCTGGATATGTTCGGCTTCTAGCCACCGCTTTATACTGCAAGAGTCTCAACTCTTCGCAGCCTGCGACGATTTGGTGGGGCGGGCCTCCTGGCCCGCTGCCGACCCCCTGGTCGGCCTTTGTGGGGCAGGCGCCCCGGTTTGCGTCCCAAGGACCCGAAAGCGGGGGTCCGTTCCGGATTTCGCCTGCCAACCGGCTCTTTCTCGGTCTCGAAGAGAGAGGCTTGACCCGAATTTGCCCATGTCGGGCGGCTGTCTCCGCCGCGGCCGTCGCGCGCCGGAGATAGAATATATTGGCGCCCCCAATATATGACCTTTGAACAACGTCTCGAGCCCCAAGGCAAAAAGCGCATGCTCGCTCTCGATGGCGGTGGAATCCGTGGAGTGATCACCCTCCAAGTCCTCAACCGCATCGAAAGCATCCTTCGCGAAAAAACCGGCCGCAACACCCTGGTCCTCTCGGATTTCTTCGACTACATCTCGGGAACCAGCACCGGCGCGATCATCGCCTCCTGCCTGTCCATCGGCATGACCGTGGATGCCGTCGCCAAGTTCTACTCCCAGAGCGGCCCCGCCATGTTCAACCGCGCGGCCCTCTTGAAGCGCTTCTGGTACAAGTTCACCGACGAGGACCTGGCCGCCCAGTTGCAAACCGTATTCGGCCGGGAAACCACCCTGGGCGACAGCCGCATTCGGACCCTCCTCATGCTCGTCCTCCGCAACGCCACCACCGATTCGCCCTGGCCGGTCTCCAACAACCCGCGCGCCAAGTACAATCTGCGCGACCGCCCCGACTGCAATCTGCACCTGCCCCTTTGGAAACTGGTGCGCGCCAGCACCGCCGCGCCCACCTACTTCCCGCCCGAAGTGGTCAGCATCGGCCAGCGCGATTTCGTCTTCGTGGATGGCGGCGTGACCATGTATAACAATCCCGCGTTCCAGATGTTCCTGATGGCCACCCTCGAGCCCTATCGCCTGATGTGGCCGACCGGCGAAGAGAACATGCTGCTGATCTCCGTGGGCACCGGAACCAGCCCCTCTCCGGATGCAAACCTGAGCGCAGGCGAAATGAATCTCCTATATCAGGCGGGAACCATCCCCGCCGCCCTCATGTATGCCGCCCTCAATGAACAGGACCTGTTGTGCCGCACCTTTGGGAAAACCCTCGCCGGATCCGCCATTGATCGCGAGGTTGGCGACTTGACCAATGCGCGCGGACCCGCTCTTCAGAAGCTGTTTACCTACGCCCGCTACAACGCGGAATTGAGCCAGGAGGGTTTGAGCCGGCTCGGCCTGCCCCAGATTCGTCCGGAAAACGTCCGCAAGATGGATTCCACCGATTTCGTGTCCGAGATGGCCGAGGTGGGAAAGAGGATCGCCCAGACCGAAGTCAAACCCGAACACTTCGACGGCTTCATGCCTTAGGAGACCGTTTCAGAAGGGACCGCTTGCTAAGTACACCGTTTCAGAAGTTCACGAACGTCTCGCTGGACCGCTTGCTGACGCGCGCGGCTCCGATCAGAGCCGCGACCGTGACTCGCCCTTGGCGAGCGAGGGAGCGGTCTTCCCGGAATACGCGAGCGTATTTGAGAAACGACGTACTAAGATAGGAGCCGCGGCCGTGACTCGCCCTTGGCGAGCGAGGGAGTGCCCCATGGCCCTGTGGGCTACACAAGCGGATGGAAAACCGGCGAGGCGCGGGGACGCTTCCATTCCCCGGCCCCCGTCGCTCATTTCCTGAGAGGTTCGGGTCGCTTCAACAATTGCCTGCAAACCAGGCTCTCGATCGTGAAGGGGCGGGGCGCGGCCGGTAATGGAAAGGCTTTTCGGATGATCGGCGTTTTCGACAGCGGCTTCGGCGGGCTGACGGTGCATCGCGCCCTTATTGAGGCGCTGCCCGAGCGGGATTTCGTCTATCTAGGCGACAACCGGAATGCGCCCTACGGAACCAAGCGGCCGATCGACGTGCTGAACCTGACATGCGCGGGGCTCGAGCGCCTGTTCGGCGAAGGCTGCACACTGGCTATCGTCGCCTGCAACACGGCTTCGGTGGTGGCATTGCGCTGGATCCAGCAGCAATGGCTGCCCGCGCGCCGGTGCGAGGACGGCGTACCGCGCAACGCGATCGGCATCGTGGTGCCGACCATCGAGGCCGCCACCGGCCTGGGCTGGCACGAAGAATCTGCTGCCGCGGAAAAGGCGGAGCGGTCAAGCACTATCGCGGTTTTCGCGACCCGCCGCACGGTGGAGACCGCCTGCTATCCAATCGAAATCCGCAAGCGCCGTCCGGACATCACTGTGGTGCAGCAGGCATGCCCCGAGCTTGCCGGCTCAATCGAGCAGGGTGCACCGCGCGGCGACATTCGCGCGCTGGTCGAACAATACGTGGGCGAGCTGCGGCAAAGGGTCGATGCCACGCCCGACTGCGTGATTCTCGGCTGCACGCACTACCCGCTGGTGGCCGATGTCTTTGCCGCCGCCCTGCCGTGCGGCGTGCCAATCGTCCACCAGCCTGAGGCCACCGCCCGCGCGCTGAAGTCTTACCTCGACCGCCACCCCGAATATGACGCAGGGAATGCGGGCCGGCGCATGTTCCTCTCGACCGGGTTTTCCGGCGAAGCCCTGCCGCTGATCGA
>OMOG01000100.1:0-5955 GCA_900290305.1 Candidatus Sulfopaludibacter sp. SbA4
CAACGCCGCGGAGTTTCGATTGGCCCTCGGGAGCATGTGGCCATTGTGCGTTTCCACGGCCGGGAACGCCGATTCGAACAGCTCGAAATCGGCCAGAGCGCGGCGCCCGGTAAGGCTCGAAAAGACGTGGTTGGCGCTGAAGAAAAGCTGGCGCTCGCGCAGCCACGCGGCCAGCGACTCGAAATCTTCGCGACGGCGCTGCAGCTCCATGTGGTCGCGCTCCGTGATGTCGTAGACCCCCATGTGCAGCGAGGTGCCGCTGGGAAGGCGGCAGGTGACTTCCTCGCTCAGAAAGAAATCGGGCCGTGAGCGCAGGGTCTCCACGCTGTCGATGGAATCGTGGTCGGTCACCGTGACCAGGTCCATGCCCAGCCGCTTCAGCTTTTCGTAAACCGCCAGCGGCTGGTTGTAGCTTTCCCGGCAGACGGCCCGCAAGAGGGGCACGTTGCACATTCCCGAGTGCGTGGTGTGGACATGCAAGTCGCACCGCATGTCCTAGTTGTAAGGCCGCGGCGGCTACAATTCGATTACAGTCGCAAAAAACATAGATTAACCGGTTTGTTTTTTCCTCAAAAGCGCAAAGGCCGCGGCGCGGCGCCATACGGGACAGGAACTGCTCGCGCCGCGGCCGTTTTGCGCGAGTTGCTCAAAAGCCCCGGCTCCCCCGTGTCACAATCGGACTGATGAAGAAGCTCGACTTCATCTATTTCGACGCGGGAGGCGGCCACCGCGCCGCGGCCACCGCTCTAAGTCAGGTCATGGAGAAGCAGGGCCGCGAATTCCAAATCCGCATGGTAAACCTGCAGGAACAGCTCGATTCCATCGACTTCCTTCGCAAGTACACCGGCGTGCGCGGGCAGGACGTCTACAACTTCGTCCTCAAGAAGGGCTGGACCCTCGGATCGGCCCAGCTCATGCCTGTCATGCACGCCATCATCCGCCTCTTCCACGGGCGGCAGGTGCGCGTGCTCCGGGAGTTCTGGCGCCGCAGCCGCCCGGACATGGTGGTATCGCTGGTCCCCAATTTCGGACGCGCCGTGGGGGAAAGCCTGCGCGGCACGCTGCCCGGCGTGCCGCTGGTCACCATCCTCACCGACATCGCCGACTATCCGCCGCACTTCTGGATCGAGCGCCAGGACCAATATTTCATCTGTGGATCGGACCGGGCTGTGGAGCAGGCGCTCGCCATGGGGCACGCGGAAGCCAAGGTGTACCGCGTGTCGGGCATGATCCTGAATCCCCGGTTCTACGAGATCGAGCCGCTCTCGGCCGGGGATCGGGCGGATGCGCGCGAGGGCTTGGGCTTCGATTCGAAGCAGCCGGTAGGGCTCGTGCTGTTCGGCGGCCAGGGCGCGGCCGTCATGCACGAAATCGCTTCCAGCCTGCCCCACCGCCAGCTTCTGTTGATATGCGGGCACAATGCGAGGCTGCAGGCCAGGCTCGCAGGCATGCCGCATGATGCGGCCATGTTCGTCGAAGGATTCACCAAAGACGTGCCGCGCTGCATGCAACTGGCGGATTACTTCATCGGCAAGCCCGGCCCGGGCAGCGTCAGCGAG
This sequence comes from Candidatus Sulfopaludibacter sp. SbA4, assembly GCA_900290305.1. Taxonomy (GTDB): domain Bacteria; phylum Acidobacteriota; class Terriglobia; order Bryobacterales; family Bryobacteraceae; genus OMOG01. Next base: position 1,560 of record OMOG01000100.1, read on the forward strand.
GCGGGCGTGGGCGTCGTACTGCCCGGTTTCCGCGGCATCGCGAGGGCCGTGGAAGAGATGCTGGAGCCCTCCAACTACGCGCGCTTCCGCAGGGCTACGGAGCGGATTCACAATCGCGCGGTGTTTGAGATCCCCGATATTCTGGAGGAGATCCTGGAACGGAGGTGACACGAATATCACCGCGGGCTGGTCATACCGCGATGTGCTCGGTGTCCGTGCTCGGCGTGGGAATCGGGGCGCCTTGCTCGCGGAGTTCATCCAGGTACAGTTCGATAGCCTCGCGAATGTTCCGGTCCATCTCCTCGCGCGTACGGCCAACGCTTACGCACCCTGGAAGATCGGGTACGTACGCAGAGTAGCCGGTGCCGGTTTTCTCGATTACTACTGCATATCTCATTTCAGTCCCGCCTGTTTCAGAATACTCGAAAGCGTGCCCGTCGCAACGTCCGACTCAAGGTGGCCGGGGACCACCACGATGCCCGGCTTCGTGGTGTGCGTATATACCCGGTGGTCGCCGCGCGTACGTTTCAGCTTCCAACCACCCTGCTCGATCAGCTTGATCGCGTCGCGCACCTTCATCCAGACGTCTACCCCGAGAGAATCTCATCGAAAACGCGCCCTTGGCGACTCCACGACGTTAAACTCAAATCCGGTGAAATTCGGCAATAACCTTCATGATTGTACACGTCGCCACAAATCAAGGGCGCCCAGGTGTCGTGAGGATCGGGATACCATGACTTCGCGGAGCGCCCCACTCGATACCGGACAGGTGAAGCACCGCAGTCCTCAGCGCGGGCAGGTCAAGCGCCCGCCCCACGTGATAATATGAGGGGCTAATCCGAATCGCCATCTTATGGACCACATCCTCTCGATCGTCCTGTTCACCCCTCTGGTAGGGCTCCTGGTGATGCTGTTCATTCCCTCGTCGAATGCGCGCGCCATCAAGTTGTGGGCCAATGCGGTGGCCTTGGTGGGCTTCCTGGTCTCACTCCCGCTGGTCTTCAGTTTCGACCGCACCAAGGACTTTCAATTCGTCGAGAAGGCGCCGTGGATTGCGTCCCTGGGCGCCAGCTACCACATCGGCATCGACGGGCTGGGACTCCTGCTGGTGATGCTGACCACGCTGATCGGCCCCATCGCCATCCTGTCGAGCTGGAACGCCATCCACGACCGGCTCAAGGAATACTACGCGTTCTTCCTCCTGCTGCAGACCGCCATGCTGGGCGTCTTCATGGCCCTCGATTTCCTGCTGTTCTTCGTTTTCTGGGAGACCGTGCTGGTGCCCATGTACTTCATCATCGCCATCTGGGGCGGCCAGCGGCGCGTGTATGCGGCCATCAAGTTCATCATTTACACGCTGATCGGCTCGGTGCTGATGCTGTTGGGCATCCTGACCCTCTATTACCAGCATTTCCTGCAATTCCAGACACGCAGCTTCGATATCGCGGACCTGATGCGCACCACTCTGCCTCCGGGCCTCCAGTGGTGGATCTTCTGGGCGTTCTTCGTGGGGTTCGCGGTGAAGGTGCCCATGTTCCCGTTCCACACCTGGCTTCCCGACGCGCACACCGAGGCGCCCACGGCCGGCTCCGTGGTGCTGGCCAGCGTCCTGCTGAAGATGGGGACATACGGCTTCCTGCGGTTCTCCCTGCCGCTGCTGCCCGATGCGGCGAAGAATCCGACCGTGGTCAACGTGATGGCGATTCTTTCCATGATCGCCATCGTCTACGGCGCGCTGGCCTGCCTCATGCAGAAGGACTGGAAGAAGCTGGTGGCGTACTCTTCGGTGAGCCATCTGGGCTTCTGCACGCTGGGCATTTTCGCGCTCAATCCGGCGGGCATTTCAGGCTCGATCATCCAGCAGATCAATCACGGCATTTCGACCGGCATGCTCTTCCTGATCGTGGGCATCGTGTACGAGCGGCGGCACACGCGCGAGATCTCGGAATACGGCGGGCTCTTCAAGGTGATGCCGGTCTTCACCGTTATCTTCGGCCTGGCGGCGCTCAGCTCCATGGGCATGCCGCCCTTGAACGGGTTCATCGGCGAAATCACGATCCTGAGCGGCGCCTACCTCATGTCCATCACTTGGGCGTTCTGGGCGGCGGTGGGGATAGCGCTGGGCGCGGCGTACCTGCTGTGGCTCTTCCAGCGCACCATGCTGGGCGAGGTGAAGGAGAAGAACCAGACGTTGAAGGATCTCTCGTGGCGCGAGATCGCGTACTTCGCGCCGCTGGTGGCCTGGGCCTTCTGGATCGGCTTGAATCCGCAGCCGTATTTCCGCGTGCTGGACCGGTCGGTGGCGCAGATTGTGGAACGCGTCCGCCCGGGATATTACGCGGAGCAGCACCTGCCCAACCCGCTGGAGGCAGGGGCGCCGGTGGCGTCGGTCCGGTAGGGTGGGTCTGACCCGTTATGGGCGCCCAAACGAGAATTTTGTTCTCGTTGTGTTGGCAAGTTCTTTCGTTGCAATCGCCTGCCGGACGCCGCGATTCTGTCTTCTGGCTCCTGACTTCTGATTCCCATCCGCATCGGATCAAGGGCGAAGCCCTTGCCTAGCTAGTTAGGGATCAGATAGATAGCGCTGAAGATCTCATGGTATCGTTGAGTTATGGACTGTTAGGGGAGTTGCCATGCGGCCGATCATTCAGGACGTCCGCCAGAGTACGGTTTCCGGGCGAAATCCAGCCCACTACGCCGTCCAGGATGAGTTTCGAGACCTCCGGGGTGCGGAGCGGCAGATTGCGGGGTCCACGGGCCAGGAAGGGCGGAAATAGAAATGCTCACCCCGAAGGGTGAGCATTCTTTCCCCTGTTCTACCAGGGTGATGTTCGATGGGAGAATCAGTTTCGACGGAATCGCAACCGCCAAAACTCTCGTAGCTGAATATTATTTCCCCGCGGCTCTCCAGTCAAGGAAAAATCCGGCGGAAAATTTTTGGGCTGTAAGCTACTCGCAGCGGGTGACTTGCGGGTTCGCACACTTTTTCCACAGCTTACCCTCACCCCGTGAAAAGCCTGCTTTTAAGCTGAGGATTTCCCTCTAAGGCACACAAAAATAGGAGCTTACATGTTCGGATCAGCGTTCTTCGAGGTGCAGCGAGATCATGGCGTCGGCCTCTTCGCCCTTGTGGCCGCGGCGGACGAGGGCCCGGAAACCGCCCAGGGCGAGCCCCGATGCGACCGAGAACGCCAGCAGTATCCCAATGAGGATAAAAGCATTTAGCAGGAGATTGCCGATGTTGTCGCGGCGCGTGGGGACGTACTCGTCGCGGGTCACCTCGGCCTGATAACGGATGCCGGAGAGCAGGCGCTCGGCGAAATCGGGGTCGGGCGGAGAGAGCACCACGGCCACCATGGGACCGCTGCGTTTGACGACGGCGCCGGGCAGTTTTTCGAAATCGGCGATCCTCTGCATGGCGATCTGGTGGGTCGGATAGTTGAAAATCGCCAGGGTGAGGTCGCCTTTGGGGCTGTGGAAAACGCCTAGTTGGGCTTCCGTGCCGAAGTGAAACGCGGCCACCGAGGGGGAAATTCCCGGGTCGAATTTCTGCAGACCGGCGGGGCCCAGGATGTAGCGCTCGCTGTTGGGGACTAGATTTTGGGCCGGGAGGTAGCCGGCGAGAGCGGGCAGCGAGGTGGTATCGACGTTGAGGATCGCCTGGGTCAGCGTGGCCAGCTCGGCGGCGGTGGGTTTGTAGCCTTGGAACGAGAGCAGGTAGTTGCCGTTCACCAGGAGGAGGGAGTCGGCGGTTTCGGCGGCCAGGTTGGCTAGCTTGGAGGGGGTGGACTGCGGCGGGCGCTGCCAGTCGAAGGCGGCCAGGCAGGCAGTGGTGTCCTGCAGGCGGTAGGCGGTGGCAGTGAATTTGGCGGGGCCGTTTTGGTAGGCGGCGGCTTCGGAGTCCTTGAGGCCGTACTCGTCCCAGAGGGGGCGGTCGGCGAGGGCGGGCGGGCTGGTGGAGGCGCGGTGGAAGGGGCCGATGGTGTCGGGCAGGATGGCGGCCAGGCACAGGCCCGGCAGGAGGAGTGCGGGGAGGAAAAGCTTCATCTACCTATTAGACGCCAGAAAGCGGGGAGAAGGCTACGGCGGAAACGGCTCGAAGTCAGCCATAATGGACAGCGAGGTGGACGATGGCTGCCGCGGCCGAACCTGAATTGATCACCGTCGAGCAGTACCGGCAGTTGCCGGACCGCGAAGACGTGATCCAGGAACTCCACTGGGGGATGGTGATCACCTCGTCACGACCGAAAATGGGGCACGCCAAGCTGCAATCGCAATTGGTGAGACTGCTGCGCCCCCAGGCGGAGCATCTGGGTGTTGTCGCGACCGAGGTCGCGTTCCGTGCGCTTCCCGAATACGAATTGCGCGGCGCCGACGTAGCATTTGTTTCGCGCGA
>OMOG01000100.1:5965-7986 GCA_900290305.1 Candidatus Sulfopaludibacter sp. SbA4
GCTCCCCATGTTCCAGAGCGAGCTGGACGTCGCCGGGATTTTCGCTGTTTGATGGTTTCCACCGGCAGAAATGCCTACCCCGCTCCGTGGCACTTCTTGTACTTCTTGCCGCTGCCGCAGGGGCAGGGGTCGTTGCGGCCCACTTTCTGGCTGGCCACTACATCTACCCATTCGGCGGCTTGCCGGCTGTTATCATTGGGATGGAGATTCCGGTCATGGTTGCGATTTCCCTTAAGGGTCGTGTGAGCGCAGACGGCACGCTGGAGCTTCGAATCCCGACCAAGCTTTCCGAGACGGACGTCGATGTACTGCTGGTGCTGCAACCTGTCGAAGGAGAGGTGAGCAAGCCGGCGATTAAGGGCTGGCCCGAGGGTTACTTCGAGCGGACGTTTGGCAGCCTCCGCGGCAATCCGATCCCATACGATCCGCCGCCGGATTTCGAGTCCAGGGAAGAATTGCGTTGACCTATCTACTGGACACCAACGCATGCATCGAATATCTCAACGGGCGATCGCGCCGCGTTGTCGAGAGCCTGCAATCGAAAACGCCCGAGGAGATCGTGGTCTGTTCGGTCGTGAAAGCGGAACTGCGCTACGGCGCGGAGCGAAGCAGAAATCCGCGCGAGGCATTCGCCGTACTGGACGAATTCCTGACACCCTACCGTTCGCTCCCTTTCGACGACGAGTGCGCCAGGGTGTATGGGCGCATTCGGGCGCAACTCGCGCAGGCCGGCAACCCGATTGGGCCGAACGACCTTCTGATTGCCGCCACAGCCATCGCCTTCGGCGCCGTTCTGGTTACGCACAATACACGCGAGTTCAGTCGAGTCGAAGGGCTCGCACGCGAGGACTGGCAACTGTGAACGCGACGGCCGGCGTTACCCCGCTCCGTGGCACTTCTTGTACTTCTTGCCGCTGCCGCAGGGGCAGGGATCGTTGCGGCCCACTTTCTGGCCGGCCACTACCTGCTTCGGGCCGATCGAGTCGTCGCCGCCGAACTGCAGCGCCGCCAACTCCTTTTCCTTCTTGCGCTCGATGTTCCGCGTGAAGTCCACCATGGTGTTCTTAGCGGCCAGTTTCTGGTCCTCGTTCGGCTCCGGGGCCGCGGCCAGGGCGGGCCTGCCGTTGCTGCCGTCGCCGCCGTCCTCGTCCTCTTCAGGGTAAGGTCCCACCGGCCCCGAGCCGTGACTCACCTGAAGAAAAAAGAGATACCGCACCGACTCGTCTTCGATGCGGTCCATCATGGCGGAGAACAGCTCGAAAGACTCCTTCTTGTATTCGACCAGCGGGTCCTTCTGGGCGTGACCTCGGAGTCCGATGCCCTGCTTCAATTCGTCCATCGACAGTAAGTGGTCTTTCCACTGGTTATCGATGACTTGTAACATGACGATGCGCTCGGTCTGGCGCATGACGTCGGCGCCCACCAGGTCTTCTTTCTCTTGGTACTTGCGCTGCAGTGCATCGAATATGCGATCGGTCAGCTCTATCTTAGTGAGCCGCGAAAGCTCGCCGATGTCGATGCGCGAGCCGAACTGACTCAGCACGTCGGTGCGCAGCGTCGACAGGTCCCACAGGTCGGGATGCTTGTCGCCGGGGCAGCGCATGTCCACGAACTGCTCGACGATCCCGCGCACCATGTCGAGGATGCGCTCCTTCTGATCGACGCCTTCGAGCAACTGGCGGCGCATGCCGTAGACCGCCTGGCGCTGCTTGTTGTTGACGTCGTCGTACTCCAACAGGTGTTTGCGGGCCTCGAAATTCTGCATTTCGACGGCTTCCTGGGCCTTGGCGATGCGCTTGGTGATGAGCTTGGACTCGATGGGCACGTCCTCTTCCATGCCCAGGCGCAGCATGAGATTCTGCATGCGCTCGCCGCCGAAGATGCGCAGCAGGTCGTCCTGCAGCGAGAGGAAGAAGCGCGAGCTGCCGGGGTCGCCCTGGCGGCCGGCGCGGCCGCGAAGCTGATTGTCGATGCGGCGGGATTCGTGGCGCTCGGTGGCCACGATGTGGAGGCCGCCGAGG
>OMOG01000098.1 GCA_900290305.1 Candidatus Sulfopaludibacter sp. SbA4
CCGAGCGCCCCGGCCGCGCCCATTTCGCGCGCGATGAAACCCATGATCTCGAGGTCGGGCTTGGCGCCCATCGTGTTGACCGCGCGCTTCAGCCGCTGCACCTCGCCGGTCACGTTGGTAATCGTGCCGTTCTTTTCGTACGCGCAGGCCGCGGGAAGCACCACGTCGGCCTGCCGTGCCGTCTCCGTAAGGAACATGTCCTGCACCACGAGAAACCGTGACACAGGCATTCCTGCCTGTGTTGTCTTCTGTGTTACCTTCAACGGATTCGACCCGACCACCCACAGCACGTCCATCCCGCCCGCCACCATCTCCGCCACATGCAGGCCGGGCTGCTCCGACGGTTGGTAGCCGGGCAGCAACTCCGGCGTGAGCCCCATATCCACCGCGCCGCGCGAGTTCGAGTAATCCACCAGGCAGATGTACTTCACCGGGATCCCCAGCGACTCTCCGAACTCCACCAGCTCCTGGATGGCGCCACCCTTGTAGGAATCGTCAAACAGGACCACCAGCTCCGGCTCGCTCTTGAGCCTGTCGCGCAGCGATTGGTAGTCGGCGCCGCGAACATGGCCTCGCACAACGGCGGCAGCGTACTTGTCCTCGCGCACCGGCCCCGGCGTCACCACGTAGACGCGCGCCTGGTGGTGCCGGTAATTGGCGCGGATCTGGAACGAGAGCAGCGGATGCTCCAGCGCCAGGTCGGCGCCCAGCACCAGCACGGCCTTGCGGTCGTAGAGATCGGCCACCGTCGCCAGCTTGCCGGTCTTGCCGCTCAACGCATCCAGCAGCCCCACCACGTCGCCCGTGCGGTGATGGTCGATATGGTTGGTCCGCAGCACCTCCCGCGCGAACTTCTGCAGGTAGAAATTCTCTTCGTTGGTGGTGTGGTTCGACCCGATCACGCCGAAGCTGCCGCCATCCGCGATCGTCTGGTTGAACTTCTGCGCCACGGCCGTGAGCGCCTCCGACCATGCCACCTCTTCCAGCTTCCCGTTCTTCCGCACGAGCGGCGCCTGCAGACGTTCGGCGTGGTCGTAAAAGTCGAAGCCGTAGCGGCCCTTGATGCACAGGAACTCGCCGTTGATCCCCGAGCGATCGCGATTGTTGCCGCGGATGATGTGGTCGTTGCGCGTACCCAGCGTGGTCTTGCATCCGTCTCCGCAGTGCGTGCAGATGGTGCCCACGTGCGTCATCTCCCACGGCCGCGTGTGGTAGCGGTAGATGCCGCTGGTCAGCGCGCCCACCGGGCAGATGTCGATGCAGGCCCCGCACTCGTCGCACTCCAGGAAATCGCCGTGGTTGGGCGCGATCTCCGAAACCACCCCGCGGTTGATCACCCCCAGCGCGTTCACCCCGAGGCCTTCGTTGCAAATCCGCACGCAGCGGAAACACAGGATGCAGCGCGGCGCATCGAAAAACACCACCGGCGAGAACTGTTTTTCCGGCGTGTGCACCTTTTCTTCCGTGTAACGGCTTTCGCCCGCGCCGTAGCGGAACACCATGTCCTGCAATTCGCACTCGCCGCCCTTGTCGCACACAGGGCAATCCAGCGGATGGTTGGTGAGCAGGAATTCCAGCATGTACTTGCGCGCCTGCGCCACCTGCGCGGTTTCCGTGCGCACGATCATGCCCTCGGCCACTGGAAGCGTGCAGGCCGTCATCAGCTTGGGCATCTTCTCCACTTCCACCAGGCACATGCGGCAGGCGGCTTGCAGCGTCAGGCCCTCGTAGTAGCAGAAAGCCGGGATCTCGATGCCGGAGGTCTTGGCGGCATCGATCACCAAAGTTCCGGGAGGGGCCTTCACTTCCCGGCCGTCGATTGTGAGCTTGATCAAGTCGGGCATTTACGCCATCACCATGTGTTCTGCATGCTCATACGGGCAGGGTTTGCCATTGAGATGATCTTCGAATTCATGCCGGAACTTCTCCACGATGGAAATCGTCGGCATGGCCGCCGCATCGCCCAGCGGGCAGAACGTGCGTCCCAGCATGTTTTTGGAAATGTCGCCGATCAGGTTGATGTCGTTGCGCGTGCCCTGCCCGTCGTGGAAGCGCTGCAGGATCTTCCGCAGCCACGTGGTGCCCTCTCGGCACGGAATGCACCAGCCGCAGCTTTCGTGCGCGTAGAACCGCATGATCCGCAGCGCCGCCTTCACCATGCACGTGTCTTCGTCCATGATGATCACGCCGCCCGATCCCAGCATGGTCTTCCGCTGTCCCATGGAATCGTAGTCCATGGTCGCGCCTTCGCATTCCTCCGCGGTCAGCACCGGGCACGAAGATCCGCCGGGAATGAACGCCTTCAGCTTCTTCCCGTTGCGCATCCCGCCGCCCACTTCTTCGATCATCTGCTTCACCGGGAAGCCCATCCGCAGCTCGTAAACACCCGGCTTGTTGACGTGTCCGGTGAGGCACGTCATCTTGGTGCCTCCGGCCTTCGGCACGCCCAGCGCCGCAAACGCCGCGCCGCCATCGCGGATGATAGCCGGCACCGCGCAATACGTCTCCACGTTGTTGAGCACCGTGGGACACTGGAACGCGCCCACCACCGCGGGAAACGGCGGCCGGATGCGCGGGATGCCGCGCTTGCCTTCGAGCGATTCCAGCAGCGCCGATTCCTCTCCGCATTCGTACGCCCCCGCGCCGGTGTGCGTGTAGAGATCGAAATCGAATCCCGTGCCCTGAATGTTCTTGCCCAGCCATCCGCGTTCGTACGCTTCAGCGATCGCCTTATCCATCACCTCGATCAGGTAGCGATACTCGCCCCGAATATAGATGTAGCCGGCATGCGCATCCACCGCCAGGCCGGCAATCAGGCAGCCTTCGATCAACTGGTGCGGGTCGTTCTCGATCAGCACCCGGTCCTTGCAGGTGCCCGGTTCGCTCTCGTCGCCGTTCACCACGATGTATTTGGGCTTGGGCGAGCTCCGCGGCACGAAGCTCCACTTCATCCCCGTGGGGAAGCCCGCGCCGCCCCGCCCGCGCAGGTTCGAAATCTTCACCTGCTCGATGACTTCATCGGGCTTCATGCCCGCGGCCTTGACGAATGCCTGGTAGCCTTCGGTGGCCAGGTACGTGTCGATGGATGCCGAATTGGGCAGGCTGAAGCGGCGCGTGAGCACCCTGGTCTCGAGCGGGCTGGGTTCGTTGTACAGCATGCGCTATTGTTTCTTCCTCAAGTTGTCCAAGAGATCGTCGAGCTTCTCGGGCGTCACGAAATGATGAAAATCGTAGTTCACCTGCACCGCCGGAGCCCACGAGCACGCTCCCATGCACTCCACTTCCTCGAGCGAGATCTGCCCGTCCGCGGTCACTTCCTTGTGCCCGATGCCCAGCTTCTTGCAGGCGCGCTCCCACAACTTGTCGCCGTCCCACAGCAGGCAACTGATGTTGGTGCAGATCTGGACATGGTACTTCCCCAGCGGCTTGCGGTGCAGCATCGAGTAATAGGAGAGCACCTCGTTGACTTGCAGAGGCGTCACTCCGACGCGCCGCGCCACTTCGTCGATCAGCTCATCGGAAATCGAGCCCACTTCGTCCTGGCCGTACAGCAGCATCGGAACCAACGCCGACCGCTGCCGTCCCGGAGGATAGCTCTTCAGGAGTTTGTCAAACCTGGCTTCCAGTTGTAGAGAGAAGGTCATGGTCGCGTTAGCGCGTTTCCAGGCTCTTAATTGATTCACTCTGGGCTTTTGCGATGACCGACAACGCGCGGATGTTCTCGGCATCTTGCTGTATGGCCGCTTGTAGGTCGTGGATATCGCGGCTGGCGAGTTCCAGGTTCATGGTCAGTGCCTCCAGCCGTTCGTCAATGTTCATCGGTGCCTCCCTTAAGAGTGTCGTCGCGCATCAGTACTTATACCGTTGCCCACGGCGTCGCGCGCGGGCTAGCGTTTTGCGCTCCAGGCGTTTGATGGAACGGCGGAGCTTCTCAGCAGATTCAGCCAGCTCTTTAAGGCCTTGTAGTGCATTTTTCATCTATCCGTATCCCCCAACACAAAATCCATGCTGCCGATCGAAGCAATCACATCCGCGATGAGAGACCCCTCCACCATTCTACCCGTGGCCTGCAGATTGCCGAAGCTCGGCGTCCGCATGTGCACGCGATACGGCTTCGCCGTCCCGTCGCTCACCACGTAGAATCCCAGCTCGCCCCGCGGCGATTCGATTACCTGGTACACCTCCCCTTCCGGCACCCGGAAACCCTCGGTCACGATCTTGAAGTGATAAATGAGAGCCTCCATCTGGGTCTTCATCTTCTCACGGTCCGGCAGCACCACGTGCGGCGCGTCCGCCTTCCATGGCCCCGCCGGCATGCCTTCCATCGCCTGCGTCACGATCCGCGCGCTCTGCCGCATCTCCTCCACGCGCACCTGGTACCGCGCGAAGACATCGCTCTCCGTGCGCGTAGGCACTTCGAAATCGAACTTCTCGTAGCTCGTGTACGGAGCGTCCTTGCGCGTATCGATCTTCAGCCCCGCCGCCCGCAGCATCGGACCCGTCACCCCCAGGTCCAGCATGTCCTCCAGCGAAATCACCCCGATGCCGCGCGTGCGCCCGATCCAGATCCGGTTGTTGGTCAGCAGGTCCTCGTACTCGTCTACGCGGCTCGGAAACACGTCGATGAATTTCTTCACTCGCGGATGCCACCCGCGCGGAGGCTCCAGCGCCAAACCGCCGATGCGGAAATAGCTGGTCATCATGCGCTGCCCCGAGAACATCTCGAAAATGCGCAGGATGTCTTCGCGCTCCCGGAAGCAGTAGAGAAACACGCTCATCGCGCCGACATCCATCGCGTGCGTCCCCAGCCACACCAGGTGGCTGTTGAGCCGCGTCAGCTCCGTAAGCATCACCCGCATCCACTGCGCCTGCCCCGGGATCTCCAGGCCCAACAGCTTCTCCACCGCCAGGCAGTATCCCAGGTTCATCGAAAGCGGCGCCAGGTAATCCACGCGATCCGTCAGCGTCACCCCCTGCTGGTAGTGCTTGACCTCGAACTCCTTCTCGATGCCGGTGTGCAGGTAGCCGATGTCCGGCCGGCAACTCACCACCATCTCGCCGTCCAGCTCCAGCAGCAGGCGCAGCACGCCGTGCGTGGACGGGTGCTGCGGCCCCATGTTCAGGACCATGCTGCGCGGACCGCTCGCCGCCTGCGCTCCTTCCTCCGCTGGAGTCAGTACTGTCCCCGGAAGATCCGAATCGCTCATAGGCTAAACCCTCGACCCCGTCACCGGATAATCCTTGCGCAGCGGATGCCCCTCCCAATCGTCGGGCAGCATGATGCGCCGCAGGTCCGGGTGATTCGTGAAGCGGATGCCGAAAAGATCGAACACCTCGCGCTCGTACCAGTTGGCCGAGCGCCACACCGAGGTCACCGATTCGATCACCGGGTCTTCCCCCCGCACGCGGCACTTCAATCGCACGCGCTCGTTCCGCTGGATGGAGTGCAAATGATACACCACCTCGAACCTCGGCTCGGCGGGATAACGATCCACCGCGGTCACCGTGCTCAACCGGACGAATCCCTGGTCGTACTTGAGGAAGCCGCAGATGCTGGCGATCTTGGCCGGCGCGATCTCCAGCGTCAACTCGTCGTGCGCGTCGTTGCCGCCGGTCACGGCGTCGGCATCGAACGCGGCCACTGCCGCAGCCACTGCGCGATCTCGCAAATTGTCGGGTAACATTTACTTTCGGCTGTCCGGATTCGACCCGGACCAATCCAACGCGCCCTTTTTCCAAATGTAGAAAAACCCGGACAGGATCAAAACCACAAACACCAGCATCTCGACGAACGCCACCATTTTCAGCTCGCGGTACACCACTACCCAGGGGTACAAAAATATGGCCTCGATGTCGAACAGGATGAACAGCATCCCCACCAGGTAGAATTTCACGCTGAAGCGCTGCCGCGCGTCGCCCGTGGGGACGATGCCGGATTCGTACGGTATGTCCTTCACCTTGTTGCGCACTCGCTTGCCCAACAGGTAGGAGACCGACAGCAGCCCCGCGGCCAGCGCCATCGCGATGATCGCCTGTACCAGTACGGGAAAATACACCTCAGTGGGTGAGTTCGGCATTTGATTCCACGGAAATATGGCCTAGACTTTGACTATAATTGTTGCAAAAGAAGAGTGTCAACCAAGCATGCCGATCGAGATCCTGGTAAACGGTGAGCCGCAAACCGCCCCCATGGGCCAAACTATCCTCGGCCTGTTGCAGCATCTGCGCCTGGACCCGGCCCGCGTAGCCGTCGAAATGGACCGCCGCATCGTGAAACAGCCGCTCTGGGCCCAGACCGTCCTCCAAGCCGGCGCGCGCCTCGAAATCGTTCAATTCGTGGGCGGCGGGTAGGGATCGCACACGGCTATAATGAGCAGTGGCGCTGGAGTTCGAGTGGGATCCCCGGAAAGCAGCCAGGAATTTGGCGAAGCATGGGGTGTCGTTCGAGGAATCCGTGACCGTGTTCGGGGTCCGTTAGGCCGAATGATCGACGATCCACGACACTCCCACGACGAAGAACGAATCGTGCTGATCGGCCTGTCACAAGAACAACGATTGCTGGCCGTCATGTTTTCCGAGCGCCCGGAAGCAATTCGCATCATTAGTGCTCGACCAGCCATGCGCCATGAACGGAGGGAGTATGAAGAAAGGGCACTCTGAAGCCAAAGAAGCCGATCGGATGGATGCCGACGAGATACTTCCGGAGTACGACTTCAGTCGCTCTCGTCGCAACAAGTATGCCTCGCGATATCGCGCAGGTAGTATTGTCGTCGTTCTCGAACCCGATGTGGCGGGTGTGTTTACGAGCTCGGCCGAGGCTAATCAGGCCCTCCGGGCTTTAGCTGCGATCATTCAGAAACATCAGCCTCTCCGAGCCCCATCTCGTCGCGATACCTGACCAGCTCTTTTTCCCCTCACCCCAGCATCTTCCCCACCACGTTCCCCGCCACATCCGTCAGCCGGAAATCCCGCCCCATGTGATGGTACGTCAGCCGCGTGTGCTCCAGCCCCAGGCAGTGCAGTATCGTCGCCTGCAGATCGTGCACATGCACCCTGTCCTCCACCACGTTCATGCACAACTCGTCCGTCTTGCCGATCACCTGCCCGCCCCTGATCCCGCCGCCTGCCAGAAACATGCTGTACGCCAGCGGATGGTGATCCCGACCCGCGTTGTTCTCGTCGCGCGGATCGCGGATCTCCACCATCGGGGTGCGCCCGAATTCGCCGCCCCACACCACCAGCGTGCTGTCCAGGAGGCCGCGCTGCTTCAGGTCCTTAATCAGCGCCGCCGTCGGTTGGTCCGCCGCGTCGCAGTGCCGCTTCAGCTTCCTATTCAAATCCGTATGATCGTCCCAGCTCGCGTCCGTCAGCATCACGAACCGCACCCCGCGCTCCACCATCCGCCGCGCCAGCAGGCAGTTGGTGGCGAACTGCTTCGTGGGGCCGTCTTTCACTCCGTACATCTCCAGCGTCTCAGGCGATTCCTTCGAAAAATCCAGCAGCTCCGGACCCGCCATCTGCATGCGGAACGCCAGCTCGTACGACGAAATCCGCGACGCAATCTCCACGTCTCCCGTCTCGGCGTAGTGTTCCTGGTTCAGGTCTTTCAGCGCGTCCAACTCCGCGCGCTGCATATCCCTGGTCACCCCGGGCGGGTTCGAAAGGTACAGCACCGGGTCGCCCGAGCTGCGCAACACCACGCCCCGGTACGTCGACGGCAGAAATCCGCTCGACCAGTTCGACGTCCCTCCGCTCGTGCCCACGCCCGAGCCCAGCACCACGAATCCCGGCAGGTTCTGCGATTCGCTCCCCAGCCCGTACAGCACCCACGCGCCCATCGTCGGCCGCCCCACCTGGATGCTGCCGCCGAACAGCAGCAACTGCCCCGGGTGATGGTTGAACGCGTCCGTGAACATGGAGCGCACCAGGCACAAATCGTCGGCGCACGACCCGATATGCGGAATGTAGTCGGAAAACTCGATGCCGCTCTTGCCGTACGGCTGGAACTTCCGCGGACTCGCCAGCACCGCCGCGTTCGGCTTGGTGAATGCCAGCCGCAGGTCTTTGGTCATCGAAGGCGGCAGCGGCTTGCCGCTCCACTTCTCCAGCCCCGGCTTGGGGTCGAAAAGGTCAATCTGGCTCGGGCCGCCCTCCATGAACATGAAGATCACGTTCTTGGCCTTGGGCGCGAAGTGCGGCGGCTTGGGCGCCAGCGGGTTCACGTCGAGCGCCGCCCCGCGCCCCTCCTGCTCCATCAATTGCGCCAGCGCCATGATGCCGACCCCGCCCGCGCACTCCTGGAAGAAGCTGCGCCGCGTCTGGATTCTGCGGAACTGTTCGCGATCCATGTTTTACTCCCTTGTAATAAACTCGTCCAGATTGAGCAGCACTCGGCTCAACTCCACCCACGCCGCGGCGTCGATCTGCGGCACGCCCGCAATCTGGTTCGGAAACAGCGCGCTCACCGTCTGCGGGCTCTCCCCTAGATGTCTCAGGGTCTCGTCGAAATACTTGCCCATCCGCTCCGCCTCGTGCGCGCTCGGCGCCCGGCCCAGCGTCACGTCATACGCATAGTTCAGGCGGTCGCGAAACGCGCCAGAGGACTCCTGCATCACCCGATAAGCCAGCCCCTGCGCCGCCTCGAAGAATACCGGGTCGTTCATCAGGTTCAGCGCCTGCAGCGGAGTGTTCGTGCGCTCCCGCCGCGTGCACGAAAGGTTCGAATTGGGCGCATCGAACGTCATGAGCTGCGGATAGGGCACTGTCCTTTGGAACAGGNNCTCTCCACCCACTTCACCGACCCGCCGTACGACAACTCGGCCACGCCCTTGGGTTGCGCCGGTCTCACGCTGGGACCCCCGATCCGCAGATCCAGCAGCCCCGCGGCGTACAGCGTCTCGTCGCGCACCGCCTCCGCCGCGAGGCGCAGCCGCGACTGCCGCGCCAGCAGCGTATTGTCCGGATCGCGCGCATCCAGCTCCGGCCGCGCCTTCGACTCCTGCCGGTAACTAGCCGACGTCACCATCAGCCGCACCATCTGCTTCATGCTCCAGCCGCGATTCCGGTATTCCGTCGCCAGCCAGTCGAGCAGCTCCGGATGGCTCGGCCGGTCGCCCTGCGTGCCGAAATCCTCCGACGTGTTGACGATCCCGCGCCCGAACAGCTCCTGCCAGATGCGATTCACCGCCACCCGCGCAGTCAGTGGATTCTCCGGCGCCATCAGCCACCGCGCCAGCGCCAGCCGTGTTGGCTTCTCAGCCCCCAACGGAGGCAGCACCGCAAGAGTACCCGGCTGCACCTCCTCCCCGTGGTCGCGCCAGTCGCCCTTGATGTGCACGTACGTCTTCGGCGGCGTGTCGTTCTCCAGCAGCACCGGCGCATAGCTGATCTTCGACGCCTTGGCACTCAACCCGTCGAGCTTGGGCCGCAGCTCGTCCAGCTTCAGGTCCTTGCAATACTGTTTCGGAAACAAATTGCCGCACGAGCCCAGGAACACATCCAGCATCGCGTTCTGCTGCACTTCGCTGCGCTTCGCCGGGTCGGTGAACAGCACCTTCTTGGCGTTGTCCACGGTGTGCGTGAACTCGCCGTACGCGAAGATCCAGTCGTCGTGCTCGGTGGGATGCTGCTGCGCGTACCGCAGCTTGTCTTCCCAATCCTTCTCCACCGCCGGAATCTTGTACTCTTCGAGCAGCGCCTTCCGCTTCTGGTCGTAGTCCGGCCGCGCCGCCAGATACGGTCCCAGTTCCCCCGCCAGCGGCGCCGGAATATTCGCTTCCTCCTGCGTATTGAAAAAAGCCGTGAGCTGGTAGAATTCCTTCTGGCTGATGGGGTCGAATTTGTGATTGTGGCACTGCGCGCAGCCCACCGTCAGTCCCAGCCACACGGTGCCCAGCGTAGCCGCGCGATCCAGCACCTGTTCGTCGCGGAACTGCTCCGGGTCCGTACCGCCTTCGCGGTTCGTCAGCGTGTTGCGGTTGAACCCCGTGGCCACCAGCGTATCGATATTGCGGTTCGGCAGCAGATCGCCCGCAAGCTGCTCGGTGGTGAATTCATCGAACGGCATGTCGTGATTCAGCGCATCGATCACCCAGTGCCGCCACCGCCATGCCCACGGACGCGCGCGGTCTTTCTCGTACCCGTCGCTGTCCGCGTAGCGCGCCACGTCCAGCCAGTAGCGCGCCCACTTCTCCCCGTAGTGCGGCGAATCGAGCAGCCGGTCCACCACCCGCTCGTAAGCGTCTGGCCGGCTATCCTGCAGGAAATTCGCCACCTCCTCGGGCGTGGGCGGCAGCCCCGTAAGGTCTAAGCTCAGCCGGCGAATCAGAGTCGCCTTCCCAGCCTCGGGTGACGGCGCGATGCCCTCTTTCTCCAGCCGCGCGAGGACAAAGTTATCGATCGCATTCCGCGCCCACGCACGGTCGCGTACTGCCGGCGGTTCGGGCCTCTGGATCTTCTGAAACGCCCAGTGGCCGCCCGTTCCCGCGGACCACGGCGCACCCTGGTCGATCCACGCCCGCAGCAACTCGATCTCGGCCGCGCTAAGCCTGGCGCCGACGGGCGGCATCACCTTCCCATCCGCGCCCGTCACCAGCCGGATCAGACGGCTGCCCGCGCTGTCTCCCGGCTTGATGTCCTGCCCCGAGGCTCCGCCCTTCAGCGCGGCCTCTTTCTGGTCCAGCCGCAACCCGCTCATCTGCTGCTGCGGGCCGTGGCAAACCAGGCAATGCTTTTCGAGCACCGGTTCGATGTCGCGCGCGAAGTTCACCGGATCGGCCGCGCCCGCAATCGATACCAGTACGCTACAGCACACCAACCCCGCTCTGAACATGCCTTTTATTATATTCCCCTGACAGAGCCGCGGCCGTGACTCGCTGCTGGCTTGGGCGCAGGACGATCCGATCTTTCGCACGTCGGTGTCCCTGGTTCGCAGTCAGGCCGGAACCCTGCTCACCGTAGCCCGGCAACGCCGGCGGTCTTGACCCCCAATCGCCAACCCCCGACCCCCAACCCCAGGGGGCCCCGGGGGGCCCCGGCCCCCGCTTGCTTTGCCCCCGTATCCGTGCTACGCGTGAAGCCATGCATCGACGCGACCTGCTGAAATCCGCGGCCGCCGGAGCCGGTCTCCTCATTCTGAAGAGCGGCACACTGCGCGGCCAGAACGCCCCCAGCAACAAGCTCAACCTCGCCCTCATCGGCGTATGGGGACGGGGCACCGCCCACTACAACGTCCTCAAGAACGAGAACGTGGTGGCCCTGTGCGATGTGAACGACAACCGCACCAAGGAAGCCCTCGCCATCTTCCCCAAGGCCAAGACCTACTGGGACTGGCGCCGCGTCCTCGATCAGAAGGACGTCGAGGCCGTCATCATCTGCACCGCCGACCACCATCACGCCTTCATCGCCAACTGGGCCATGAACCGCGGCATGCACGTCTACTGCGAGAAGCCACTCGGCATCACGGTCGAAGAGGTCCGCACCGTGCGCGCGAATTACCTCAAGCAGAAGGTCAAGCTTGCCACGCAGCACGGCACGCAGCGCCACGCCTACCCCAACTTCGAGCGCCTGCGCGAGCTGATCCTCGATGGCGCGGTGGGCGAGTTGAAGACCGTGCACGGATGGGACGCCCGCGTGCTCCCGCGCCCCGGATATCCGCCGGGCGAAGGCATGCCGCCGGCCTTCCTGCACTACGAGCAGTGGATCGGTCCCTCGCCCTACCATCCCTACAGCCCGCAGTATTTCGGCGGCTCCTCCGGCATGAACTGCCTCTTCTGGAACATGTATCGCGATTTCGGAGTCGGCCAGATGGGCGACATGGGCGCGCACACCATGGACCTGCTGTGGAACTCGATCGATGCGGGCGCCCCGACGGCCATCGAGGTCGACCAGGAAGTCAGTGACAAGTACAACCCGGACATCACGCCCGTCAAGCTGAAAGTCAGTTTCGACCATCCGGCTAATTCGTGGCGCGGGCCGGTCACGCTGGTGTGGTATCAGGGCGGGCTGAAGCCGCCCGCACCCAAGAACTACGTGGACGTATCGCGCATCCCCAACGGCGCGATTTTCGAGGGCACCAAGGGAACGATTCTGGCCGATTTCACCAGCCGCATCCTCATCCCGAACAACGATGACGGCGACTTCACTTATTACAAACGACGCGGCAAGGAGGAAACGCTGCCGCTGATCGGCGGCACCGGACAGGTGACGCAGGCGGCGGCACGCGCAGGCCGCGGCGGCGCCGGCGGGGGCGGACGCGGAGCCCCGCCGGCCGGCCGTGGTGCAGCCGGGGGCCGAGCCCTCCCGACCGGCTTCACCGCCATGCCCAGCTCCGAGGTCGGGCCGAACGGCTTTCCCACCGTGCAATTGATGGAAGGCGGAATCCCCGCCGCCCTGGCCCTGCCCAACACCAACGTCCAGTCGATCCTGCAGGCCGAACAGGCGGGCCGCGCCATCTCCGCCGGCGACAGCCTCTTTCAGGAGGAATGGATCGATGCCTGCAAGGGCAAGAGCAGCGGCGTGATCCACGGCACCAGCAGCAAGACGCATTGCGACTTCGATTACTCCGGCGCCATGATCGAGCAGATGCTGCTCGGCCTGGTGGCGCACCGCGCCGCCAAGCGCATCGAATACGACCCGGCATCCGGCCGCGTCACCAACGCGTCCGAGGCCAACGACTACCTCAAGCGGCAATACCGGTCGGGCTGGACGCTAAACGGGTAGGTACCCCCACTCCCTAACGGTCGTGGCTCTGATCGGAGCCGCGCGCGTCAGCAAGCGGTTTGCCCGCGGCACCGAAGTAGCCGGCTGAGCCGCTATAATTGCATCGCATGGTGCGCGGCGCCAAGATCGGGATGCTGGCGGTCTCGCTGCTGGCTTGGGCGCAGGACGATCCGATCTTTCGCACGTCGGTGTCCCTGGTTCGCGTGGACGCGCAGGTTGCCAAGGAGTCCAAGGTCGTGGACGGGCTCCAGAAGCAGGACTTCACGATCAAGGACAACGGGAAGCCGCAGCGCATCCTCTACTTCTCGCAGGAGGACGAGCCGCTCGACCTGATGATCCTGGTGGATTCGAGCGGCAGCATGGAGCGCAGCGTGCGGCGGCTCTCGGCTTCGGCGCACGCGGCGCTGGCCGAGTTGCGCACCGGGGATCGCGTGGCCGTGGCGCATTTCAATACCGGGAGCTGGCTGATTGCGCCGTTCAGCGATAACCGGCAGCAAGTGGCGGCGACACTGGACCGCATCGTAGACCTCCGGTTCGGCGGCGGCACGCACATACTCTCGGCGGTGAATGACGCCGCCGGATACTTCGCCAAGAACGCCGACGAGCGCCGGCGGCACGCCATCCTGATCTTCACCGACGACTTCGGGCAGGTGTCCATGAGCGAGCGGGCGGTAGTGAATCGCATGTGGTCGGCGGACGTGTTGCTGTGCGGGCTGATCGTGCGGCTGCCCGGCGCCCGGATGTCGCCGATCCCCTGGGCGGGCGAGGAAACCATGCTGGGCGTGGCCGCCAAGACCGGCGGGGAAGTAGTGAACGCCGCCGATCCGGGAGGCGCCTTTCGCGAGATGCTGCATCGCATGCGCAAACGTTACAGCATCTACTACGAAATGCCCGGCGGGAAAGCCGGCTCCTCGCGGCGGGTTTCCGTGGAGCTGACGGACGGCGCGAAGGCGCGGTATCCCCAGGCGGTGGTTCTGGCGCGCAAGGGATATGTGGTTCCGAAGGCGGCCGCAAAGTAGCCGGCGAGATCAGCGGCGGCGGAACTTGTCGGAGCGCAACTTGGGGTTGACCTTGAAGTGTTGGATCTGGAACTCCTCCACCAGGTAGCCGTCCGACAGCCATGCCATGGTGTGCGGAAAGCGGATGCCTTCTTCGGCCTTATAGTCCTTCAGCCACAATTGAATCTCTTGTCCGCCCTGGTGGTAGACCATGGTGACCGGCAAATGAGTTTTGGCATCGAGATAAAGGTGGATCAGGAAATCGCCGGGGCCCTTGCCTTCGAGAGCATCGAGCGGGCCCTGGGGCGAATCCAGCCGGCTGCCGTAGGTGAAGGCGACCGGGTAGCCGGCGGGCGCCGAGAGGGTGAGCGCCACCACGTAGCGGACGAAGTTGGCGACGAACGTGGACTTGCCGGATCCCGCGCCGTTGCGGGTCCAGTAGTCGTCGCCGTCGTAACCTTCGGTGAGGCCGAGGGAAAAGGCGGGACCGCCCTCGTCGCCGGGCATGCCGCCGCCCACGGCGCCATCGCCGCCGACTCGTTCGACCTGGCCGCCGGAGGAGAGCGTGCTCTGTTCCTTGAGATATCTCCCGGAGAGATCGATGGTGAGCGTCATTTCGGAGGCCTGCGGGCCGCGGTGGTAGGCGCCCCAAAGGGAGAGCGACTGGAGGGTGGACAGTTTGGCGCCGATCGCGGCGCGCGCGGCCTTCAGGGCATCGTCCGCCAGGGCAACGGCGTTGACGGCAGGTTGGGCGGCGAGGCGCATGGCGAGGGCGGCCGAAAGCGCGATGACCTTCATGCTACTTACTTTAAAGCAACCGGAGGCTGTAGGCGCGCTCACCGGGTGCTTAACCGATGTGGGGAAATGAGCTTGGCCAACCGCTCCCTCACGGGCAACGGAGCCGCGACCGTTAGGGAGCGGTTTCCCTGGACCGGGCCGCGAAATCCCCACATCGGTTAAGCACCAGCGCTCACCCCTCGATTTTCCGCGCCCGCCCCGCGCTGCTGGACGCTCGCCCGCACCCGCAGCTATGCTGATGGATGCCTTGCATCCCATCGCCACGCCCAGCGACTTTTCCGCCGGCGATCTGATCGGCTTCACCACGGGGCTGCTGATCACCGTCCTGCTTCTCGTATTGACTCTCCGGGCGGCGAAACTGCCGGGGACGCCGCGGGCCAACATCGTCTTCGCCGCTTGCGCATTTCTGTGGAGCGCGGGCGGCCTGGCGAACGCCGCGTTGCTGGCCGCCGGCATTCCGGCCGCCGCTCGTCTGGTCTTCGTGTCGCGGGCCGTGCAACTCTCGGGGGTCGCGGCTTTCCCCATCCCGGTGCTGGCCATCTGGCGCGCTCCCCGATTTCTGCGCATCGCCGCCTGCGTTTCCACCGGCCTGATCGTGGTTTTGCTGTGGTCCGGGGCGGCGACACATCGCACCGTGATGCTGGCCACCGCGTACAACGCCACCCTGCTGCTGCTCCTGGGAGCAGTCACTTCCCTGCGGCGCGAGTCCACTCCGCGGGCGGTGTATGCGCCATCCCTCGTGATCGTCTTCGCCGTGTGCGGCGCCGCCCTTACCATCACCTTCGCGCACCACTCCAATCCGCACCTGGCCGGCCTTGGAGCGCACCTGGTGCTGCTGGTGCTCCTCTGCGCGTTTCTGCTGTTCGCACGCTTCCGCTTCGCCGACGTCTTTATCCGCTACGGCGTTCGCATGCTGCTGGCCGGCGTGTGGGCCACGGTCGTCGTCTTCATCGCTGAATCCTGGGCGATGCATTTGGCCCGCCGCACGCCGTCCCCCGCCGCCGCGCATGTCTTCCTGGTCCTCTTTTTGGCCAATCTCCTGCTGCTTTCTTTCACCTTCCTGGACGAGCGGATCGGCACGTTCCTCAACCGGCTCTTGTTTCACGCGCCGGACTACCGCGCCGAAACGCGCCGCCTGGCAAACCTCCTGCGCAACCTGCAAACGGAATTCGAAATCGCCGCCGCGCTCGAGGACGCCGCCCGGCGCCCGCTGGAATTGAGCGGCGCGCGGGTCACCGAGGCCGCCAGCTTGCCGGCATCGCAGTGGCCCGCCGCCTTGCTGGAAGGAGAAACCGTCGAGCTGGACCGCGACCATTCGCTGGACGATCTCCTTCCGCCCCGCGAGATCCTTCCGCTGCCTGGCGTCGAGCTACTGATCCCCATCGCCTCGGCCGGACGCGTCACGCACCTGCTGCTCATCGCTCCCGGACCGGTTCGCCCCGGCCTGGTCACGCGCGACCTCAACTACCTGGCCGCCATCGCGGCGCAGTGCGGCCAGCGGCTCGACGCGCTGCACCGCGAGCGCGAATCGGTCGAGCGGCAAAGCCGGGAAGCGCTGCTCGTGCAACAGGTCACCGAAGCGGAGCTGAGCGCCCTTCGCGCCCAGGTCAATCCGCACTTCCTCTTCAATTCGTTGAACACCATCGCCGACCTGATCGTTCGCGATCCCGGGCGCGCCGAGGCCATGACCCTGCGGCTGGCCAGCGTGTTCCGGCACGTGCTGGCCCACTCCAGCCGCCCGCTGACCTCCATCCGCGACGAGATCGACTTCCTGCGCACCTACCTTTATATAGAGGAGGCCCGCTTCGGCGACCGCCTGCAGGTGGAAATCTTCATGGCCCCCGAGATCGCCGGCGCGCCGATCCCCTCGCTCATCCTGCAGCCCCTGGTGGAGAACGCCCTCAAGCACGGCTTGGGACCGAAGCCCGGCCCCGGCCGCCTGTGGATCTCCGCGCACGCCGAGGACGGGCACGTCTGCCTGAGGGTCGAGGATGACGGGATCGGGCCTTCCCGGCGTGGTGAATCGCAGGGCCTCGGACTGACCAATGTCTCCGAGCGATTGCACACGCTCTACCACGATCGGGCCAGCCTGACGCTCGATCCGCGCGAGGGAGGAGGCAGCCGCGCGACGGTCCTCATCCCGCTGGCGGGAGACCTATGAGAACCATCATCGCGGACGACGAAGAGCCGGCGCGCGCGCGGCTGCGGCGCCTGCTGGACGCGCATCCCGAGATCCAGATCGTGGGAGAGGCGCGCGACGGTCTCGAGACCGTGCAGAAGATCGAAGCGCTGCAGCCCGAGCTGCTGTTCCTGGATATCGAAATGCCCGGCCTCACGGGATTCGAAGTGCTGCAATCCATTCCGCCCGGCGTCACGCTGCCCTACGTGATCTTCGCGACCGGGTACGACCAGCACGCGCTGGCGGCCTTCGAAGCCAACGCCCTGGCCTACCTGCTCAAGCCCGTCGAACCGGAGCGTCTCGCCCAGGCGGTCGAACGCGCGCGCAGACTGGGCGCCGGCGAGCGGGAGCGGATTCTGGAGGTGGCGCGCGAGTCTCCCAAGACGCTCCGGCAGATCGTATGCCGGAAACGCGATCGCCTGGTGCTGATGGCACCGGAGCAGATCTTCTGGTTTCAGGTGGAAGACGGCGTGGTGAAGGCGCACACCGCGGCGGAGACATTCTGGGTGAACTATCCGCTCGCAGAGTTGGAAGCGGGGCTGCCGGCCGAGTTGTTTTTCCGCGCGCGCCGCGAGGTGCTGGTGAATCTGGACCGCATTAAAGAGATCCGGCCGTATTTCAAGAGTGGATTTTTGCTGATCATGGCGGACGGCGGGGGCACCGAGATCGTGGTCAGCGAGCGGCAGGCACGCTCGTTGCGGCAGCGCATTCCGGGGTTGTAGGGCCCATTTCTCGCGACTCTTTGGCGCAGCCGAGAACACGTGTCGAGACGAGTCTCGACACGGCAGGCACGAGTGCCCGGGCCACATCGCTGGGCGGCGGAAAATCCGCGCCCGGCGGCATCCATCCGCGCTCCGCGTTTTTGGGTTGAGCCGCGTTCCCCAGCGCCGTACGCTTGCGTCATGAGGAAGAAACGATTCGCAGTTTTTATGGCCGTTCTGTCCGCGCTCCTGTACGCGCAGGATTCCGCCAGCATCGCGGGCAAATGGCAACTCACTATGGACACACCGCATGGCACCGTGAAAGGCGACCTCGCGGTGCAACAAGATGGGTCGAAGGTCACCGGCACTTGCAGCGCGGAGCCATTCGGCTCGATGGCGCTGTCCGGAAACGTGGAGGGCAAGAAGGTGTCGCTCAGCCTCACGCTGCCGGGCGGTGACGCGACCTTCGGCTTCAGCGGCACAGTGGATGGCGCAACGATGAGCGGCACCACGCAACTGGGCGGCGCCTGGTCGGCCACCCGCGCGGGGACGGCAGCCGCGCCCAAGCCGGTGCTCGGCACGGTAGCGGCATTCAAAGCGGACACCCTCGAGTTCGCGGTCAAGCCCGACAACGGCGCAACCGTGCTGGTAAAGGTCGGGCCGGAAACCGAAGTCGTCACCATCCCGCCCGGCGAAAGCGGCCTCGCCAAGGCGAAACCCGCCAAAGTGACCGACCTCGCGTTGGGTGACCGCGTCCTGGTGTCCTTCGTGGACGGCATGGTCGAGGCGCGCCGCATCGTTCTCATTTCGGCCGACGATATCGCGCGGCGAGACGAGGCGGAGCGGCTGGATTGGCAGCAGCGCGGCACGTCCGGCGTTGTGGCTTCGGTCAATGGCGCGGTGGTTACGATCGAGCAGCGCACGCCCCAAGGCGTGAAGACCACCGCGGTCACCGTCACCGGGAAGACCAGGATTCGCCGCTACGCTCCCGATTCGGTGAAGTTCACCGACGCCCAACCGGGCGCCCTGGGGGAAATCGCGGTGGGCGACCAGGTTCAGGCACGCGGCCGGAAGAGCGATGACGGTAGCCGGCTGGCGGCCGACGAGGTCGTGTCCGGAACGTTCCTCACCAAGGTCGGCACGGTGACCGCCGTGAATCCCGACTCGCGGGAGATCGTGATCGAGGACCTCCGGACCAAGGAGGCGCTGACGGTCAGGGTGACTGCAGGCTCGCAGCTCAAGATGCTGCCCGACATGCGTGCCATGATGTCGGGGCAGCCGCACGGCGCGCCGGCGAACGAGGGCGCTCAGTTCGACATCAAACAGGTTCTCGAGCACCTGCCGGCGGCAACCATGGCCGACGTGAAAGCGGGCAGCACGATCGTGGTGACCAGCACGCGCGGCGCGAACAGCAGCCAGTTGACCGCCATTATGCTGCTGGCGAACGCCGATTCCCTGATCCATATGGCGCAGGCAACCGCCGGCGGCGGCGACCCCATGGAGGCCATCAATCGCATGCACGGCGGCGTGTTTTCGGGTCCCGGCGGGTTGAGTCTTCCTGCGATCCTTCAATGAGAGCATTGTCGTTACTCCTTGCACTGGCGGCCGCCGCGCAGGCGCAATCCAGCTTGCGCGGCACGGTTACGGACCCGTCGGGGGCGGCGGTTCCGGGCGCCGTGATCGAGCTTCGGCGGGAAAAGCGGGACGAGGGCGTCCTGGCCCAGAGGGCACCCCGACCAGGGGGTCCGCCCCACAAGACTGGCAACAATGGCGAGTATGCGTTCCCCTCGCTCGCGCCCGGGCGCTACCGGGTCAGTATCTCGGCGAAGGGATTCGCCGCGCAGAAGACGGATCTCACCATCGACCGTCCGACGGTCTTCGACGCTCAACTCGTCATTCAGACTAAGACGCAAGTGGTGAACGTGGAGGACGCGCTCGGCCGCGTCAGTGCCGAGCCCGGCTCCAACGGCAGCGCCGTGGTGATGCGCGGGCGTCAACTTACTGCACTCTCCGACGACCCCGACGAACTCGCCTTGCAATTGCAAGCTTTGGCCGGTCCAGCCCCTGGACCGAACGGCGGCCAGATCTTCATCGACGGCTTCACCGGTGGCAACCTTCCGCCCAAGTCGGCCATCCGCGAGGTGCGCATCAATTCCAATCCCTTCTCGCCCGAGTACGACCGTCCCGGCTTTGCGCGCGTCGAGATCTTCACCAAGCCCGGCACCGACTCCCTGCGCGGGCAGGCCTTCGCGCAGTACAACGACGAGCGCCTGAATTCGCGCAATCCGCTGCTCGCCCAATCCACGCGGCCGCCCTACCGCGCGCAACTGTACGGGCTGGACCTCAGCGGTCGGCTGCGCAAAAACAAGGCCGCGTTCACGCTGGATGCCGAGCAGCGCCGGATCGACGACAACGCATACGTCCTGGCGACCACGTTCGACGGCGTGGTCCCGACGCCGCAACGGCGCACCATGATCAGCCCGCGCATCGACTACGCGCTCAGCCCGCGGAATACGCTGGTGGTCCGTTACCAGGAGCTGCGCATTGGGCTCGACAACCAGGGCGTGGGCGATTTCAACCTGCCATCGCGCGCTTATAGGGAGAACCAGGCCGAGCACACTTTGCAGCTCACCCAAACCGCCATGATCAGCCCGCGGGCCATCAACGAGACGCGCTTCCAATACATGCGCTTGGCGGACCGCGACACGGCCAACAACACCGCGCCCGTGATCGCCGTACAAGGCGCGTTTACGGACGGAGGAGCGGCCCCCGGCAACTCCGCGAACACCACCGGCAATTGGGAACTGACCAACACCTCCACGTACACGAAGGCCCGCCACACAGTGAAGTGGGGCGGCCGCGCGCGGCAATCGCGCGTGGACGATACGGCACTGGGCAATTTCAACGGAACGTTCACTTTCTACACGCTGGCCCAGTACCAGCGGACTCTCGCGCTCCAGCAGGCCGGCTACACCGGTGCGGAGATCGCGCAAATGGGCGCCGGCCCCTCGCAATTCAGCCTCAATGCGGGAGCGCCGTTCGCACACGTGAGCCAGGCCGACGCGGGCCTCTTCGCCGGCGACGACTGGCGCGCACGCTCCAACCTTACCGTGAGCCTCGGACTGCGCTACGAAGTCCAGAACAACGCCCGGGATCGCGGCGACTGGGCTCCGCGGGTGGGCATCGCGTGGGGCCTGGATGCCCGCGGGAACCGGCCCGCCAAGACCGTGCTGCGCGCCGGCTTCGGAATCTTCTATGACCGCATCCCGCTTTCGGTCACGCTCAACGCGCTGCGCTACAACGGCATCACGCAGCAATCCTACCTGATCCTCAATCCCACATTCTTCCCCGAGATCCCGCCGCCGGCCGCGCTCGAGGCCGAGAGCCAACCGCAACAACTGCGTCCGGTCGAGAGCGGCATCGTGGCGCCGCGCATGTATCAGACCAGCATGGGAATCGAGCGGCAGCTCAACCCGTCGTCGCGCGTCAGCGTGACCTGGACCGGCAGCCGCGGCACTCACCTGCTGGACGTGCGCAACATCAACGCGCCGATCGGCGGCGGCTATCCGTTCGGCGACCCTTCGATCCGCCTGCTGACCGAGTCCGCCGGATTCAGCCGCCAGAACCAGTTGACCGCCAGCGCCAACGTGAGCTGGCGCAGGCTGATGCTGTTCGGATTCTATACGCTGTCGTACGGCATGGACAACAACGAGGGCCTGCCCGCGGACCCATACAATCTGCGCGCGGAATGGGGCGCGTCCGTCTACGGCGACGTGCGGCACCGGATGGTCATGGGCACGACCGTTCCGGTGGCATGGAAGTTCACGGTCACTTCGTTCCTGGTGGCCAATAGCGGAGTGCCCTACAACATCACCACGGGGCTCGATCCGGGCGACACGGGATCTCCGACGGCGCGCCCCGCGCTGCTCGCCGGTGTGGCCCCGACGGCTTGCGTGGGAGGGCTGGTGTACGCAGCTCCATACGGCTGCTTCGATCCGAACCCGGTGCCGGGAAGCGCGACCATTGCTCACAATTACGGGCGTGGGCCGGCCGCGGTGAACCTGGCGCTGCGGATTGCGCGGACGTGGGCGTTCGGCCCCGAGGGACGGACGGGCGCGGCGGATTCGGGTGCAGGAGAGCACGCGGGTGGAGGCGCCATGCCGCCGCGCGCCATGTTCACGTCGAGCACCGGCCGGAAGTATAGCGTGACGCTGAGCGCCTCGACCCTCAACGCGCTCAATCGGGCCAACTACGCACCACCGGACGGGGATCTTTCGTCGCCGTATTTCGGCCAGTACCGGAGCCTGGGCGGGCTGATTGTGATGGCGCACGGCGGGGCGGCCAGCACTTACAATCGCAAGATCGATCTGCAAGTGCGGTTCGCGTTCTGAGGGGCTTTGTGACGCGTGTGACGCAAAAATCGGGGGTGTTGCGCCCGTTGTTTTGCGAGTTGTAAGCTCCTTTGTTTCTGTGGATTGCGGGGATGGTGCGAGATTTTGTGACGCATCGGGAGCGTTTTTTTCGGGCCATGCGTCACAAAATGGGGCGCCGGGGATGCGGTCGGCGGGAGGCGCAGGGGGCGCAAAAATCGGGGAGATCTCGTTTTTTATTTTGCGAGGTGTAAGCTCCTTTGTTTGTGTGGATTGCGGAGCCGGTTCGAAAATGGGGGGCGCAAATCGAGGGTGCTTTTTACAATTTGCGCCCCCCGCGTGGAGTGGTGCGTCGAATTGGCGGAGCGGGGTCATAGGTTCGTGGTGAGGGACCGCAAATCCCTCCCTAATTTCAAGCTACTATGCGCTGTAGCGGGACTCGGATTTTCAGGGGCGGAAGTGTTGAAAACAATCAGAAAAAGTTCTCCCGGGATTGGTGACCGTATTTTGTTCGCCCCCGACGGCCTTCGGCATTCCGCGGTGAGAGAATAGGATATTTCCGTCAAAGACACCGACAGGTTTTCCGAGGCGGTCACGGCGTTCGCCAATGACGTGCCCAATTACCGTTTGCCCGGCTATCTGGTCATCGGCGTGAACGATGACGGGACGCCCAGGGGAGACGAAGGCGTTGGGTTTTGTCAACCGATTCGGCCGGGGAGTGCTGCGCACCCAGGAAGCCCTGGCGCAAAACGGGAACGGACCGGCTGAATTCCAGTTGGATACACACCTCCGATAATTCGGGGATGCCATTTATTACCAACGATCTATATATCCCTCGAAGGTCGGCTGCCGGCCCAAGAAGCTCCGTCGGGCGTCTTCTTCCGTAGTATGTCGGATTTCGATCTCGCCAAGGAAATCCCAGGATCGTTCGTTCAGTACGAATCTGTCGAGGAACGATTGAGGCAACTGGTACGTGCTGTTCGGATTCGGTACATACAGCCCCCAATACGCATACCGCATTTCCGTCGTCCACATGCGGCTCACGAGCCACACACATGCAAGGGGTGGCTTCTTCGTTATCTCGCGCCTGAGCCCTTCGCGGAGTTCGTCGGTCCTCAATTGCAACGCATTCGGCTCAATCCCTGTAATATCGAGCAAGACGACCCTTGCATTGCGGACACCGCTCAGTTGCTTCATCTCTCTAATCAGCTTCTTGATGATCCTCGATGCAGAGTCGATGTCCCCAGACGGCAAACGAACCAGAATACGTAACAGCAGCTTGTGGGGCTTCTCTTCGGTTATTTGATCAGCCCTTACGTCCCAAGGGTCTTCCTGGGTGGCGTCGGGAAGTTCTCCTGGAGAGAAGCGCTCGACATCAATCCGCAGTCCATCAAATTCCTTCGATGCGTGCCGTCGTGTTTCCCACCCAGGCCCGCTCACCTCATAACAGCAATTCTTTATCGCACCCACTAGAGCTTGCTCCCAACTACCTTCCGGAACGGTCGGGACTTGAAATCTAACCACCAGCACGGAATCATCCTTCAAATACGAAGACGCGGTCCGTTTAATTAAGAGAGGAGCCCGAAACGACAGCAGTTCGAATGTCTCCGCAGGAATATTGCTCGCCTCAATCAGGAAAGGTATGTCGCTTATAGTGGCGCAGAAATCGGCGACCCTGCCAGCCGCCGCCGACGGCTGTAATTCAACCGTACCACCGGCTCGCCGCCAACGATACGCAATCGCCAGTTCGAACATCGTCGAGGCGAACTTGGGCGAGATCAGATCTGTGGCGATCGTCGGATATGCTGGATCGGTCCTAAAGGCTTCCAGATACAGGCCCAATTCGCAAATCTGTACAAGTGCCGTATCTGTCCCCTCATTCAGGAACCTGTAGATGGGATGGACGTCTGCCAGGATGCTTCCAGGCCGTGAGCTTATTGCGGTCTGCGCGGCAGTCCAGTCAGCATTCGTCACGCCGGCAACAACGTCGTACCACTCCAGCATCCGCTTATAGGTCAGGCGCAGAGCTATGTGCCGTTCCAAGGCTTTGGTTTTCCAGATTCCGGAACTCTCTACGATTGGCGCGTCGGACATATTACTTCAAACCCCTTTTACCGAAGCACGGCTGCTCCTGTTCGAGAAACGCGCCGGGTATCGCGCCGTGCCCCACCAGCTTGAACGTGCCAAAATCCTTGCACCACGCTTCATCCGGCACTTCCGGGTTACCACGAACCCATTCCATCAGTCTCAGCAGATCCACTTTGGACAGTTGCCTCGTCCTAGCCCCGTCTCCCAGGTGTTCCCGAACCTTGCGAGGAAGGGACTGGCAATGAACGTGGGCACGTTAGTCCGGGTAGTCCACGCCGAAGATCATTTTCTCGATTTGCTTCCACTCCTGGTGGGCTTTGGCTTCATCCGGTTCAGACTGGAGTTTCTCGACCAGTTGTTCCAGCTTCCGTTTTTGAACTTCGCCGACGCGTTCGACGAGTGCTTCGGCGGATTCAAGCATCGAAACCATCTCTTCACTTTTCAAGCTATCGACGGCTTCGATGAGTTTCCTGCTTCCCAGCGACCGGACGGCTTCCACGATGGCGTTCACCGGAACGGACATGGACCCGTCTCCATCCAGATGGCCCATTTGCAGGGTCTTGTCGCCGAAGCGGTCTCTCATCCGCTGAACCTCAGCAGGACTGAGGGTAATGTAATCCTTCGACAACTCTTCGAGAAACTGGATGAAACTGAGCATGCGGCCATCTACCATCGTAACCCTTCGATTCGCCTTTTGTTAAGCTTCCCGAACGACTGGCGACTTTGGCCTCCTTTTCTCCTTGTAACTCGGCCCCACGCGAAATCGTCCAACGGTCATGCCGAAGTTTCTCTGCGCCCTGATGCTCCTGGCCGCCTGCGCCATGGCGCAGACCGTGGAGGGAAGCGTAGTCAACTCCGTCACGGGCAATAGCATTGCCGCCATGCAGGTGGAAATCAGACCGGCTTCCGGGAAGACCAGCTATTCCACCAGCACCGACGCGCAGGGCCACTTCCTGGTCGAAGGTGTCCAGGCGGGCAGTTACACGGCCGGAGCTTCGTCTCCCGACTATTCGCCGAGCGGGTCTCCCAGTGTGTTTCAAGTGACCGCGGGCGGAAACCCCGTGAAGCTGGAAGTGCGCATGATGCCGCTGCCCAGGATCTCCGGCCGCGTGGTGGATGGCAGGGGCGACGGCGTGGCCGGTGCGCGGCTGGAGTTGATGGGGGCCGGGAGGCTGCTGGAAGGGAGCACTGACGCCACCGGAAGGTTTGAGCTGCGCCCGCTTCCCGGCGGCTACATCTTGTCGGTGATTCCGCCGAGTGACTGGAAGCCGCCCGATCCGGAGCCGGACAACGACCGCGTGCTGGTCTGGACACGGACCTTCTATCCGGGAGTAACGCTCCTAGAGGCGGCGTCCAGAATCGTGGCGCAGGCCGGCGTGGTTGCGGATATCGAAGTGAAACTGCTGGCCGTTCCGGTGCATGCCGTGCGCGGAGTGCTGCTCAATCCGGATGGCACTCCGGCACCCAAGCTGGCGATCGCCTTGAGTGAAGAGGCAGGGCAACCGGCGCACCGCGCGCAATCGCAGTCGGATGGCGCCTTCGAATTCCCGGCCGTGGTGGATGGCGAATGGCGCCTCGCGGCCGAAGGGGAGAACGGCGGCGTGAAACTGCGCGTCGCGCAGTGGATCGAAATGGCGGGGCACAATCTGGAGGGCGTGAAGCTTCGCCTCAGCCCGCCGTTCACGGTGCGCGGCCAGGTGGTGATGGAAACGTCCAAAGGGATGCCGGCGCCGAGCTTGCCCTCGGTGTCGCTGGTTCCCCACGCCGGCCGCACGGGCAGGGAGGCCTGGATGGCGAATTGGATGCATCGGCCTGAAATGCACTTTGTCGAGCCGGCGGCGGCGAACTCGCCGGGCGGCGCCGCCACCAACCAAATGCACGCGGAAATACTCGACAGCTTCCTGTTCGGCGGAGCCGTTTCCGCACGCCCGGATGCGGACGGCAACTTCAGTTTGCCGAATGTCTATCCGGGCAGGTATCGGATCGTTCCGATGCCGCCGCCGGCGCTGCCCTACTACCTGGACGCGGTGCGGATGGGCGAGACCGACCTGGCCGCGGCGGAAGTGGAGATCTCATCCGGCGCGGTCCCGATCGCGGTTGTGTACCAGACCAACGGCGGCGCCGTGCGCGGCACGGTGGAGAAGTGCGCCTCGGGCACGGTGCTGTTGGTTCCGCAAGACACGGCCCGGCAGTGGCTCGGATTTCTGCGCGCGGCGCAGTGCGATTCCAACGATCGTTACGGAATTGCGGGGGTGCGCCCGGGAGAGTATTACGCGTTGGCGTTCGCGGGGAACGGGCCCTTGCCCGAGTTGGATGACGGCCTGCTCAAGCAGGCCGGCAAGGTGACAGTCCGCGCGGGTGAAGCCTCGTGGGCCGACCTGCGCGCGATTTCGCGGGGGTATTGAACCGGACGAACAACTTCTAGCGGCAGGCACGAGTGCCTGCGCCACGTTCACTGCACCTGAACACTGTGAGAAATGGCGGCTAGACAGACTTGTAGCGCGCCGCGAGAAGGCCGGTAGCCGCAGCGATGTCGACGTCGGCGATGAGCAACCCTTCTTTGCCATATGGCTGATAGGTGAGCAGCGTCCCGTCGGGCCGCACCACCGCCGAAGTGGTGGGCGATCCGGCGCTGGCACAGTTGACCGTTGCGAAATAGCAGGTGTTCTCGGCGGCGCGGCACAAGACTGCTTTCTCGTGGAATGAGTTCGCAGGATCGGCGAAAGTCGAGGGCACGTAACTGCCCGGCTCGGCTATGTGGAAATGCGGGTGGAACACGATGTGCGCGCCGTGCCGGACGGCCCAGCGGACCGTCTCCGGATAGCGCCAGCCCTCATGGCAGATGGCGATACCAAAAGTCAGTGGGCCGGTTTGGAATACCCGCCTCCCGGAACCGGGCGTATAAGTGGCCTCTTCGGAGGGGTCGATCTGGACTTTGTCCTGGAAACCGGCGACGGCTCCGTCCGGAGTGACCACCAGTGCGGTGGCCAACAGGGCGCCATCGGCGACGCGTTCGGTGCCAAGGACAACCTCCAGGGTTGCCTTCGCGGCGGCCGCTTGAATGGCGGACCAGGCGCGGTCGAGGAATCCAGGGTCGGGGGGCGGCGGCGCCTTCCCCAATCCCCGGTAGCCGGGAATGAAGCATTCCGGAAAGCAGATGAGGCCGGCGCCCTCGAGGGAGGCTTGGGCGATGGCTTGTTCGGCCAACGTGACCGACTCCTCGGGAGTGGCCGGGTAGCGCAGGTTGGCGAGTGCGATTCGAAACGTGTTCATCTGGTAATCCCAATTTTAGCGGGTTTCCTGTCTCTCCCTGGTTTCCTGCATTGCGTTTAACGCCTTACGGTAGTATCCTCAGGTGGAAAGCCGGAGCAGGACTTCCGGCGGGAGTTCAGCCGGAAGTTCCAGGGTGTGGCCGCAGCCGCGAAGCGAAAGCTGGATCACATTCATGCTGCAGTGGCGCTTGCCGACCTGGCAGCAGTTCCCGGCAACCATTTGGAGGCCCTGGCCGGTGATAGCTCAGGATTCGCACTATGACCAAGAAGAGAAAAACCATGCCCCCGATCCATCCGGGGGAAACGCTGTCGAAGGACTTTCTGAAACCGCTCGGCCTCTCGGCCAATCGCCTGGCACTGGAACTGCGTGTATCGGTGACCCGAGTCAACGATATCGTTCGCGGCAAGCGGGCCATCAGCGCCGACACCGCCCTCCGCCTGGCCCGCTTTTTCGAGACTACGCCGCAATTCTGGATGAACCTGCAGGCCAATTACGAGCTCGAATTGGCGGAGGACGCACGCGGCGCCGAGATCGCCGGCCGGATCAGGCCCCGTTCGGCAGCCTGAGTTGGCAGGCGGAAGCGCCTGCCCCACCAAAGCCCCGGACCCGCTGCGATTGTCATATACTTTTCTTATTGAGGATCCCAGAGGAGGGGATGCCATGCCTGCAGTTCGGTTCACTCTAAACGGCAAGCCGCAGACCGTCGACGTCGTTCCCAACATGCCGCTATTGTGGGTCCTGCGGGACACACTCGGCCTGACCGGCACGAAGTTCGGGTGCGGAATGGCCCTGTGCGGCGCCTGCACGGTCCACGTCAACGGCCAGCCCATGCGGTCGTGCGCCACCCCCATCTCCAGCATTGCCGGCAAGACCGTCACCACCATCGAAGGCCTCTCTCCGGACAGCACCAACCCCGTCCAACTGGCGTGGATCGAGCACGACGTGCCGCAGTGCGGATACTGCCAGTCGGGCCAGATCATGACCGCCGTCGCGCTGCTGGCCAAGACGTCGCGGCCCACCGACGCCGATATCGACGAAGCTCTCCGAAACAACATCTGCCGCTGCGGAACGTATGACGAGATCCGCCGCGCGATTGTCCGCGCCGCGGAAATCCAGCGCGCGCAGGGAGGCGCCAAGTGACATCCCAACTCAAGGGCGGCCAACTCAATCGCCGCAGTTTCCTTCGGACTACGGCCGCGGCCGCCGGCGGCCTGATCGTCGGCTTCCAGTTGCCCGAGACATCCCGGCTTTCCGCCGAAACTGCAGCCCTGAAGCTGAATGCCTTCGTCCACGTCGGCACCGACGACCTGGTGACCTTGTTTATACACAAGGCCGAAATGGGACAGGGCACGGTCACTTCGCTCTCCATGCTGCTCGCCGAGGAGTTGGAGTGCGACTGGAAGAAGATCCGCACCGAGTTCCCGGGCGTCGATCGCGAGTACGGTCCCAACCAGGGGGTGGTCGGCAGCGCCAGCATACGCAGTTCCTGGGAGTCTCTCCGCCGTGCCGGCGCCGCCGCTCGCGAGATGCTGATTCAAGCCGCCGCCCAGCGGTGGGGCGTCGACAGGTCCGTGTGCCGCGCGGAGAACAACACCGTCGTCAACACCGCGGCCAACACTCGCGTGAGCTATGGAAGCCTGGCCGAAGCCGCGTCGAAACTCCCGGTTCCCGCCAACGTCGCGCTCAAAGACTCCAAGGACTTCCACCTCATCGGCAAGCCCACGAAACGTCTCGATACCCCGGCGAAAGTCAATGGCAGCGCCACGTTCGGCATCGACGTGCGCCTCCCCGGGATGCTCTACGCGGTGATCGCGCGGTCGAGTGTCTTCGGCGGCAAAATGGCCGGCCTCGACGCCTCGAAGGCGCGCCTCATCCCCGGGGTGAAGAGCGTGATTCCCGTGCCCAGCGGCGTGGCGGTGCTGGCCGACAACACCTGGTCGGCCATCGAGGGCCGCCGCGCCCTCAGTATCATGTGGAACGATGGCCCGGTCGCCAGCGTCAGCACCCGCAGCATCTTCCAGACCTTCACCGAGCGCACCGAGCAGCCCGGCGCGGTGGCTCGCAAGACCGGCGATGGGGATGCCGCCCTGGCCGGCGCCGCCAAGAAAATCGAGGCCGTCTACGCCGTTCCGTACCTCGCGCATGCCCCCATGGAGCCGCTCAATTGCGTGGCCCACGTGCGCCCCGATTCCTGCGAAGTCTGGGCATCCACCCAGGGACAGACCGCCGCGCGCGCAGAGGCCGTGCGCATCACCGGCTTGAAGCCCGAGGCCGTCCAGGTCCACACCGAGTACATGGGGGGCGGATTCGGACGCCGCGCCCGCGCGGATTACATTGGGGAAGCCGTAGAGGTCTCCAAGGCCGCCGGCGTTCCGGTGAAGCTCACCTGGACCCGCGAGGACGACATGCAGCAGGACTGGTACCGCCCGGCGTCCCTCGCCCGCTTCGCCGCCGGCCTGGATGCCGACGGGTGGCCGCTGGTGTGGACCGCCCGCGTGGCTTGCACACCCTTCGGCGGAGGCTCGCGCACGGCGGTCGAAGGCGTCGCGGATATCGCCTATGCCATCCCCCATATTCAGGTGGAGCATCACGCCGTGGATCCCGGCATTCCAGTGAGCTACTGGCGCTCCGTCGGTTATTCGCAGAACACCTTCTTTGCCGAATCCTTCCTCGACGAGCTGGCCGCGGCCGGCGGAAAGGATCCGCTGGAGCTGCGGCGGCGCCTCCTGGCGAATTCGCCGCGCCTCCTCGCCGCCCTCGAACTGGCCGCCGGCAAGGCCGGGTGGGGCCGGAAACTGCCGCCCGGACACGGACTCGGCATCGGGCTGTCCAATAACATCGGCAGTAACACGGTGCAGATCGCCGAGGCCTCCGTGGAGCGCGGCAAGGTTCGCGTGCATCGCGTGGTTTGCGCCGTGGATTGCGGGCAGGCCGTGAACCCGGCGGGCGTCGAGCAGCAGATTAAGAGCGGTATCGTCTTCGGCCTCTCGGCGGCCCTGAA
This sequence comes from Candidatus Sulfopaludibacter sp. SbA4, assembly GCA_900290305.1. Taxonomy (GTDB): domain Bacteria; phylum Acidobacteriota; class Terriglobia; order Bryobacterales; family Bryobacteraceae; genus OMOG01. The sequence continues at coordinate 30,129 of OMOG01000098.1, forward strand.
AGGCGGCATCACGATTCTGCAGGGGCACGTGGTGGAGGGCAACTTCCACCAGTACGACGTCCTGCGGATCGACGAGATGCCGGCCGTGGAGGTTCACATCGTGCCCAGCCAGAATCCGCCCGGCGGGATTGGGGAAGCCAGCACTCCGGGCATTGCGCCGGCGGTGGCCAACGCGCTCTTCGCCGCTACCGGCAAACGCATCCGCCGTCTGCCTATCCGGGTCCAGGATTTGGCGTGAATTGTTATGGGACAGGCGGGCCCAAAGGGCACCCCGGCCTGTCCTAGCCGGCTGAAAGACGGCTGCAGGATGAAATCCTGCCCCCAAGAAAGAGCGTCGCCATGAGTGTCGACGCGGCACGCTGAGAGCGTGCGCCACGGAGCAGACTGAGGCATGCCTACCTCTGGCTCGACAAAATGAACAAACTCCAGGGACGGGCGGGCCCAAAGGGCACCCCGGCCTGTCCTACTGCTTGTCCTCCGTGGACACCACTCGCGCATCCGTCTGGAACTTCTTGTAGTCGCTGAACGTCATGTCGAGTGACTTGTGGTATCCCTTCAGCAGAATGAGCCGTGCCGTAGCTTGCAAATTCACCTTCTTCGGCAGCCACACTTCTTGATTGACTCGCGTCTGCTCGAGCACCAGGTGCGCTCCCTTGGACAGGCGCAGCAGGAACCCGGCGAAGGAGATGGTGTCCGTGCTTTCCATCTCCACCTTCACCCACTGGTAATCGTTCTTGTCGATCCACAGCCGCGCCTTCACCTTCGGAAAGAAAGACGTCGCGGTGGATTTCGGTTTGTACCCGGGCTTGGGTGTGGCATCGATCGCGTAAACCGTGCCGCCATTGAGCGATTCCTCTCCCACCAGGTGGAAGTCGAAGGCGTCCGGCAGTTCCTTCAGCGGCTCGCGCTGCCTTTGCCGCCGGCGTTCCCAATCGCCGATCCGGCGGGTGCGCTGCTCCTCGGTCTCCTGGCGCCGCTGCTCGATGCTCCTTTGCAGCTTTTCTTCTTCCAGTTTCTGCTCGCCGGGGGAAAGCGGCTGGTCGTTCCGCGCCACCAGGCGGCGGTAGCTGGATCCCTCCTGCAGGGTCACATCCCACGTGCGAATCTGCTGGTTCTTGGGCCGGCCGGAGCCGTCCAGGTCGCTTTCCACGTCGCGTTCCAGGTAGGTGTAATTGCGGGCGACTTCGGTGTTCTTCTGGTCCAACGCGCAGGCCCGCCGCACGATCTCGCGAGCGTCCTGGGCGGCCAGAATCGCGGGAATCCACACTGCCAGCATCACTAAGCGCACGTCCCATTGTACGTTGTGCCCGCGCCCAAGGTTTCAGATCGCGGCGCGCCCGTCGCGGCAGCCTGTCAGGGCGCGCGCCGGCATCGCGACCGGTGGGCCGCGCAACTGATGGCAGCGGCGTTTGTCCGTAAAATTAGAGCAGAGAGTCAGCCCAAGCGAGATTAGCTACATACTCCAATCCGACCGCCTGAAACTCACTGTCCAGTGGGGGATGCGCGCTTTGAGGCTTGCCGTAGTCATCCGAATTCGACGATACAAATACGAATCGCCGTCCAAATCCTCGCGTCCGCAGCGCAGCACATAGTGCCAAACAGTGTTCAATAACCACGCAGTCCTTATACTGCTGTTTCAGGCCACCGGATGGGGCGATCCTCTGGACCAGGCGGCCGTGTGCTCTTGCGATACAATCGCTGTCATCCGCGATGACATTTGCCGAGTTCATAAATTCTTGGGCCACGGTGAAAATGTGATCGTCCAGTTTCAGGGGCAAGAGCAGTCTCGAAATGCGTTCCGTCGGGAGCAGGAGTGCCGCAGTCGCTGCCAGGCGGGCGGATTGCTGGTCGGTTTGGCTGATGACGCCGGTAAGTTCACCCTTGACCCTCTGAGAATTATCGTTCCATCCCGCTCGATCTGTTGAGGTATGGCGATCCAAACGGAACTCGGGACTTGCTGCGCCCGATTCGTAAGCCGCCTTGCCGCGGAAACCACATCGCCCTGCATACCCAAACGGAATACGGAACGGATCACGTCAAGAATTGAACAGGTATCGGGGAATACAACGGAAGCCGGTGCAGCCATGATCCGTGTGGCCAGAGCGTCAATGGTCTCCGGCATGTGCGAACTTCTCGCTGGAATCCAGCAACTCTCGCCCTTGTTCGTATTCGATCGCCAGATCGCTAGCCAGACTCTCAGACCAGCCGCCATCTTCGTGAAGCCATCTCGCCAGAGTCGAAGCGTCGAGTGGCGCATTCTCGTTATGAGCAGAGACAATGAATCGGTGCCACCGTTCCCGGTCGTTGGGGTGCGACGAGCCCGTCGACTTGTTTGCTGCACCGGAAAAGGATCGCAGTTGGCTGGCGGCGCTAGGGGATAACCAATGTTCGAGGTCCACTTCGGCCTCACCTAATTCCACCGTAAGCCCTCGGGCAGCCGCGGCCTGGGAGACGAATCGGTCGTAGAACTCAAGTAACACGGAGTTGTACTCGTCATGCGACAAGCTGCTGACCTCTCGAGGAACGATATTGCTAACATAGAGTTCATTCGGCTGAGCGTACGTCAGCCTCAGCCATAACTCGCTAGCGCGCTTTTGCGGAGAAGCCATGCACACAAAACAAAACATTTCCTGCCTCGCGATTTGCGGCCGAAGGTCGTGCTCCTGGCCGGTGTCCCGTTTCCACGCTTGGCCCATTGCCGCGGTGATGTCGTCGATGAGGCGTTCGAGTTGCTCATGTGGCCCCCGGATCCTCAACTCGCGAAAAATCTTCATGGCGTCCCTTTCGTGAAGCGCTACGTGCTTTTACTTTAGCGAGCTTCGACGCACGGCATCAACCCCCCGCGTCGATTCGACTGATTCGGCCACCCAGCAGTCTTGTCGACGGTGGGGACATCTGCATGCAGGGTGAAACGGCCTTAGAGAAGGTCTGGCCGGATTTCCTCGGTCGGGTGCCCGTGCCGGCACAGCCGCGTTCTCGACCCGGCCGCGTCTCTGCGTCAAAATCTCTCCAACTGACTAACCAGACCCGAAACTCCCTGGACTTCCGCCGTGAAACGTGTTTGACTAGCAGTAGGTTACTCCGCGGGCAGGCTGCTTTCCTGTCCGCCTCAGCAGGAGATCGTCTGCAGGTCGCTCACCCTGCCGCACACCCGACGCCCGTTTCGCTCGAGGAGTTCGTATGAAACTGCCGTTCCAAGTTTTGCTCACCCCGCTGGGGTGAAAAGGGTCCGCCGGCCGGGGCAGTAACGGGCTGGCACGGGCGGCGATGAGGTGAACCAAATGTCGCTACGGGAACGAATTCTTCTGGTGGCGCTGGCTGTATGGCTGGTTCCTGACGCGCATGCGCAGTATGCCCAGCAAGCGAAACTGGTCGGCACGGGTGGCGTGGCGCCAACCAACCAAGGCTACTCGGTGGCGATTTCCGCGGACGGGAATACTGCCATCGTGGGTAGTCCATGGGACAACGGCTCGGCCGGAGCAGCGTGGGTGTTCACGCGCTCGGGCGGTACCTGGAGCCAGCAGGGCGCCAAACTGGTCGGCAGCGGAGCAGCCGGCAACGCATGGCAGGGCTTTTCCGTGGCGATTTCCGCGGACGGGAATACAGCCATGGTGGGCGGCCCGTTTGATAACCCATGGGACAACTCTTCCATTGGGGCAGCGTGGGTGTTCACGCGTTCGGCAGGCGTCTGGAGCCAGCAAGGCCCCAAACTCTTCGGCGCGGACGCCGCTGGGACCCCGCAACAGGGTTACTCCGTGGCGTTGTCCTCGGACGGCAATACAGCCCTCGTGGGCGGCATTGAAGACAACGGCGGATGGGGGGCAGCGTGGGTGTTCACGCGCTCGGGAAAGGTGTGGAGCCAGCAGGGTCCGAAAGTCGTGGGCACGAGCGTTGACGGGGGCGGCTTCCAGGGGTGCTCCGTCGCCTTGTCCGCGGACGGGAATACGGCCCTCGTTGGCGGGTACTTTGACAATGCCCAAACCGGAGCGGCGTGGGTATTCGCGCGCTCGGGGGGAGTCTGGAGCCAGCAAGGCGGCAAACTGGTCGGCACGGACGTGAACGGGACCGCTTATCAGGGCTACTCCGTTGCCCTATCCGCGGATGGAAATACGGCTGTGGTTGGCGGGTACAACGACAACAACGGCATGGGCGCAGTGTGGGTGTACACGCGAACGGGAGGTGTATGGACACAGCAAGGCCCCAAACTGGTGGGCAGCGGCGCGGTGGGGGCCGCAGCCCAGGGCTACTCGGTAGCGGTGCAGGGGAACACCCTGGTGGTTGGCGCCGAGGTTGACAACACCTATGACGGCGCAGTCTGGGTGTACACCCGGTCTGGGAGTGTGTGGACGCAGCAGGGCGGCAAACTGGCGGGTGCCGGTGGTACGTTGCAGCCAAGTCAGGGCTCTGCCGTGGCGTTGTCGGCGGACGGAAGTACGATGATTGTGGGCGGGAGCGGTGACCATGGCGACGTGGGAGCCGCCTGGGTGTTCGTTCAGCCGACGCACTTCGCGGTTTCCGTGCCGGCAACGGCGGTAGCCGGTGCCCCGTTCAACTTCACGGTGACGGCGCAGGATGCGTCCAACAGCGCGGTGACCGGCTATGCCGGAACCGTGCATTTCACCAGCACCGACCCATCGGCAACGCTGCCGGCGGACGCAAAACTGACCAACCCAACCACGACGTTTTCCGCGACGCTGAGGACGGCCGGCAGCCAGACCATCACGGTAAACGATTCGTTGAACACGGCGATGACGGGGACAGCTACCGCGATCGTGGTGAGCATAGTGTCTCCTCCGTCACCCGAGGGGCTGACTCCCGCGGTGAGCAGCGGCAGCAGCCAGATACTGACCGCAGCGTTCAACGCTCCCGGCGGATACCAGGCGCTGGATGTGGTGAATGTTCTGATCAATACGGCTCTGGACGGCCGCCACGCTTGCTACCTGGCCTATTCGCGTGCTTCGAACGCGCTCTACATCGTGGGCGACAACGGCGACTCCACCCAGATTTCGGGCAAGGTCATGGACGGCACGGGGTCGGTGGGCAACAGCCAGTGCACGGTGGCGCTGGGCGGTTCTTCGGCCACGGGCAGCGGCAGTACGCTGACGCTGGTGTTGAATTTGAGCTTCGCGGCGTCGTTTGTGGGAAACAAGGTGGTCTACACGGCGGCGCGGGATCTGGCGGGGAACAATTCGGGGTGGCAGACGATGGGGATGCATGCGGTGACACCGCTGCCCGCAACGTTCCCGAACGCGGTAAGCATGAGCCCGGCGTGGGGGAACAGTTTGACCCAGACGATCGCGTTCACCTACCAGGACCAGTCGAGCGCGGCCAACCTGCAGACGGTGTGGGCGCTGATCAATACGGCTATCGATGGACGGGCGGCGTGCTACGTAGCGTATTACCGCCCCGGCAACCAGTTGTACCTGTATCCCGATAACGGCGACGGGACGCAGGCCACCAGCATGGTGCTCACGGGCAGCAACACCACCGGCAACAGCCAGTGCACGATCTCAGCTCAGGGCGCTAGCGCGCAGACCAGCGGCAACACCTTGACTCTCACGCTGCCCATCACGTTCAAGGCGAGCTTCGCGGGATGCAAAGGGGTGTGGCTGGCCGCGCAGACGATGGGCACGGAGCAGACCAGCCTCTGGCAGGCGCTGGGGGCGGAGGAGGTTCCGGGGCAATAGGATGCCGGGCGACAAAACCTGGTACGCCCTGGGCCGGGCACTCCGCCGGCGCAAACATGATCTCGAATCCGGCCGCGAAGTCGCCCCCATCTCCCCGAATCCGCCTTTCTCTTCTTTTCCCTCTGCCTTATCCGCCTTCAAAACTCCGCGGCTCCGCGACGCTGCGTCAACATCTCTCCCAGCCACCCAACCAGACCTGAAACTCCCTGGACTTTCCCTGTGAAACGTGTTTGACTGAGCGTAGGTTAGTCCGTGGGCAGGCTGCTTCCCTGTCCGCATCGGGAGGAGGTCGCCTGCAGGCCGCTTACCCTGCCGCACTCCTGACGCACCGTTTCGCTCGGGGAGATGCGGGCGGCCCCTACGCGGGGTCGGTGACTTTGGGGAATCCCGGCACGGTGATTCAGAACAGTCAATGCGCCGTAAGCCTGACGTCGGCAACCAGCAGCGGCAACACACTGACTTTGGTATTGAGTATCGCCTTCAAAGCGGCGTTCGGTGGGAACCGGATCCAGTACCTGGCCGCGGGCGATGCGGCCGGAAACAACACGGACTGGCAGCGGGCAGGCGTGTGGCAGCCGCCGTTTACGCCCTCCGGGACGATCTTTGTAGTCAGTGCGAGCCCTGCATACGGAGCGGCGGCAGCGGGAACGCCAGCGACCTTCACGTTCACCTTGTCCGACAGCAAAGGGGCGAGTGACTTCGGAGTCGTGGACGTGCTGGTGAACAAATTCATCGACGGGCGGGTGGCGTGTTACATGGCCTACGCGGCGGCGAGCAGCACCCTGTACCTGGTGGACGACACGGGTGACGCGGGAGGGCCGTTTGCCGGGGGCATGGTGCTGAACGGGTCCTCGGCTATCATCCAGAACAGCCAGTGTTCGGTGAACGGGACGGGATCCTCGGCGGCCATGAGCGGCAACACGTTGACGCTGGCCCTGAATGTGACGTTCAAATCGCCACTGGCGGGCAACAGCGTCTTATGGGTGGCCGGCCGGGATGGCGCCGGACTTAACAACACCGACTGGCAGTCAGTGGGTACTTGGAGTGTGCAATGATCAGGAGCCGAAGAGCGTCGCCGTCAGCGCGTCCAGGTCGAGGTAATTGGGGATGATATAATCGGCGCCCACGCCGATCAGGCGCTGTCGCTTCCACGGGTCGATCGCCAGGCACTCGGGTTCGTCGGTAGCCACCCCCACGGTCACTCCGCCCACCTGCTTCACTTCTTCGATCTCCACATACCCATCGCCGAAACCGACTAAGTGGGCGCCGCGCACTTCGGGAAGCCGCAGAATGCGCTGCACCAGAATGCGCTTCGAGAAGCTCTTGTAGTCTTCGAGCGCCCCATAAACGCCGCCGTCGAAATAGCGCGCGACATCCAGCAGGTGCGCCTCTTCCTGCATGAAGATTTCGTCGGTGCCGCTGGCCAGGTACAGCGAGAGGCCGCGCTCCTTCAGCCGTTCCAGCAGCGCACGCGCGCCGGGCACCAGGTAGCGGTCGGGCGGGCTGGTGCCCAGGCGCAACGCTTCCACGCGGCCGTGAATCACGTGCCACAGGCGGTCGAGATAGCGCTTCTTGTAGAGCAGCGGGTCGAGGGGCGTGCCGCCGCGGCGCTTGACTTCGTCGGCCAGCGCGATCATCTGGTAGATGGTCTCCATGCCGGTAAGGCGCCACACGAAAGTTTCGATCGCCTGGCGAAGCTGGTCCTCGGTCTCGCCGGTGTTCAACTCGGCCAGCACCTCGATCATCATCGGGACCATCACCTGCATCCATCCGGTGCGGACCAGCGAGAGGGTGCCGTCGAAATCGAACAGGACGACTTTGGCTTGCGCGGCGGACGCCGGGCGGATAATTTCGAGCATCGATAGAATCTTGTGGCAGGCCGCGGGGCTTACTTCTTCTTGTGAAAGATACTCTTCACATCAGGCCAGAACTCTCTCACCAGGTTGGTCCCGGCACTGACCCCCATACCCGCGGTGCCCCATTCCAGGATCGACCCCGCGTTGCGGTACTCGTGCGGGCTCCACAGCGTGGCGATCGCCCAGCTCCCGTAGGCGTTGGCCGGCATCGATAGCGCCACCGTGCGGCTGCCGTCGGGTCTTCGCGCAGTCACCGTGTCCGTGATCACGTGGCCCGTGCGCCGAAAGAAATTGCCCTGCCCCAGGCGGCGATACCGCGTGTCCTCGTGGTGAATCGCCTTGACGCCGTCCTCGATCAATACCCCGATTACGAACTGGCCGTAGAGCGAACCGATACGCTTTTCAAATCCCAGGCGCTTCTTGCCCCACTCGTCGGGCCAATCGTGGACCTGTTGCAGGATGGCGCCCGGAACCGTCGCCGTCAAAGCCTGCACGCTGAAGAGCCGCTTCAGCAAGGACGGAGGGGGCGGAGGTGCGGGCACGGCTTCCACTGGCGTGTCGGCCGGCTTCGGCTCCGCTGCCTGGTCCTGCGCGCGGCACCGGGCGGCGCCCGCTAGCGAAAGCACACCGATCAATAATAAACTCCGCTTCAAATCATTCTCTCCAACACAACGAATATTGGATTGTAACACGCGACTTGTGCAGACTGTGCGGAAGAGCACACCCACCGGTCTTTCAGCCGGGACCCGTCAAGGCGGCGCCGCGGATCGCGATCCACTCGGGACCGCGGCGCCTGTGCTACTTTCTATGCATGTCGGTCAAGTGGATTTCGACTCTGATTTTCTCTGCTTCGGCCTTCGCCCAGGCGGTGTCTCCGGGCCTGCTCGGCGGGCTCGAATGGCGCGGCATCGGGCCCGCGGCTACCGGCGGGCGGGCGCATCGCGGATATTGCCGTCTCCAAAGTGCCGGGCGAGCCGGTCGAGCTCTACGTCGCGACCACCTCGGGCGGCGTCTTCAAGAGCGCTAACGAAGGCGTCTCGTGGACGCCGGTGTTCGACAAGGCCGGCGGCATGATGTCCATCGGCGCGATCGCCGTGGCGCCTTCCAATCCGTCGGTGGTGTGGGTGGGTACCGGTGAGGCCGACAACCGCCAAAGCTCTTCGTGGGGCGACGGCGTGTACCGCTCGCTCGATGGCGGGCACACGTGGCAGAAGACGGGGCTCGAAGAGACGCGGCACGTGGGCAAGATCGTCATCCATCCCACCGATCCCAAG
>OMOG01000602.1 GCA_900290305.1 Candidatus Sulfopaludibacter sp. SbA4
ACACGTGACCATGTATTATTCCTCCCCAAATATTACTGTTACCCGAAAGACTCCCGGCTTGGCAAGCTCCGTTACAGGGTAGCGCCGTTTTTTTTACCGGGCGGCCTGTTTGGCCATGCGGCGGCGGGTGGTGGCCGGCACAATACCCTTCATCCGCAGGCATAGAAACATAGTTGCGCGGTGGGTCAATTCGTGTTCCTTGACCATTTGCAGCATTTCCAGCCGGGTGACCTTCATCCCGTCAAAGCGCGTAATGATGTGCGCGAAGAAATCGGCGGGCTGGGCGGCCAGTTGCGCCGTCCGTTGTTCCATGGATTCCCGCAGGGCGTGGGCGAGGCCGGCGGGTCCCGGATCCACGTTACGAAAGTGTTTCGACATCTTCTCGCGAAAATCCGGCGTGGCGAAATTGTCGTCACCGGCCAATAGCAGGCCGGACAGCCCATCGCCCGCGTCCAGAATGTGGCGCGACAGCTCACCGAAGGTCATCACATCGGGCGCGGGGCGGAAATCGAACTCGGCGGCGGGAAAATCCTCGACGGCGTGAATGGTGTCCTCCCGGACCGTCTTCCAGGAATCGAGCACATGTTCCAGTCGTACCATGGCTCTATTGTACCTGTAAGAGACAGGCCAGGAGGCCTGTCCCACTATTGCACGGCGGTGTAAAACGTCTGCGTCCCGGGTACTCCTCCCAGGGTGAAGGTCACCGGTACTTTGTCGCTGGGGGTGATGGCGGGCACCATGACGTTGAACTGGTAGAGGCCGACATTATTGGGGGCCAGGCCGGCGTAGACGACGGTGGCCGGGGTGGCGCCGAAGAAGATCTGCGGGGCGGTGATGAGCTGGTTGCTCTGCGTGACGATCTGTCCGGCGGGAATGTTGGGATTGACCGGGCCGAATCCGACGCCGTAGATGATGATGGTGTCGACGCCACCCTTGGCCCGCCGCGAGGCAACCCCGGGAATCAAGCCGGGGGGAAGAACGAAGGTGGCTCCGTCGGTGAAGACCGCGCCCAGGTACTGCGTGCCGCCGACGTTGAGCGCGGGCGGAGCAAGCATGCCGGGCTCCGTGGCGTTGACGGTGACGGTCACGGCCGTACTGGTGCCGGCGGCGGTCTTCACAGTGACCGATTGCGTTCCCACTCCAACATTGGAGGGCACCTGCGCGTTCACTTGGCCGCCGCTGATGAAGTCCACAAAAGCCGCCTGGCCGCCGATGGAGACGCTGGTTCCATCGATGGAGGTGGGGGCGTTGTTGCCCTGAAAGTCGGCCGCGCCCCAGGAGCGCCGGTCGCTGGAGAGGTTACTGCCATAGATCTCGATCCACGAGCCGGGCGCGATGGCCGGGAAGCCGCCGTACGCGCCGGCGCTGACCACTCCGCCCGCGCTGACCGAAGGCCCATTCGGCGTCAGCAGGCGGATGACGTTGTTGCTGGAATCGGCGATGTAGATGTCGCCGTTGGTGTCGACGGCGATGCTCGTCGGCTCATTGAGCCTGGCGCTGGTGGCCGGCCCGCCATCGCCCGTATAGGCCGGGCCAGTGCCGCCTGCAATGGTATTGATCACGCCGTCGGGCGTCACGATGCGGATGCGGTTGTTGCTGTAGTCGGCGATGAAGAGATCGCCGGCGGCATCCACCTTGACATCCCACGGACGATCGAGCTGAGCTTTGGTGGCCGGCCCGCCATCGCCCGCGAAGCCCGCTGTGCCGTTACCTGCAACGGTGCTCATGGTGCCGTCGGTCGCCACCTTGCGGATGCGGTTGTTCTGGCTGTCGGCGATGTACAGGTTGCCCGCGGCATCGAAGCAAATGCCGAAGGGGCGATTCATTTGGGCGCTGGTGGCAGGGCCGCCATCGCCGCTAAAGCCCGGGCTGGAACCGGCGATCGTGTTAATGTTTCCGTCCGTGGTCACCTCGCGGATCCGGTGATTGAAGCTGTCGGCGATGTACAGATTGCCGGACGGATCGGTGGCCAGTCCCAAGGGCTGGTTGAGCGTGGCGCTGGTGGCGGGCCCGCCATCGCCCGTAAAGTTCGCGTTGGGAGCGTTGCCGGCGACGGTCGCGATTTTGCCATCGGTCGAGATCTTGCGCACAACTTCATTTCCGAGATCGGCGATGAAGATGTTGCCGGAGGCATCGACGTAAACGCCGTAGGGGTCGTTGAGCTGGGCCCCGGAGGCGGCCGCGCCGTCGCCGGAATAGCCGGCGGTGAGGATGCCGGAGACGCTCGATATCTTGCCGGTACTGTTGGTCAATTTGCGGATGCGGTTGTTGGAGCTGTCGGCGATGTACAGGTTGTGGGACGAGTCCAGGGCCACCTGGATGGGGACGTTCAGTTTGGCGCCTACGGCAGTAGCCGAGGAACCGTCGCCGCCGAATCCGGGGCCGCTGGTGGTGCTGCCGACGACGGTCGAGATATTGTATGAAGTGGCCTGGCCGAGGCACAATGCCGGCATGAACAGGCACGCGATGCCGGCTAGACAGACAATCGTTTTTTGAGACAAGCTGCTGCTCCCTAAAGCTTTTTTATGAACAATGAAGCTGGTTGTGAGCTATTAGACGCGCCCCTCGCCCGGACAGTTACCTTTCTCGCACCGGAACGTTACAGGTTGCGCACCAGGCGCACTTTGCGGGTCTCCGAGATGGGACCGGGGGCCAGCGCGTCGTTGACGATCTCGGCCTGCTCCTGCTGGTGGCGCTTGCCGGAGCCGGTGGCGGGGCTGGCGCTTTCGGGGCGGCCCACATAGCGGACCTCGCGCCGGGTGCCGTCGAGCAGCGGTTGGATCTGCTCGCGGAGGAATCGCCACGGGCCCATGTTGCGCGGCTCCTCCTGCGCCCAGACCACCTCCGCCGTGGCGGAGTAACGGGCCAGGATGTCGGCGGCCAGATCGGAAGCGAACGGGTACAACTGCTCGACGCGCACCAGGGCAACGTGTTGGCAGGCGGAAGCGCCTGCCCCACCTGCGGCAACGGGTTGGCAGGCGGNCCTGCCCCACCTGCGGCAACGGGTTGGCAGGCGGAAGCGCCTGCCCCACCTGCGGCGACGGGTTGGGAGGTGGAAGCGCCTGTCCCACCTGCGGCGACGGGTTGGCGGGCGGAAGCGCCTGCCCCACGTTCCTCTCGCGCGGCCAGCAGGTCGTAGTAAATCTTGCCGGAGCAGAAGACCACGCGCGTGACGGGGGTGGGATCGGCGCCATCGGCTTCGCCCAGGATCTCCTGGAACCCGCCCGCCGAAAAATCGTGCAGGGCGGACATGGCGCGCGGATGGCGCAGCAGGCTCTTGGGGGTGAAGACGACCAGCGGCTTGCGCGTGGACCAGCGGCTTGCGCGTGCCGCGGCGGTCGGAGCCGCCGTACATCTGGCGGCGCAGCACGTGGAAATACTGCGCGGGCGTGGTGCAATTCACCACCAGCATGTTGTTCTCGGCGCACAGCGAAAGAAAGCGCTCGATGCGCGCGCTGGAGTGCTCGGGCCCCTGTCCTTCAAAGCCGTGGGGCAGCAGCATGACGAGGCCGGTGGGCTGGCCCCACTTGGATTCGGCGCAGGAGATGAACTGGTCGATCATGATCTGGGCGCCGTTGGCGAAGTCGCCGAACTGCGCCTCCCAGATGACCAGGCTCAGCGGATCGGCCACGCTGTAGCCGAACTCGAAGCCCAGCACGGCATACTCGCTGAGCATGCTGTCGAATACCTCGAAGCGCGCCTGGTCGGGCGAGATGTGCTGCATGGGGACGTAGCGCTTGCCGGTCTCGGAGTCGTAGAAGGCCAGGTGGCGTTGGCTGAAGGTACCGCGGCCGGAATCCTGGCCGCTGAGGCGAACGGGAGTGCCTTCGAGTACTAGCGTGCCGAAGGCCAGCGCTTCGCCGAAGGCCCAGTCGAGGCTGCCGCCCTTGGCGAGGATGTCGCGGCGGCGGTCCACGAAGGCGCGGAGCTTGGGATGCAGGTGGAAGTTCAAAGGGAAGTTGGTGGCGCCGCGAATGACGCGCTCCAGCACCGCGTGATTCACCGCGGTGCGCGGGCAGAATGCGCCGATCTCTTCGGTGGTGACCGCGCTCAGCTCCTGCAGTTCGTAGTGCTCGGCCTTCTTCTGCACGGCGTCGTAGGCCTCGGAAAGGCGCTGCGACACGGCCTTGTGCATGGCCGCAAGCTCGTCGGCCGAGATCACGCGCTCGCGCACCAGGCGCCGGCCGTACTCGGTGGCGACGGAGGGATGCTCCTTGATCTTGCGGTACAGAATGGGCTGCGTGTAGCTGGGGTCGTCGCCTTCGTTGTGGCCGTGGCGGCGGTAGCAGAACATGTCGATGACCACGTCCTTCTTGAACTGCTGGCGGTAGTCAAAGGCGATCTCGACCACGCGGATGGCGGCCTGTGGGCTGTCGCCGTTCACGTGGAAGATGGGCGCTTGCACGCCGCGCGCCACGTCGGTGGGGTAAGGTGTGGAGCGGGCTTCGTCGGGGTTGGTGGTGAAGCCGATCTGGTTATTGATGATCAGGTGGATGGTGCCGCCGGTCGAGTAGCCATCGAGTTGCGACAGGTTGAGCGTCTCGGCCACCACTCCCTGGCCGGCGAAAGCGGCGTCACCGTGGATCAGCACGGGGATGACACGCTCGCGGGCCGTATCGCCCAATCGATCCTGCTTGGGGCGGACGATGCCTTCGACCACGGGATCGACGGCCTCCAGGTGGCTGGGGTTGGGCGAAACCGAGACCACGATCTCGCGGCCGTCTTCGGTCTTGCGGACGCCCGTGGCGCCCAGGTGGTATTTGACGTCGCCCGAGCCCTGCGTGCTGGAGGGATCGATTTCGCCTTCGAATTCGGAGAAGATCTGGCGCACGTCTTTGCCCACCACGTTGGCGAGGAAGTTGAGGCGGCCGCGGTGGGCCATGCCGATTACGATTTCGTGGACGTTGTGGGCGGCGGCGAGCTCCAGGATTTCCTCCAGGATGGCGAGCGCGGTTTCGCCGCCTTCGAGTGCGAAGCGCTTCTGGCCGACGAAGTGCGAATGCAGGAAGTGCTCGAACTCCTCGGCGGCGATGAGGTTGCGCAGAATGCGGAGGCGCGTTTCGCGGTCGAGAGGCCAGTGATTTTTGCCGGGCTCCATGCGCTGCTGCAGCCAGCGCTTCTGCTCGGGCACCTGGATGTTCATGTACTCGCAGCCGATCTTGCCGCAGTAGGTGTCGCGCAGTGTGTCGAGGATTTCGCGCAAGGTGGCGACGGGCTTGTGGCCGCCCTCGCCGATGGCTTCCTCGAGGCTGCCGGTGAGGAATTCGCGATCCAGGTCCCAGATGGTGAGGCCGTAGGTTTCGGGATCGAGCTCGGGATGGTGGTGGGGCTCGGAGCCGAGCGGGTCGAGGTCGGCGACCAGGTGGCCGCGCACGCGGTAGGCGTTGATCAGTTGGATGATGCCGGCCTGCTTCGAGATTTCGGCGTGGCGCGCGGCGGTCATGCCGGGAAGCTGCGACTGGCGATCCTTCTCCCAGCGCACCGGCATGTGCGGCATGCGGAGGTGGTCGAAGACCTCCTCGTAGAAGCCGTCGTTGCCATCGAGGCGCGACTGGATGAGCCCGAGGAAGGCGCCCGATTCCGCGCCCTGGATAATGCGGTGGTCGTAGGTGCAGGTGAGGGTCATCACCTTGGAGATGCCCAGGACGGCGCGGGTTTCGTCCGCGGCGCCGCGGTACTCGGCGGGGTAGTCGATGGCGCCCGCGGCGATGATGGCGCCCTGTCCGGGCATGAGGCGCGGGTTGGAAGNNCGACGGTGCCGGGGTTGGTGAGCGAGATGGTGGTGCCCTGGAAATCGGCGGGGGTGAGGCGGGAGGAGCGGGCGCGGGCGACGAGGTCGTCGAAGGCCGTGACGTACTCCTGGAAATTGAGGGCGCCGGCGTTCTTGATGTTGGGGACCATGAGGCTGCGGGCGCCGTCTTTACCCGCAACATCAATGGCGATGCCGAGGTTGATCTGCGAGTGCGTGACGCGGTAGGGCTGGCCGTCTTTTTCGGCGTAGGCGTGGTTGAGGGCGGGGAGTTCCTCGAGGGCGCGGATGACGGCCCATCCGAGGAGGTGGGTGTAGGAGACTTTGGAGTGGCCGAGGAGGGTGCGGTGCTGGTTGATGATGCGGCGGTTCTCGTCCATGACCTTG
>OMOG01000154.1:0-7767 GCA_900290305.1 Candidatus Sulfopaludibacter sp. SbA4
ACTTCCACTGCGGCGGACTGGACCTTGCTCCAACAGCCACTAAATAGCCGGAAGAGCCCTTTTTGGTCCCGGCCTGTATCCCTCAAGAGCATGCAGGCAGAGACTCACCAGATAGCCCGCGATGATCACCGTCGCGCATCCTCGTAAGGCACCAATCAATCTCACGTTATCCCCCACTCCGTCTGAGTTCGCGTAGCAACTCCGTCCTCTGGCTCAGATCGTTGAGTACAAAGACCCGTGGCGCGCCGTGCGCAAGAAGAAAGTAATAAAGAAGCTTTCCCCGCCTCAGCGGGATCTGACCAAGACGAGATGGACCGGCCCGAAAATCGCGGACGTAAGAGTATACGCTTTTGGAAATGGCCTCATCCGGAGCCTGCAGCACTGAGAAATGGCGCATGCTCCCGTCGGCTCTAAGCTCAACCTCGGCTACGGCAAGACCTTGATGCCCCGCCGCAATAGAGGAGTGCGGGTATCCGGGAGGTCGATGATCATACGCCTCTTGCCATAAAAGCCCCAACGGGTAGCGCTGAGGTGCGATCTTTTTTCCGGGAGACAGCCAAACCGCCGCAATAGTTAAGCTGGCCAGAACGGCCAGTTTACCGGGTCGGCGTCGGCTGCCTCCGCTCCAGGTCATTTCCTTTACCCCAAATTGCCGCTCCTCGTTAGTAAATGGGGCATGCGCCCCCGGAATTCCAACAACCAACGCCGGTGCCATCACTGATGCAGGCCTGAAAACCCAGGGTCGCAGGCCAGCAGTAATTTGCGCCGATAATACCATTGCACGCGACGCATTGCGCGTTAACTGGAACAGGACTAACTGCATTGATCGCAATGCCGAGCGGAATCGCCAAGACCGCCACTCGACCGTAATTGGCAAGCTTTGTTTTCACAGTACCTCCTTGTCTTAACCTTACGCGACGGTTCCAGCCCCGTCAACAGTGAATCCTTATCAAATCAAGCGCATTTC
Source organism: Candidatus Sulfopaludibacter sp. SbA4 (assembly GCA_900290305.1). Taxonomy (GTDB): domain Bacteria; phylum Acidobacteriota; class Terriglobia; order Bryobacterales; family Bryobacteraceae; genus OMOG01. The sequence continues at coordinate 968 of OMOG01000154.1, forward strand.
TTATCGGATTCGACCGCCGCCGGAGGCATTCCGGTCGCACCTCGCTGAACGTCTGTGGTGCGCCCTCCCTCTCTTAGAGAGATGGAGAGAAAACACTCAAGCCGACGGGGAGGCGCGCACGGTTTAGCCCTACACCTTCCCCGCAGTGCGCAAGGATAATCCAGAGGCTGGTTTCTATTTTACGAAACGACCAGTATGTCTCTTGCGGTACTCTGTAGGTGACACGCCGAAGAACCCCCGGAAGTCGCGGTCGAAATTCGCCTGAGCACTGTATCCCAGATCAAACGCGACTTGTTTGACGATAAGCGTCGTCGCCAGCAGCAGGTCTGCCCCCTTTTCGATCCGCCTCCTTTTCAGATATTGACGCAGCGACGTTCCGGTTTCACGCTTAAATAACGCGCAAAGACGGCGTTCGGATAGGCCCGTTGCAGCGATGAGGTCGGGCAAAAGATACCGCTCCGACTTGCTCTCGCCGAGGATCGAGAGGACAAGCTGCACGCGATGATCTCGAACTGCGGCGCCAAGACCAAGTGAACTCGCCGTACTCGGAGCACCCGGCATGCAGCACACCCCTGGGTCTAAGACGTATGGTACTCTACCATAGACGCATACCGTCGTCAACGCGGAGCCGCTGTCCGTTAACATGCGGCTTGACGGATCCAATTTGCACACGAACGTCCGTACGAGCCTGGGTAGCGTGGTGTACCTGGCCAGCCTGATCCCCAGCGAGTAAATCTACCCGATCGGGCCAAACGCCCGAGTCAACGACAGTGGTTTCGCCGGGATGGCCAGTGGGGCAGCGGATGCCTTCGAAGGTTCTGGATTTCCCGGTGCTTCGGCCGCCGACGATGCAATTCGGGTTCGGTCACCGCCCGTGGGTACAGCTCCGGTGCCCATCGCCCTGGTGAATGGAATCGCTTTGGCGGAGGCGGCTCGGCGCAGAGCCTGACCGTGCTCGATGCGGCGAAGATCCGGGGCAATCAGGATGCGGCCATCGGCAGAATACCGGTCGGCGCATTCCCGCGCGAGCTGCGGGTCCCTGCGGACGGGCAGACTCTCTACCTGACGAATTTCGGTTCGAATTCGCTCCAGGTGATGGACGTCGAGCGCCTCGATCCGAAGCGCGACCGCGGGGAAAAGTGACGCAAGTTGAGTCATTTTCGAGAGTCGATTCGTTGAGAAGAAGGGACTTGCCGGAATCAGGCGACGCATGATGCGTCGCTAGGGCACTGGCGCCGGCCAGGACTGGCGCGGCGGCATGGCGGCGGATTATTGGCGAGTAGCTTCATGTGACACTCGGGAAGAGAAAAAGAAAGATACTTACTTTCTTGGGACAATCTTTAAAGAATCTAAACGGCTTAACTTCGTTTTGACCGCAAGATACTTACTTTCAGGCTCATTCCCGGGGTGCTGCCGAACGGCCCGAAGGACCGCTCTTTCTCTCCTGATTCAAATCTATACCCACGCGATTGCGTTCACGTGTGTTTCAGAAGCCAAGTTCCTGAAAATAAGCAGAAAATATTCCGCGAAAATATGATGTGACTGTGTTTTTTGGAACGGTCTATTGAACGGTCCAGATCCCCATGGACCGCCAGCCGGTGTTGTTTCCTCCCGCGTCGTCCCCCGGCCGCGTATAAGATGCGGTTGCCGGTGAAGCTCGCCTGGAACGTTACGATCAGCGTGAGGGTCAGGATGTTACCTGACAATACCGCCGCCGACGCCACGCCGCTGACGACACATTGGCTGTTCTGGATTGGGCTGCCCGCTCCATTCAGCACCGTGCTTCCCGCATAGGGTCCTCCCGCCTGACCGGTGGCTTTTTAGCTTTAGCGCACTACCGGTCGCCGATGCAAGCGTGCGGCGTTTTGTAAGATCGTATCGTGGCGAAGCGTAGCGGCAAGCGGCGCGGTTGGATCCGCACGATCTTCCTTTTGGTGGTCGGGGCCGTGGTGGCGTTCTACGGTTTTTGCACTGTGGAACTGGTGGCGCTGCGGTGGATGGTTCCGCCGACGACCGCGGTGCAGGCGCAGCGGCAGGTGGAGGCGTGGTTGCATCACAGGCCCTATCACAAGCGCTACGTGTTCGTGCCGCTGGGCCGCATCTCGCCCGACCTGCAGCACGCGGTGATCTCGGCGGAGGACGGCCGCTTTTACCAGCACCACGGGATCGATTGGCTGGAGGTGCAGAAGGTGGTCGATCAGGATATGGACGAAGGCAAGCTGGGTCGCGGCGGGTCCACGATCACACAACAACTCGTGAAGAATTTGTTTCTGACGACCAACCGGTCGGTGGTGCGAAAGGCGGTGGAATTTACGCTGGCGCCGCTGGCGGAACGCATTCTCACCAAGCGGCGGATTCTGGAGCTGTATCTGAACGTCATCGAGTGGGGAGCCGGGATATATGGCGCCGAAGAGGCTTCGCGCGCGTGGTACGGCGTTCCGGCGGCCAAGGTGGATCGCGAGCAGGCGGCGCGCATGGCGGCGCTGCTGCCCTCGCCGCTGCGGCGCAAGCCGGGGAGGATGAACACGTACAGCGCGGAGATTTTGCGGCGGATGGCGCAGACGGGCTGGTGATTGCGGGGGGCGCAGGTCGCTAGCCCGCTAGCCCCAGTTCTGTTCACTTTGGGTTGCGAGAGCGCAGACGACGTCGGAAGGCGGGTTGCCAACCCGCCGCAGGTTTGACAACCTGCCCCACAGGTCGCGGCAAAGTGAACAGTGTTGCCGCTAGCCAAGCGTCCGAAACGCCTCGATATCGCTCTTCAGCAGGTCGTTGACCAGGCGGTCCAGGGCGACACCCTTGCTGGCGGCCTTTTCCATGAGGAAAGTCTGGACATCCTGGTCCAGGTAGACGGGAATGTGGAACACAGCATCGGCGCCGGCAAAGTGCTTGCCCCGTTCGGCGCGGCTGAAGTCATATTCCGGTTTCATGTCGTCGTCGTCTTCGGTGTTCATAATGAGTCCTCGTAGGCGTCTTCTTCTGCGGCAGTCGCCTTGCGGGCGGAGATGATGCGAACATTGACGTTTATTGGGTCTACCTCGGTCCAAGTGTACACCACCACCAGCAACATCCCGTTGGCAGCCAGGCCGGATGCGATCCAGCGCTCCTCTCCATTGCTGTGGTCCTCATCGAACATGGTTTGAATTCGGGGATCCCGAAAAACGCTCGCTGCCAGCGTGAAGGCTACGCCGTGTTTGTGCACGTTCGATAAGGCCTTCCCGGCGTCCCATTCGAAATGGAGTTGGCGAGAGCCGTTCACGGATTATCACCAGAGGCTTTCATGTGGGTTGGCAGGCGGGGTACCCTCTGGGTCCGCCTGCCCCACCTGGAAGCATCTTACCGTGCGGTGAAGCGGGCCCAGCCGCGGGCCGGCATGTCGTGCAGGATGTCTCTCATCCAGGCGAACTCGGGGTGCTTGGCCATGTGCTCCGCGGATTTGTAGGAGATTCCGCAGGAGTGGCCCAGGGCCGCGGTGAGCGACATCTTCTCGGCGCCGGCCGCGTCGGTCACCTTGTTCTGCACGGCGCCCGCGGGGGCGTAGGGCGCCTGCCAGGTCCCCATGCCGCGCGGGGAGACTTCGATGTGCCCGCACAAGGTGCGCTCGCTGGGGTCGATTTTGCCCTCGTAGGAATCGTAGTGGTCGGCCAGGAATTTCTGCCCGGCGGCCACGTCGATCTTGCCGCGGTACTGATCCATGAGAGCCAGCCAGCGGGCGTGGCGGGCGTTCTCGCTTTTGCTCTTGTCGTTCACGTCGAAATCGGTTTCCTCTTTGACCAGCTTGGGGTCCGCGGGAAAATTCGACCCGACGTAAAAGCCGTCTTTGGTGCGCAGCAGCGTGACGTTCTTCAGGCCCAGCTCGAGGCTGGCGATTTCGTTGGTCTTGCGGTCGGCCACCAGCCAGGTGTTGGCGTAGCCGCCGTTGTTGCCGTCCTTCATGATGCGCGCGAAGTCGTCGATGGATGCCGCGTACTGCATGGCCTTGCGGGCGCGGACGAATTCGGGCACGGCGTCAGGATCGAATCCGCTGAATCCGCTGATAGTGGTCTCGGTGATGACGATGCCCGCCTGGTTGACTCCGAAATCGTCCGCGCTGTGGATGAGGCCGGCGGGGCCATCCATCAGGATGCGGCTGCCCTGCGCCGGCACGATATCGAACATGATGTTCCAGCGCTCGCCCGAGGAGTAGCTGGTCCAGTTGTTGTGCCCGATCACGATGCGGCCATCCTTGGTATAGCTGCCGGTGGCCACGAAGGCGCTGCAGTGGTCGCCGGGGCCGGCGCCTCCGGTCGCGGTGGGCACGCCCTTGGTCAGGAATTTATCGTAGTAGGGCAGCTCGAGCCAAGCGTTCATGGCCACGATGTCCCACACGTCCATCCTCACGCCGTGGGCGTTGAGGCCGTCGACGATGCCGGTCAGCTCGTCGCGGTACTCCTGCTCGATGTGCGGCCAGAAGACTTCGCGCGCGGTCTTGCGGAAGAATTCCCAATCCTTCTTTTCGTCGTGCGAGAGTTCGGTGGAGATGGCCTTGAAGTCGTCCTTGATTTCGGCGGTGAGCAGGTACCCGTGCTGGAAGCCGATATCGGCCGGGGACCCCTCCAGGTGCACCTGGATCCAGCCGTTGCGCTCCGGCAGGCGGTAGGCTTTTCGCAAACGCGGGTTGGGAGCGGGCTCCCGGGATACGAGTGTGAACGCGAGACCCAGCAGCAGGACCGCGGAGAAGAAGACGGAGGTGCGTCGCATTGAGGATATTATAGTTCAGGAACCCACAGGCAAGAATGCCTGTGCTACTTTTGCAATGTCCGATACCACGCAATTGCGCAAACTGACGGCACATGTGAAGGCCGCGGGTTGAGCGTCGAAGCTGAGTCCAAAGTTGTTGGACCGGGTTTTGGCGGCGGTCCCGCGATGGGCCGACGAGAACGTGCTGGTGGGGTTTGACACGGCCGACGACGCCGGCGTGTACAAGCTGACGGCGGAGCTTGCCCTGGTGCAGACGGTGGATTTTTTCACGCCGATCGTGGACGACCCGTACACCTACGGCGCCATCGCGGCGGCAAACTCGCTGAGCGATGTGTATGCCATGGGCGGGCGGCCGGTTTCGTCGCTCTCCATCCTGGCCTACCCGGCGCAGGGCGAGGTTTCCGACCTGGAAGCGATTCTGAAGGGCGGCGCCGAGAAAATGCGCGAGGCCGGCTGCTCGATTCTGGGCGGCCACAGCATCGCGGACGAGGAGATCAAGTTCGGCTACGCGGTGACCGGGACCATACACCCGGAGCGCATCAAGGCCAACGCCGCGGCGCGCGCGGGCGATGCGCTGGTATTCACCAAGCGGCTGGGCACGGGCGTGATCTCGACGGCCCTGAAGCGCGGGTTGGCCTCGGAGGCGCACGTGGAGGAATCCATCCGCTCGATGCTGACGTTGAATCGGAGGGCCTGCGAAGAGATGCTGCGATACGACGTGCATGGTTGCACCGACGTCACGGGTTTCGGCCTGATCGGACACGCGCGCGAGATGGCGCTGGCCAGCGGCGTCACGCTGGAAATCGCGGTGGACGAGATCCGGTTCCTGCCGGGAGCGGTGGGGTATGCGCGGCAGGGCGCCATTCCCGGCGGGTTGAAGAACAATCGCGAGTTTGCCTCGTGCGTGGTGGAGACCGTGCGGCCCATACCGCAGGAGATCGAAGATTTGCTGTACGACCCGCAGACTTCCGGGGGGCTGCTGATCACGCTGCCCGAAGCGGACGCCGCGAAGCTGGTTGCCGCGCTCGAAGGCGCGTACCAAATCGGGCGCGCTGTGCCGCGGCAGCCGAAGGCCATCAGACTCATATGAAAACGAACCCCATCATTGTCGCGCTGGACGTGGAATCGGCCGGGGAGGCGCGCACGCTGGTCCGCCGCTTGGGCGGGCACATCGACTTCTATAAGGTCGGCATGGAGCTGTACGCCGCCGCTGGGATGCCGATGGTCCGGGAGCTCCTCGACCAGGGCAAGCACGTCTTTCTCGACCTGAAGCTCTACGACATCCCCGAGACGGTGAAGCGGACGGTCGCGCAGGTCTCGCGCACGGGCGCAAGATTTCTGACGGTGCACGCGGTAGGTTCGGTGATGCGGGCGGCGGTGGAAGGCAAGGGTGGGTCCGATCTCGAGCTGCTGGCGGTCACGGTACTGACCAGCTTCGGGCGGGAAGACCTGGACGATCTGGGCTACTCGTGCGAGGTCTCGGACATGGTGGCGGTCCGCACGCGCCAGGCGCTGGCGGCGGGAGTGGAGGGCGTGGTGGCGTCGGCGCGCGAGGCGGCGGCGGTGCGGCATATCGCGGGCCCCGGCACGATTCTGGTGACCCCCGGTGTGCGCTCGGCAGGCCGCGACACGGGCGACCAGAAGCGCGTGGCGACGCCCGCCGAGGCCATCCGCGACGGCGCCGATTACCTGGTGATGGGGCGCCAGATCACGCGCGCGGCGGATCCGGCGGCGGAAGCGGCTCGCGTGCTGGAAGAGATCGCCTCGATGTCACTAACCGGGTATCACTGAGTGGTCAGGGCCTGTCAGGAAATAACTGTGCCAACCGCTCCCTTGCTCGCCAAGGGCGAGGCACGGTCGCGGCTCCTATGCGCTTTCAGAGCCGGGCTCAAAGGGCGCCCGGCCCAGAGGGCACCCCGGCAGCGGTTGCGGCCGATGGAACTGGTTATTTCCCGACGGTGACTTAGTCGGTCATTTCATAAATACACCAACGTATTTTTCAGGCGGCGAGCGAGCGTCGACACGAGTGTCGACGCGGCAGGCACGAGTGCCTGCGCCACGGT
>OMOG01000154.1:7777-22900 GCA_900290305.1 Candidatus Sulfopaludibacter sp. SbA4
TTTATGAAATGGAGTACTTAGTGTGTTCAAAAGTGACCGTGTTCAAAAGTGAGCGCTCGCCGCGCCATTTTTTTCCTCGGGTGAATGCCAGGCGCCGGTAATTTCTTCACGATCCGCTGCCTCGGAGCGTTCCGGAGCGCCGGGATGCGGCGTGGACCCTGACGTGCCATGCTTCCGGCGGAGGATCGTAATGGGACGTACTGTGAGGAACCGTTTCTGGCTCGCCGCTGCGCTGGGCGCATCGCTCAACCTGCTGCACGCGGGCAAAATCACCGTAGTCGAGGACAATGACCCGTCCATCACGTATACCGGGACCTGGTATACGGACTATTCATCGAGCTATAGCGGCGGCTCCAGCCACCTGACGAATGCGGCCGGCGCGCAGGCGACGATCAAGTTCCGCGGGACTGGCATTACCTGGTTCGGCACGGTCGATCGAACCGGCGGCATTGCCCGGGTCTATCTCGACGGTGTACTCAACACTGTAGACTGCAGCAATGGAAGCAGTCCGTCCATGCCCACGTTGTACCAGCGGCCGCTGTTTACCGCGAGGGGGCTGGACTCCGGTCTGCACAGTCTCTCGATCGAGGCAACGCACACGAGCACCAACGGACTCGGGTCATGGGTCTGGGTGGACGGGTTCAACATCGACAGCGGCGACGCGGTGAGAGGCGAAGGTACCGCCGGACCTGGACGGGTCGAACAGAGTAACGCCAATGTGACTTACGCCGGGGAGTGGTTTCTGAATACGAACTCGGCGGACAGCGGCGGCACTGCCGTTCTGGCCACCGACCCCGGCGACCGCGCGACCATCACGTTTACCGGCAGCTCCATTACATGGATCGGCTATCGCGATCCGTATTGCGGAATTGCCCACGTGTATATCGACGGCATTCACATGGCGACGGTCGACACTTATTCCCCTGCCACACAGTTTCAGGCAGCGGTCTTTTCCATCGGAAATCTCGCGCCCCAAACCACGCATACGCTGGCCATCGAGGTGACGGGCACGCATAACCCGGCCGCGTCGGAATCCTGGATTTGGGTGGACGCTTTCGATATATCCGACCAGAAATCCAATGACAAGGACCACCTGTAGGACGCGGAGTCAGAACAGCCGTTCCATCAGGCCCGCCAGCAGGCCGGGGTCCACGGGCGCGGTGTGCGGAATTCGCCAGTCATAGAAGCGCCACACGGCGCCCTCCTGATTGACGCAGAAGAACAGCGAATAGCTGCGAATCTCGAAACGCTCGAGCATGCGCTGGTTGTACGTACGCACTTCGCCTTCAAGCACGTACGGAATCAGGAACTTCTCCGTGGAAAACAACTGCGGAGGGGCCTGGAACGTGATCTGCATCTCGCGCCCCTGGGATCCGATCTGGATGAGGTTGACGCCGGGCTCGCGGAACATCTCGGGAGCATAGGCGGGCGGCGAGAGATCGAGCGTGGCGTAGGCCAGCTTGCTGTTTAACGACGAGACGAAGTCCGCGCAGACCTGGTGAAGCTGGCAGGCCCCCTGCCGGCGCAGAGTGGCGACCTCTTCCTGGTTCACCAGGAAGCGCTCGGACTGGCGTGCGGCATCGATCTGCCTTGCGAGCCTGGCAATTGCGTCGTTGTGGGCCATGACGGGGAATGTCTATTGTAAATCTCCGCGCCGGATTCGCCAAATTCCGAAGGGTGCGCGACATAAAACCGTCGAGTCGCCGAACAGCAGGCCATTCGGGCGGATCTGAGCGTAGTTGGTACAGTTGTACGGCCGAACAGCCGGTCTTTCCCGACCCGGCGTTCTCCCCGCCCGCCTGCCTCCGCTTGCGCCGTCCCCGAGGGGTGCCAGGAGGATCGGTCGAAGCGAGCGACGAAGCTGCGTGAGCAAAAATCGGCCTTCAGACTGCCCCCCGGTAGCCTTGCTTACCCCAGGTGCCCGTTGCGTGGGAGTGCAACGAGAGTCTTCGTTCCCACGCGCCGAGCGCTACCGGATCCCACGTTAAGTAGAGAAACGCACATAACTTCTTAGGTTGCTCAAAAATCTTCCTTGACTTGGAGATCAAAGTACCTCAAAATCCTGCTAAAGACCTAGAAGTACTAGGTCGCCTATGTGTTAGCTCGTTGCCCCAAGCACTTGGGCTTGCGGTTGCCAACACCTGCCTTGGGAGATGCCCCAGTGGAATGACTCTGGGGCTCGCAACGCGGCTAGCTTAGCTAGACGCGTGGAATTGTATTGCGCCCGGGGCTTCACCTTCAGACGCAAACCCTCTCGCGCTTTCTCGATTCGGAAGGAGTATGTACAATGGGATTTCTGCGCCTATGCACACAGGGTACAGTCGCCGCCATTGCCGCCTTGGGCTTGCTCGGTTTGCCTGCCAATGCATCGAGCCCGCAACCTGTTTCGGTATCTCCGTTTTCGGGAGCCGGCAGCACGCAGGCGTTTGTCTTCACTTTCTCCGACGCAAGCGGATGGCAGGACTTAAACGTGGTTAATGTGCTAATCAATAGCGTTATCGACGGGCCGGCAGGCCTGTTATCTTGCCTACAGCCTCACGTCGGGCGGCACAGGTGGCGTTTTGTACCTAGTCGATGATCAGGGCGACTCCGGCGGGCCATACGCGGGTAGCATGGCGCTGAATCCGGGTCAAAGTGGTTCGGGAACGATCCACAACGGCCAGTGCACGGTGAACGGCGCTGCCTCCTCAGCTACGGGTACTAAAAACACCCTGCAGTTGACCCTGAACCTCAGTTTTAGCAATAGCTTCGCCGGAAACCGGGTCATGTACATGGCCGCACGCGATCTGGAACAGAACAATTCGGGATGGCAAGCACTCGGGACCTGGACGGTGCCCGGGTCTGCAAACCAAACTGCCGCGCCGGTCTCAGTCAATCCCTCGGGTGGCAGCAGCTTGGGTGGAACATTCAATTACACATTTTCAGACTCAGCGCGAGGGTGGCAGGACCTAAGCGTGCTCAATGTGCTGATCAATAGCGCTATTGACGGCCGGCAAGCCTGCTATCTTGCCTACAGCCTCACTTCGAGCGGCACGGTTGGCGTCTTGTACCTGGTCGATGATCAGGGCGACGCTGGCGGGCCATACGCGGGTAGCATGGCGCTGAATCCGGGTCAAAATGGTTCGGGCACGATACAGAACAGCCAGTGCGCAGTGAACGGCGCTGGTTCGTCGGCTGTGGGCAATGGAAACACATTGACGTTGACGCTGAACCTGATCTTCACAATCGCCGGCACGTTTGGCGGGAACGAGGTCGTCTATCTGGGGGCCCGCGATTTGGAGCAGGACAACTCGGGATGGCAAGCTCTGGGAACGTGGGATGTTACTGCCTCTGTAATTACCACCCTGGAAGGCCTGAGGAACTGCATTGGAGCCCAGGGGGGCGTGCTGGGATACACCAGTACGTGCCAGTTGGCCCCAAACCTGTACCAGTCGGATCCGTCCTATCCGGCATATTCAATAAGCGACACGCTGACGATCGGCCGTTCGGGAATCACCATCATTGGGCTGATTACCAGCGGGCCCGCAGACGTCACGCTGCGTCGAACAAACGCCTTGATGAAAAGCATCATGGCAGCGGCATCAACTTCGATTACGGACGTGACGATAACAGAGTTAACTTTTGACGGTAACCGGTATGCGTTCGGCACCGGAGGCGCCGGGCTCAGTTGCCTTCTGGACCAACTGGTGTACCGTGATCTTTCGCTCGCGGATATGTCGACATGGCCGCACCCGAGCGGCGGCACATTTATCGTACAGTCCGTGGACTTCATCAACGCGCCGGATACGGCGCTCGTGATGGCCGGCAACTCGACCGTATCGTACTCGAACTTTGGTCAGGGCGGAGCCGGGGTATTAGGCGCTAATGGGAGCGCGCAGTCGGAGAGCGGCCCGCAGACTGCCANNGGTTTATTTGGACGGCAGCTACCCCGCCGGGGCTTGGTCCAACAATATTTCGTATGCCGGGACGGCGGGGATCACTCTCAGCGGCACGAACCAAACGGCCTATGGCAACCAACTTTTCGGGAACCGCTACGAGGTCTCCGACGGGAGCGGCGGTGGCCAGTTGACTCTTTGGAACAATGCGAGTTATTCCAGCGTGGCGGCGAATACAATAGACGGCAACTCTCAATGGCCCCCTGCATACATTTACCAGACACAGGGGTACACTTTTGCAACGGGCTGTCCAATAACGCCCCTCCCTCCAAACCGACAGACGAACGGCGGTGTGGAAGCGAGCGGTATCGGCATACGCTTCTACAATAACGAAATCACCGCGACCAGCGGCTCTGGGATGGCGATTGGGGTAGATGCGCCAACGCAGGAGGTTACTGTCTCGAGCAGCAACCCGTGGAATTCCAACGATACACCAAGATTCATCGAAGCCGCGGCCGACGATGGGATAGTTGTCGTCGGGGGACTGATAGCTCAACCGGCGCCGAACCCGCCGGCGGAGCAGCATGTGCAAGGCATAACGTTCGACAACATCCGAGTGCGGAATAATGCTGGTTACGGGGTCTCTCTGTACTACGCTCAAGACTACTCGGATAGTAGTGGCAGCTTTACTGGCTTTGTCAATGGATCGTGTATGAACACAAACGCAGTTAACAACCCCAGCCCTTACAAAGCACAGAGCGTCGGACAGAACCCGTGTGCCACATTGCCTGGGAGTTCCTGGTTCACCTTGCCACTAGGTCACGAGGGTACAAATCTTGACAAGGAGGTATTCGTATGTACCAACTCGAGCCCCTCTCCGCAGCCGACAAATTACGTTCCCGCTAACTTTACTTCCTGCCCCTCAGAATCGTCTTGGTCGTCACAAGCGCCTCCGCCCTCGGGGATAGTTGATTGGCCGTGGGTGGTGCACTAGGACTAGGGGCAGTTCTTGGGTTCTCGCATGCAGGTATACAGATTCGTCTTCGGTAAGACGCACGACCGGGGTTGCCAGGCTCGCGGCCGTGCTCCATGGCGCCTATGTCTTATGCTGACGCTCGCCGCTGGTTTGCATCCCGGTGCCTCGGCGAAGCTCGCCCTCACCATTGTGGTATCACATGAGATCGCTCCCCCCGGCGGGTCGGCGCAGATCAAGGTGTCCCTGGAGGCGCCGCGCCAGATCGTGACAGGTAATCTCTCGATCGACTTTGACCCGTCCGTTTTTGGCCAAGTCGCGAACGTCGCGGTCCTCAGCGCGACCGGCGACGCAGGGGGCTATGCCCACGTGCGGGGAACGCATGTAGACGCCCAATTCTCCTCGGCCTCTGGCAGCATAGGGCAACTGCCGGGTCTTCCGGTGTTTGTGATCTCAATCCCTGTACTGACGAGCGCCCCGAACGGCAAGATTCTGTCGCTCACAGTCGACCCTTCCGGGGCGGACTGGGACGATCCGGCCGGAAACACTTACTCCACCACGGTCGTTCCGGGCGTCTTTCAGGTGGGCGGAAGCCTATCTGTGCAGAATGTAACGCCAGGCGGAGGACTCCTCCCCCGAGGGAGCGTCGTCCAAATTAATGGAACGGGATTCGATCCGTCGACAGCAGTCGCAATGGACGGCGTGAGCTTGGCCTCGGTCAACCGGGTGAATGCGCAGCAGATGGAGTTGACACTGGGAGCGGACACCGAGATCACCGCTAAACGCCTGAGCCTGACCAATGCGGACGGCCAGCAGACGGAGTACTTCCCCGCTTTGCCAAGCACCCCGAGCGATTGGGCAGCGCCAGTGCAGCCACTCGTTCCTCTCACCGCTTATACGATGGTGCGTTTGTACTATTCGTTCGGACACTCTCTTTCGAGCCAGCTCGTCGGCTTGCTGAACCAAACCTCGACCCCTGTCACTGCGACCTTTTTTAGCATCTTATCCGGGAAGCCTTTCTTACTTCAGACCATCACGATTCCGGCGGGGCAGTTGTTCTTCCCGTCGATATCCCAAATGAGCCCACCTCCACAGGTGTACATGGTTGCCTCCGCCGCGATCAGAATGATTGAATACTCACAGGATTTCACGTCGGGTCAGCCTCTTTTCCAAGAGCGCGCTTTGAGCCCAACCCCAGTCTCCAGCCTTTCGGGCCTCTCGTTTCTAACCCTCCCATCACAACCAGTCGTTTGGAATTGGTCCACCGGAAACGGGTCACCGTCGCCTGTCCAGATAGGTCTCAACTATCCGGCAGACTATTCGGTCTCCGTCTCGCCGTCCACGCCGCGTTGGCTGAGCGTAACGCCAGCGCAAGGGACAGCTCCGGCAACCGTCAGCCTTGCCCCAAGCGTCTCATCATTGGCCAACGGCGTTTACACCGCTACCGTTGCCATAAGCAGCACCTTCCCTCCGCCCCTTAATGAAGTTCCCTCCCAGGTTTTCACATTCGAGGTGACACTTAGCGTCGGTGCGTCGCTCATCCAAACCGCTTACAACTACCAGATCGGTTTTTCGGCGCCGGCTGATGGAAGCCTTCCAAGGCCGGCATTCGTCCAACTGACTCCTGACAGTCCGGGATTTACGGTGGGTGTGAGCACGACATCCGGCGGCAATTGGCTGGCGGCGACGCCCACTAAAGGCACCGCTGCGGACATAATCACAGTGAGTGCCGATCCGGCCGGGCTCTCGCCTGGAACATATGCTGGCCGGCTTGATCTTAGGGGTCCGGCCAACACCGTGAGCATCCCGGTGAATCTGTCCATCGACTTTCCGGTTTACACCTCCTTTGTTCTGGCTCCCGGAACGAGCCTTCCGGCGCAATTCGGCCAACTGATCAGCAGTCCCGGCGGTGCGATTATCTCGTTTTCCGTCCAAACAGATGCCGGGGGCGACTGGCTAAAGGCTATTTCGGTCGACAGCTCCCATCTCCAGGTGGGCGCAAGCGCCTCAGGCCTGTCGCCCGGAGTATATCAGGGGACGGTCGCGGTAACGGCCGCGAGCAGCTCGACACGGGTTTATGCGACGTTAACGGTTTTGGGGCCTCCATCGGCTAGCCTGGCGCTTGCGCCGTCGAGTCTGTTCCTGACCGCTCCGGTGGGGCAGACCTCGAAGCAGTTCTTGAGCGTGAATTCTCCCGGCGGGCCGGCGCTTTTCCAATGGACGAGTTCTGTGGCCGGGGCGACCACGAACGTCACAATGATCAACTCCGGGGTACAGTCTACATCGCCGGCGCCGGCAGTCGTGGCGCCGGCAACATTGCAGGTTGAGGCCGGGGCGCCGCAGCCCGGCACCTACTACGGAGGCATCACGGTCACCTGGGACGGTGGCTCCGTTACGGTGCCGGTCACTCTGAGCGTGACAGCGGCGGCGCCATTCTCGCCACTTATCACCGCGGTCGTGAACAGCGCATCGGAGCGACCTGCCGCCATCGCGCCCGGTGAGATCCTCAGCCTCTTCGGTCAGGGCATCGGACCGAGCCCGGCGGGATTCACCTTGGATGCGAACGGCAAATTGCCAGGCGAGATTTCCGGGACCCAGGTTCTCATCAACGGCACGGCGGCGCCACTTCTGTACGTATCCGCCAGTCAGGTGAATGCCATCGTCCCTTATGATCTGGCCGGCGCGGAAATCGCTACGCTCCAGACCGTCTACAACGGACTGGCTTCTGCCTCCTGGGGAGTGCCAGTGGCCACTGCGTCGCCAGCTCTGTTCACCCTCGATTCGAGCGGCGTTGGACAAGCCTCGGTGCTCAACCAGGACAACTCAGTGAACGGACCGTCCAATGCCGCTGCGCGAGGAAGCTTGGTCCAGATTTTTGCGACCGGAGGAGGCGGGACGACACCGGCGAGCGCAACGGGCAGCCTCGCAGGCGGAAACCCTACCACACTGCCGGCGGCGGTGACCATTGGCAGCATGGATTCCCCCGTGATGTATCACGGCTCTGCGCCGGGCGAGGTTGCTGGATTGATCCAGGTGAATGCCCAGGTGCCGCTCGGTGTCACTCCGGGCCCGGCTGTGCCGATTGTCCTATCGGTAGGTGGTCAGCCGTCGCAGGCCGGGGTCACCATAGCGGTGAAATAGGCTCACCAAAGAGGAGAAAAGGCGATGCAAATCTTGACGTGTCTTTGTGCCTTCGTATTGATATGTAGCGGCTGCTATGGACAGGCGTCGCAGGCGCCTGCAACTGCCGAGGAACTCCAGTATTTCCGGTTCACGCTGATGAACCTAGCGAGCCTGGATCATAGCCCGGACTCAGTCAAGACGTATGAGGACTCCCTAGTCAAGCAGTTCGGACTCAACGCCCAGGAGTCGGCCACCATTCACGCCGCCGCGCAATCGCTGAACGCGCTGCTGAAGCAGCTTCGGCAATCGGCGCAAGCGACACTGAAGGGGAAGCAATCGTTGTCGAGCGGCGACCTCTCGTCACTATCGGCCCTGAGCGCCCGTCGGGAGCAGCTCATAGCGACTCTGAGCAACCAGATCCTGAATGCCGTGCGGCCGGAGACGGCCGCGCGCTTGAGGGTGCCCGGGAATGTGGTCGCCTCCAGCGTCGCGAAAGCGCAGGGGAAATAGAGAGACCGGCACCCTTCCGGACGAATCGCTCCTGCCCGAGGCGGGCGTGATTGGTCCAGTGTCCCCCGCTCAATCAGACCAGTTTCCGCCGGCTGGCGGGCTGCCCCGGTAGGATCCACGAGAATTCCTTTCGCCGAATTTCCGGACGGCGTGCTGCCAGAGCCTGGCCACTCCGACCTCGACGGTCATCGTGTCGAAAGGGGGAAGCGTATCGCGTAGCGTAACCCGTGCTGAAGATCTCATTCTGAGTCAGGTTGGTGCGACGGACGCCTTCGTCTGTCAGCACGACCATCATCGGCTTCTTCCTTGTTAACCGCCGGCCCAAAACGTCCGTCTACACCGTCGAATGGAGCGGGCAGGGAGATTGGGGCTGATCGACACCCCCGAGACGCAGGACTTCGACGAGGTCGTGCGGATCCACCGGCCGCGGATCTTCCGCTTCGTCCAGGCCTCCCTGCGCGACCGAGCTTTCAGCGCTCAGCGGTCAGCCTGCGCGCAGCGTTGTCGCGGCGCGAATCATGGCCATGGAAAGCGGAAAGCCGATCGCTGACTGCTGAAAGCTTCTGTTACCAGGGGAATCTGCGGGGCGGCGCCGGCATCCCGGTCCGGTTCGCCTCGCCGGGGGACCCGGACGACGGTGCGCTCCGGGGCGCCTGGTAGTTTCCGAAGTTCAACTCACTTTCGGTAAAGCTGACCGGGCGGTCGAGCACCATTTCCACCGTGGAGCCCCGGGCCAGAACGGCATCCGGACCGCGGGTCACGAGGACGCCGATCAACCCGGCGGCAGCACCCGCCGCGGCGCCGATTCCCACGCCCATGCCTGCGTGACCGGCCGCGCTGCCCGCGATGGCGCCGATAGAAGCGCCCCCGCCCGCCGCTTCGCCGATTGCGCGCGCGTCTCCGGCCTTGTTGCCCTCGCTCCTCACTTTGCCCTCGGCCTTATCCAACTCGCCGTTGGTCTGGCCGTCCACGCCGCCCACGCGCGCGCGAAAATCGCGAGTGACGCCGTTGGGCAGGGTCAGGGAGTCGAATCGCACGTAGAGTTCGCCGCGGCCCTTCACGCGGCCCGGCTTCTTGACCTCGGTGACCGTGCCCGCCACGTAGCTGCCTACGGGAATGACGATCCGGCCGCTCACCAAAATGGGGAACGAGGTTTCCAGGTACACGCGGTCGCCCGCAGCCGAGTGCTTGGTGCTGATGGTGTTGATCAGGCTGAGCGGAACCTTGGTGCCGGTGTCCACCGTATACTCGCCGGGCCTGGGTGCATCGGCCTTGAGCGCCCCGGCCGGCTGCTCGGGAACAGCGTCCTGAGCGGCGAGTATAGCCGTCAAAAATGCCGTTGCAATCGAAAGCCGCCAGAACATCTACCGCTCCTTAACCGATTCTAGCCTAATTGTTTAACGTTCGGCGCAGGAATAAAGTTGCGCACGCTTTCAGTGACACGCGAGTTTCAGTCCCGGGGGAGTCGATTGGTCCGCAATCGCGACCCGAATCTCCGGGTCCTGGCCAGGGTTGTCCGGCAAGGCCACGTTGATCTGGTACAGTCCGGCGGAGCCGGGAGTGAGGCCGGCGTACTTGATGAGGACGGGGCTCAGCACCGCACCGCCTATCGAGACTTTCAGGTCGGCGAGTGCGGCGATCTGCGCGGCGTATTGGGGAATCGCTCCGGCGGCTGGGTTAGGTGACGTTTTTCCCAACCCGGTGCAGTAGACCACGATGATCTCGTCCGCGTGCGCGGGTGAATCCGGCGTGATCAGGGAATTGTCGGCATGCGTGGCGATGGCGTAGCCGGTGGGGGTTACGAACAGCGCCGGCGCGGCGTTAGCGATGGTCACGGTGACTACCGGCCCGGCATTACCATCCGTTACGACCTGGACCTTCACATCGCCGGTGGCTTGGTTGCTGGGCACCAGGAAGTTGATCTGGCCGGCGGAGACGTAGAACAACGGCGATGGGAAGGTGTCCACCAAGACCTGGGTGCCCTGGAACTCGGTGGGCAGGCTGCCGCCCTGGATATCGCCCGCCGCCAGGGCCTGGGTCGCCAGCGCCAGGCCCGAGCCGAAGATGCTGAGAATGGAATTGGGTGCGAATGGACCGGGCGTGCCGCTGCCGGCATTCACAATGCCGTCCGCGGAGTAGGAGGGCACCACTCCGCTGGCCGTGCCCGCCAGCAGGACAGCCAAGGCAAAAGCTCGAAGGCGCATATGATGGATAGTGCCGTGGAGAGATCGAAACTCTCGGAAAAACGGTTCGGGACGTGGGGTAGGATTTCATCCCAATGCCACTTACTTTGCGATTCTGCACAAATTGTGGGGCGGACCCCCTGGTCCGCGCGGGACGCCCTCGTCCCGCTTTCGCCAATAGCATCAAGATTCGGCAGGACGCGAGGAAGGCCGACGAGGGCGCTCCCCCGAGGGGACCCCGGCGGACCAGGGGGGGCCGGCCAGCTTTCAGCCGGCCTAGCAAGGGCTTCGCCCTTGAAAGAGCCGCCTGAAAGGCGGCTGCTGCGCCGGGCTAAAAGCCTGGCGGTGACAGGCGACAAAAAACGATCGCCTGTCCCACCTCGGACTCGGCAGAAATGGCCAATCTCCAGGGCCGGCATTCAGTCGGCCTGCTGACGTCATCTGTGTTCTCGCGACCCAAACTGAACAACATTGGGGCGGTTAGGCCGTGGTTTCCCCCCCCCACATGACCGACGTACCATGGATGATATGTCAGCCAAGCCATCGAACCACGACTTCGCGGCCACCTCGCGCCGCACACTGCTGCGCGCCCTGGGAGCGGCGCCCTTCGCCCTCTCCGCATTCGGGCAGGGCCGCTGTAGAGATGGCTACGGCACACGGGCCTGTCCCTTGCCCGCAGAGGTGGCGACGGCCCCGATCAAACCGCTGTTCGCGCCGACCGGGTGGAGGACCGTGGCGCTGGACCACATCACCTTCCACATGCCCGACTATCGGAAAGAGGCGGCCTTCTACATCGCGCTCATGGGATGGGCGCTCCGCAGCGATGACGGCAAGCAGGCCGTGTTGGACATCGCCAACTGGGGCTCGGCCATCTTCAGACAAGCGCCCGGGGAGCGGACGGCCACGGTGGAGAACATGTGCTTTGTCATCGAGCCGTGGAACGCCCGGACGGTCGAGGCGGAACTCCGCAAGCGCGGCCTCGCCCCGGTGGACGACAACGATGGCAAGGGGTTCGAAAGCTTCCATGTGAAAGATCTCGGTGGATGGGATCTGCAGATCGCCAACGGCAACGGTCTCGCGAAGGCTCGCAGGTCTCCGCCGGTGGCGAAGCTGTCGGAGCCCGCGCCGTTCGAATCGACCGGATGGAAGACCGTGTGGCTGGACCATCTCTCCTACAGCGTGACCAACTACAAGGAAAGCGCCTCCTTTTACTCCAATCTCCTGGGCTGGAAAGAGACCTACGACGAAGGGAGCCAGCACGAGCTGATGATCGGTGAAGTCGGAGACGTCATCATCCGCGGGGGCAACCCCAACGACCCCAACTTCGGACCAGCCGGCGCCGCGCCGGCGCGCAGCCCGCGCATCGATCACATTTCGTTTGGGATCTCGCCATGGGATACGGACGGGGTGAAGGCGGAGCTGGAGAAACGCGGGCTCCGAGCGCAGATCGACACTTCCACCCGCGACGACATCCACGTTGCCGCCTTCAAGAGTTATCACACCACCACCCCCAACGGCTACAATCTGCAGATCAGCTATGTCACGCACGACAACCGGTTGGCCCTGGCGAACGCGGTCAAACCGAAACCGGCCGGTGGCCGTTAGCCATCGGTCTACCGCACAGCCAAATTCACCGCCGGACTAGAACGCAGGTGTAAGCTTTGGGGGAGGCCCCCGGCTCCTGACCCGTTACTGCTCCATCACCACCGCCGTAGACCGCGGGGGAATCTCCAGCGTCCCCGACGTGGGCCGGGCGTCCGGCTACTCCGGCGTAGCCACCACCAGTTTGCCCGGATTCGGTAACTCCACCTTAGCGGTGATGCTCTTTTCTCGTCCCTGATTTGCCACCACCACCGCCCGTTTCCCGTCTCTGGTCACGAATACCGAATAGCGGTACGCGCCATCGGCGCTGACCTGGGCGCCTACCGTGTCGCGAAACTCGGCATCCCAGAGCCAGGCCCTGAATCTCCGCCGCAGGGCATCGATCTTCTTGCCGTACGCCAGCGTCATGGGAAAGTCGGTCAGATGGCCCTTGAAGTTGTAGGGTTCGTAGCTGATCAGGTATCGATCCAGCAGGATCAGGTTCAGCATCTCGCGGTCGTCGAAGCCGGTGACCGCAACCATCAGGGGAGCCTGTGGGTCGATATATCGGTCCACTGGCGTTGAACTGTTATCGATTCGGAAATAGGAAAGTGGGTAAGCCTGCTTGAGCCAATCCTGGTGTCCTTCTCCGGCGAACAAAAACTCGCGGTCCACTCTGTCGGCAGCCGCCCGCAACTGCTCGCCCATCGGCAGGTCGCCGGCATAGATGAAACCGGGCGGCGTGTAGCCATGATCGGGGGCGAAGTTGTATTTTACCGGACCGTGGTGGCAGTTCTCGTCGAATAGCCAGCCGGATGCGCCGAGCGCCAGGAGCTTTTGAAATTCCCTGGTGGCGAGGTCCCGATACCCGGGACTGAGAAAGTCCATGACGGCGCGCCGATGGTTGTTGATGCCGGCCAATTGCGTCGGCGTGTAATAGCTGTATCCGCCCTGCTCGTACGGAATGCCAAATGGATCCGTGGAAGCGTATTTGTAAAATTCACTCTTGTACCAGGGCATAGACATATCGGCCCAGTTCAATTTACCGAACAGGATGATCTTCACACCCATGGCTTGGATCTTTCCAATAGCGTCGTGCAACTGCTGCCAGGTGCCTAACCCGGGGTCGGTGTCTTGCACGGGATCGCCGCCATCCTGTCCGTCGAAATTCCAGCCAACCAGTTGAATGGCTTTCACTCCGTCCCGCGCGCATTCTTCGCCGTATTTCACCAGCCCGNNATGAGTTTACGTCTTTGATCCAGGCGGGAACGTAGGGGGCCTTGAACCAGGTCGCCCGCCACTTTTTGTACAGATCCACGCCCGCGTGCCAATCGCCTTTGTAGCCACTCACTACCACCGGCGCCAGTTTGACCGTGGAATGAGGAGCGGCAAAGAGGAAGTGAGTGGTCCGAAACTCCAGGCGTACCGGATGACCGCCGATCGCGTCCTGCCGGGGAACCCGGTTGTCGACCGAGTCGATCGAGCCCGGAAGTTGCTCGAAGGTGTACTGCAGCAGGTACCGCTGGTTCTGATCGGCCATTTCGACATACAGACCTTCGCCGGGTGCTTGGAGAAGGCAGAAAAGACTCCTGTAGGAATCGAACGTTTTCATCGGCGTGAACACACCCCAATAGCCCTTCTCGCCGCGAAACGCCGGATAGATCTCGTCCGACTGCAGATTCCCATACCACATGGTTCGCGCTTGCATGCGCGCGTCCTCGGCCGGGGCGTGCAAGTCGCCGAAGTATGGATACTCGACCGTCTCGACCACCAGGGGCGAGTCGTTTACCAGGGTCCCGTCAAATCTCAGTACACCGTTCTCCAGCGTCACTGTCGCCCTGAATGCCAGCGGCAGCGTGCCGCCGTGCTCGCTCACCAGGTTCCTCCACTCCAGAGTCAGCGTGTTGTCGGAGAGCTTCCTTACCCCTGCGGCCTGTTGTTTCTCTCCCCACACGAAGTTGTCCCGGCGGTTCGGCATGGGAGCGTGCAGACGAAAAGACACGCCGAGCTCGGGGCGCCGCTCGATGACCCAGTGTGTGGACTTGTCTTCCAGACGGGTCAATGCGCCCGAATTTGCGTCGAAAGAGACTAACAGGGTTTTGTCCTGCAAGGTGATGTCGGCTCCAAAGGCGGGCGCCAGCGCCACCACCGCAGCGAGACACGACGCGGCAAGAGTTGCCCGCCATTTGACCAGGGGTCGCCCGGCTTCAAAAAAAGCATCGCGGTGCGAAGCTCCACATCCTTCGTGCGTGCCGATCATGACATGAGTGTAGCTGGTGTCGGGCCGCTCGGGAAACTCGGTAGCCCCAAAAACAGGCTCGGGGCCGGCGCTAGTTTCGAGCCGCTGGCGCAGATGCCGGGAATCGGCGATGATAGGAGATCTCAGCCTGATCCGATGACTCACCCATACACTCGCCGCGAGATCCTCTCCGTGCTCGGAGCAGCCGGCGCCGGACTTGCCGCCCCTGGACGTCCGCTGCCCAACATCCTCTATATCATGGCGGACGATCATGCCGCCCACGCCATTTCGGCCTACGGCAGCCGGATCAACCGGAGCAGCCGGATCAACCGGACCCCCAACATCGATCGCGTCGCCGCCGGCGGCGCGCGATTTACCAACTGCTTCTGCACCAACTCCATTTGCACGCCCAGCCGGGCCGCGATTCTCACCGGACAGTATAGTCACAAGAACGCTGTCTACACGCTGAACGATCCGCTCGATCCGAAGCGCAACCACGTCGCCAAGGAATTGCAGCGCGCCGGCTATCAGACCGCCATGATCGGCAAGTGGCATCTGGCCAGCGACCCCACGGGGTTCGATTACTGGAATATCCTGCCGGGACAAGGCGAATACTACGATCCGGTGTTCATCGATGGC
>OMOG01000292.1 GCA_900290305.1 Candidatus Sulfopaludibacter sp. SbA4
GCTGTCAAGAGGACATTTCTACTTTGCCAAAAGGGGACATTATCACTTTGCCGCCACAGTGCGCCGCCCTTCGGCCCTTCGGCCCCTTCGGCAAACTTCAACAATGGTTAGCGGCTCCGTTCGCGGATCGACCGCACCTCCTCGGCGGGAATGTGCAGGAACTCCAGGAACTCCTGGTGCTCCTGCGGCGCGGACTTCTCGAATTCGGCGTGCCACCGGTGCATGTCTTCGGCGCTGAAACCGGCGGCCTTCATGATCTCGACCCACTTCTCTTTGGTTACCATCGGCAGTCTCCTTAGTTGATCGGTCTTCTTCAGTAAGCGTGCAATGGCGCGCTGGTGATCGCGCAATCTCTCGATCTCGCCGCTCAACTCCACCAGGCGGCGCTCCAGGACGCCGGCGGCATCGCTCAGCGGCCGATCGAGAATCGAGCGAATGTCGCCCAGCTTGAGCCCCGCACCGCGGTAGAGGCAGACCTGGCGCAGGCGTTGGAGATCCCGCTCTCCATAGACGCGGTAGTTGCCCGTGCCACGCCGGGCCGCTTTCAGCAGGCCCATGGATTCGTAGTACAGGACGGTACTACGGCTGAGCCCGCAGGCGCGGGCGAGGTTTGTAACGGTCAACGGCATCGCTTTATAGCCATCGGCACTCAGCCCTCAGCGATCAGCCGGTTAGAAGCGCGAGCCCTGAGGCTCGCCGGCTCGAAGGCTGAAAGCTGATCGCTGGACGCTCCTTCATCAGTGTCAACCCTACAGTTGTAGACAGGTCAAGCGGAATCTTCGGTATATTGAAAATTCATGCTGCGCCTGGCCGCCGGAATTCTGCTGACGCCCGTATTGTGGGCGGCCGGCCGGGATACCGTCCTGTTCGACACCGATTCGGGCCTCTTCGGCGACGACGGCGCGGCCCTGGTGATGCTGGTGCGCAGCCCGTCCCAGGTGACGATTCCGGGCATTACCATCGTGCCCGGCAATGTGTGGCCGACGCAGGGGGCCGAGTACATGATGCACATCCTCGACCTGCTGAAGCACTCGCAGATTCCCGTGTACACGGGCGCACAGGCTCCGCTGCTGCATACCGCCGCGATGGCGCACGAATCGGAGCGGCGGTGGGGAAAGCTGGAATTCATGGGGGCCTTTGCCGAGGAAGCGAAGCCCTCCGAGCGGCGCTCCCACCGCGAAGGAGCGGTCCAATTCCTGATCTCGGAGATCGAGCGGCACCCGGGCGAGCTGACCATACTGGCCATCGGGCCGATGACCAACATCGCGCTGGCGCTGCGGCTCAAGCCCGAAATCGAAACCAGGATCAAGCGCATCGTCTTCATGGGCGGCAACGTCGGAGTGCCGGGGAACGCTTCCGCGTCGGCGGAGTTCAACTTCTGGTTCGATCCCGAAGCGGCGCGGATTGTCATGCGGTCGCGCATTCCCAAGAAGGTGATGTTCGCCCTGGATATCTGCAACACAGCGCCCATCCGGAAGGCGGAATTCGACCAGGTCGCGGCGGTGCACACGCCCATCACGGACCTCTTTCGCGAGGACCTGGGGAACCGCTATCCGGGCTTCCTGCACAATCCCGCGGCGACCGGCTACATGTGGGACTCGCTGGCGGCGGCCTACCTGCTGGATCCGGGCTTCGTGACGAAATCCGAAATCCGCTACCTGGACGTGCTGACGGCCTGGGGGCGGTTTTACGGATCGACGGTGCCGCTCGACCGCCGCACCGCCCCCGACGCCACGCCGGTCGAGGTGATGCGCACGCTGGATTTCAAGCGGGTCTTCGCGATATATAAGGACAAGCTGACGCGCCAGGATTGATGCCGTGGAAATCGTGCCGGTCGAGAACGAAACGCAAGTGGGGCAGGTTCGCGAACTGTTCGAGGAGTACTGGGCGTCGTTCGGTTTTACGCCGTGCTTCCAGAACTTCGGCGCGGAGGTCGCGGGGCTGCCGGGCAAATATTCGCCTCCCGGAGGACGGCTGGCGCTGGCCACGATCGCGGGCGTTCCCGCCGGTTGCGCGGCGCTGCGGCCGATCGATGGGGAGCGGTGCGAGGCCAAGCGGCTGTACGTGCGGCCGACGTTCCGCGGGTCGGGCGTGGGGCGCGCGCTGATCGATTGGGTGATCTCGGAGGCGCGGAGCGCGGGCTATCGCGAGATGGTCGGCGATACCATGCCGGTGATGGAGCGCGCGCTCGAGATGTATGCGCGGATGGGTTTCGAGCGCACGGGGGCTTATACCGGCGAGCCGACTCCGGGAGCGATTTACCTGCGGTTGAAGTTGTAGGGTCCCGCGCGCAAGAGCGCGACCAGGGGGTCGTGCCCAGAGGGCACCCAGGACGAGGGCGTCCGCCCCACTATGGCGCCGCAGGGTCACGGCTTTACTTGGTCCGTTACTTCCAGGCTCCTCCGCGGGCGGCGCGCTTGAGATAGTTGCCGCGGCCGGGCTTCCCCAGGAACTGGCCGTTGTCCACGATCACTTCGCCGCGGGAGAGCACGGTGCGGGCGTTGCCGCGCACTTCGTAGCCCTCGAACATGGAGTAGTCCACGCGCATGTGATGGGTCTTGGCGCTGATGGTGTGCATGGCGTTCGGGTCCCAAACGACCAGGTCGGCATCGCTGCCGGGTGCGATCTCGCCCTTCTTGGGGTACATGCCGAAGATGCGCGCGGGCGTGGTGGAGGTCAGCTCCACGAAACGGTTGAGCGACAGCTTGCCGGCATTCACGCCGTGATGATAGATCAACTGCAGGCGGTTCTCGATGCCGGGGCCGCCGTTGGGGATCTTGGTGAAATCGTCCTTGCCGAGAATCTTCTGGTCCGCGAAGCAAAAGGGGCAGTGGTCGGTGGAAACGACCTGCAGGTGGTCGTGCTTGAGGCCCTCCCAGAGTTTCGGCTGGTGCTCCTTGGGGCGCAGCGGCGGAGTGAAGACGTACTTGGCGCCTTCGAAGTTGGGCCGCGCGAGCTCGTCGACGGAAAGCAGCAGGTACTGCGGGCAGGTCTCGGCGAAGGCCGGGACGCCGCGGTCGCGGGCCTCGCGCACTTCGTTGAGGGCGTCCTCGGAAGAGAGGTGGACGATGTAGACCGGGGCGCCGGCGATCTCGGACATGGCGATGGCGCGGTGCACGGCTTCGGCCTCGGCGCGCGGCGGGCGGGTGAGCGCGTGGTAGATGGGGGCGGTCTTTCCCTCGGCCAGGGCGCGGGCGATGATGACGTCGATGACGCTGCCGTTTTCGGCGTGCATGCAGATGAGGGCGCCGTTTTTGGCGGTCTGCGAGAGGGCCTTGAAAATGGTGCCGTCATCCACCATGAGGACGTTGGGATAGGCCATGAAGAGCTTGAAGCTGGCCACGCCTTCGTTGACCATGTCGTCCATGTCTTCGAGGCCGGAAGTGCCCAGGTCGGTGACGATCATGTGCAGGCCGAAATCGATGCAGGCGCGGCGCTCGGCCTTTTTCCACCATGTGTCGAGGGCGTCGCGCATGCGCGTGCCGCGGGCCTGGATGGCGAAATCGACGATGCTGGTGGTGCCGCCGAAGGCCGCGGCGCGGGTGCCGGTTTCGAAGTCGTCGGCCGAGGTGGTGCCGCCGAAAGGCATGTCGAGGTGGGTATGGGGGTCGATGCCGCCGGGGATGACGTACATGCCGGTAGCGTCGATGATGCGGTCGGCGGCGTTCTCGGGGATGGCGGGGGCGACTTTCGCGATGAGTTCGCCGAGGATTAGCACGTCGGCTTGGGTGGTGCTGGTGGCGGTGACGACGGTGCCGTTGCGGATTAGTGTGTTCATGGGGTCCTCCGGGGTGGGTGCGCGAGCGCCGAGACGAGTCTCGGCGCGGCAGGCACGAGTGCCTGCGCCACATAGCCAGTTGGGACATGGTCAGGCATGGGTGCGCTGCTCCCAACTTTCCGGCGGGCGGCCGGTTTCGATCTTCTCCATAGTGATGCAGTTCTCTACCGGGCAGACCAGCCAGCAGAGGTTGCAGCCGACGCACTCGTCTTCGTCGATGCGGGGGATGCGGACCTCGGGAGTTGCGTCGTTGGTGGCGTGCAGGGAATCCAGTTTGGCGATGGGAGTGGTGACCACGGTGGGTACGGTGTGGCCGTTCAGGTGAATGCACTGGTGCGCGCCATCCCAGCAGGCGATGTAGCAGAGATCGCAGCCGATGCACGTGTCGTGGTTGATGCGGGCGACGATTCTGTAATTCAGATCGAGGTGCTTCCACTCGGTGACCTTGGGCAAGGAGAGGCCGCGGAAATCGTCGAGAGTGCGGAAGCCTTTTTCGTCCATCCAGTTGGAGAGGCCGTCGATCATGTCCTCGACGATGCGATAGCCGTAGTGCATGGCGGCGGTGCAGACCTGCACCGTGCCGCAGCCCAGCAGGATGAACTCGGCGGCCTCGCGCCAGCCGGAGACGCCGCCGATGCCGGAGATGGGCAGGCCGACTTCGGGGTCGGAGGCGATCTGCTGGACGAGGTGCAGGGCGATGGGCTTGACCGCCGGCCCGCAGTAGCCGCCGTGGGCCGAGAGGCCGCCGACGTTGGGGCGGGGCGTCAGCGTGTCGAGATCGATGCCGGTGATGGAGTTGATGGTGTTGATGGCGGAGAGGGCGTCGGCTCCGCCTTGGCGGGCGGCGCGGGCCACCATGCGGATATCGGTGATGTTGGGGGTGAGCTTGATGAGCACGGGGGTGCGGGCGACTTCCTTGACCCAGCCGGTGATCATGCAGGCGTAGTCGGGAACCTGGCCCACGGCGCTGCCCATGCCGCGCTCGCTCATGCCGTGCGGGCAGCCGAAGTTCAGCTCGAGGCCGTCGGCGCCGGCGTCTTCTGAGCGCTTGACGATATCGTGCCAGACTTCGCGCTTGGAATCGACCATCAGGGAGGCGATGACGGCGTTGTTGGGGTAGCGCTTTTTGACTTCGGCGATCTCGCGGAGGTTGACTTCGATGGGACGGTCGGAGATCAGCTCGATGTTGTTGAAGCCCATCATGCGCTGGCCGTTCCAATCGACGGAAGAGTAGCGCGAGGAGGTGTTGACGATGGGCTCGCCGATGGTCTTCCAGACGGCGCCGCCCCAGCCTGCGTCGAAGGCGCGCATGACCTGGTCGGCGCAGTTGGTGGGTGGGCCGGAGGCCAGCCAGAAGGGGTTGGGACAGCGGATGCCTGCGAAGCAGGTAGTGAGATCAGACATGGGGGGCCTCGGAAGAAGGGGGCTGGGGGTTAGGGGTTAGGGGTTGGGGTTGTGTG
>OMOG01000151.1:0-295 GCA_900290305.1 Candidatus Sulfopaludibacter sp. SbA4
ACGGGTGGCCGGGCAGCGGCTGCAATACTCAAATTGGGGGTGGCAACTCTCCGGGGGAAGCCCAATCCTGAACCTGGATGCGTTGTACGGGTGGGATAATGAAGGCAAGATGACCACCCTGGAATACCCGGGCAACCTGTCCAACGGGGACAATCAGCCGGCGTATACCTACAGCTACGATCCCATGGGACATCTGAATGGCATGACGGAGAATTTCTGCACGTCGTGGTCCGGGAACACCTGGGATACCTGCCAGTCCTGGAATTCCAACCAGGTGGCCAGCGCCAACTACGGT
>OMOG01000151.1:302-30414 GCA_900290305.1 Candidatus Sulfopaludibacter sp. SbA4
CCACGCAGAACAACGGGAGGATCACGCAGTCGACAGACGGCATCCTGGGAGAGACGGTCAACTACACCTACGATGCCTTGAACCGCATGATCGGAGCCGCCGCGACCAACGGCGCGTGGGGCAGCTCGTACACTTACGACGGATTCGGCAACCTGACGGGGAAGACGCCCACAGCCGGATCGGCGCCCTACTTCTCGGCACTGATCGACCCGACGACGAACCGGCAATTCGGGCAGCAGTACGACGCCAACGGGAATCCGGCGGTGAACGGAGCATTTCCCTACGATATCGAGAACCGGCTGCAGCCGGCGCCGGCGCCATTTGCGACCTTCACGTACGATCACGCGGGGAAGCGGATCTTCGCGTCGCCGCAAGTGGGGGGTAACTACGCTTATACGCCTTGCGAGATCTACTTTTACGGGATCGCGGGGCAGCGGCTGGCGACTTTCACCTGCTCTTACTATTGGAGCTATTCTCAATATTACCAGGCCATCCTGCCCCAATATGTCGGCTACCAGGTGAAGAGTTGGAACGTGTATTTCGGGAGCAAGCTGATGCGGTCGGCCGGGAAGACGATCGTGACCGACCGGCTGGGGTCGGTGCGGGCGAACTCGGGCGGGGAGCGGATGCAGTATTTCCCATACGGAGAGGAGCGGACCTCGACGCCGGACGGCCGGGAGAAGTGGGCGACGTACTTCCGGGACGGGCTGGGGCAGGATTACGCGGACCAGCGGTACTACTCGCCGCTGAGCGGGAGCTTCTGGACGCCGGACGCGGGCGGACTCGCAACGGCAGACTCATCGGATCCCACGAGTTGGAACCGGTTCGCATACGTCCAAGGCGATCCGGTCAACTTTCGCGATCCCTCGGGCCGATATGCCATCATGACCGGGGACGGCGACTGCGGCCCGGACTGGATGTGGGACGCCTCCCTGAGCGGCCCGTGCCCTGGCGGCGGATACGGGGATTCAAGCGGTGGAGGCGGGGGCGGCGGGGGTTACTGCGGAGGGACGTACTTCAGTCCGTTTCCGAGTCCATTCTGTTATTTTATCCCATTCTACAGTCCACCACCGCCACCACCGCCACCGAGCTGCAGCCTGTCAGTTGTGGCCTCAGGCCCCCCAAGGGACGGGCAGAACGTTGTCGGACGGTCCTCGTACAGCCCTTTTACCAACACTCTTGGACCGTACACAAATCAGGGCTGGTTCGACCAGGTACAGATCCAGATTAACCTCTTCGGCGACACGAATCCTAACGACTGGACCATAGGTCAGTCGGCATCGGTCTCGGGCTCGCGCACGATCCAACTCGTGAACGGCAGAATTAATAGCGGGCCGTACAGCGCATCGGAGCCGAATGACTCACCGGATCCATCTCTAGTCTTTCGAGGAACCGGCAGGATCGACTGGCTCGACAATCCGGGGGAGTCTGTGTTAGTTGATCGCAATCGCGACAGGCTCGTCGCCGCCAGTGAGACATTTAGTTTCACGTCCTTTGCGTGGGATGGCGTGGCGTCTTGCTCGAGAAACTGGTCGCTTAGTTTCACGCTGAACCGGAACGGTATGTGGTCAATGATGATCCGGTAAGCCAGGCTGGAGGGAGGTCATGATGAGGCCCATAGCAGCAGTCCTCCTCGCGCTAATGGCGGGTTGCGCGCGTCCGTCCGTGAAGGACGCGAATGATCGCGATCTGGCGCGCTCATTGGCCGACCCCGGCACCCGGCAGGGCGCGATCGCCATCATTCTGGCGTCCGGAAATAGCAAGGTTCGCCTTCTGCTCTCCTGGAGCCGGAACCCGCCATCGGAGGTCGATGAGACCGAGTTGGACGTGGGCTTGGCGCAAGCCTTCGGCCAACTGAGGACGAAGGAAGCCATTCCATTCCTCATCAAGAATATCAACCTGAAGCGCTTTGTCGGCAACGATGCCTGGACCAGGGCACCGGAAGTGATCGAGGGGTGGATGCCCGCGGTAGCGGCGCTCATACAGATTGGCCCGGAGTCCTCGAAGGCCCTGATCCGCGCATGGGACCGGATGTCGCCGGATGATCGACTCGGTGCTATTTTCGTGGTGTCTCGGATCAAGGGTGTTCCAGAGGCACGCGCCTTTCTCCTGTCCGCGCTAGGTGAGGCGAACATGCAGCGCCGGCGGGCGGAGGAAGGGCTCGGGTTCCTCGATGCACAACAGTGATGAGCAATGGGTGCTGCGCCATGCGCGCGAACCCGGCCTCGACCGCAGATTCATCGCAATATGACCCGTCGAATCGCTTTGAAGGGCGCCGCTGCGTTCCATCTCAACACCGGAGCCGGCAAGTTGGAAACCTCCACCACCGACGCCATGGGCAATCTGGTGGCAGTCACCGAACCCAATCCCGCTGGCGGCTCTAACCTACGCAACAGTATCGAGTTCAGTTTGCGGGCGTATGGCGGGGCCTGTCTCCTACATTATCCGTTTGGCAGGTTGCTATGGCTCCTAGGATCATGAGTGTGGTCGCTACGTACACTGGTGGAAACTATAGTTTCACGATAACACGATAGGGGGGTCCGTTGACGGCATCGGAAGACGAAGGCTGGGCCAGGAAATGGGTCAACAGCTATCTCGCTCGTGCGAGGTACTGGATGACTGGCTTTGATCTGAAAGCATTTCCGACGATGGGGGATAGCGTAGCGGTGTGGATACTGCACTTCCTGTACCCCGACCGGCCGGTGGACCGGGAGATGCTCAAGAAAATACTTGCTGCTGTGAGGGCTGCACATCGGTTTCCGGGACTGATATCAAGAGACTACGATCGAGTGCCCGCAGTGACGTTTTGCCTTCTTGAGAAGCTCGGCCGCCGGGCTGAAGTGGCTGAGGATCTGGAATCGATTCAAGCCGTGATCGAGGAGATTAGGAGGAGTTCAGCCGGCCTGTGAGATGGGATGATGACGGTGCACCCGCCCGTCCCGGAAGTATGTCCCCCACTTCTCCCGACCGTCCGGCATCGAGGTCCGCTCCCCCCCGTACGGGAAACACTGCATCCGCTCCCCACCCGAGTTCAACCGATCACACCTTTGGCTACGCAATCACGATCAACACCCAAGGTGCCTTCTTCACGACCGCTGTCGGGGTCGGTTGGCGATTTCGTAGTGCTTCACCTCGTGGCCCTCGCCCTCCACAAACAAGCGCCGTTTCCTGGCCGGGTCGGAGAAAGCGCCGAACATGCGTTAGGCTTGGCGGGATAGCTGCGCTCGATGACGAACGTGCTCTGAATTACGGATCGTATTCTAGGTGCTCCCGTTGACCTCCGAAGCTACTGAGCACAAAAGACTTCCGCCCCTTGGCCGTCCCCATCTTCCCGAGTGCCCGTTGCAGCCGCGTTTGGCCAGTCACCAATTTTGGAAATATATTTTTCAAAGGCACTTTAAACTGATTCAAAAGCACTTACGTACCACAAAACCCGTCCTGGCCACCCAAATTTAGCCGGGTCTGCCATGTTTGCATGGTAGCTTTAAATCAGGAAGAGACTTAGCGCTTCACGACGGCTCCCCATCATCCGGGGAGCTGTTTTCGTTTCTGCCCCCATTTGGGGGTGGCGACACAAGTTGTGTCGCCAAGCCTAACCTAAGTCCCTTCTTTTCAGTAAATCGACGACCTTCCGCGACACAACTTGTGTCGCCTGATGGAGTTCTCTATGCATCCACCGGTTTTCCACTCCGTTGCACGGAGCGCTGCTGCCGCCCGAGCTTGTCGAGCTGCTCCAATTGGGACAGATTCTGGGACAGAATCAGTCCTTCGCCATCGTCGCCGGCCGCTGTTCAGCGGCCCAGGCCGAAACGATCCTGCGCATCCGCGAGGGCCGTCTTTACCTGCGCTGTGCATCCTCTTGGAAAGCATTCTGCCCCGAGTACCTGCATATCAGCGGCACCCAGGCCGATCGCATCATTCGTATGTGGCAGCAACACGGCCCCGCCATCTTCGAGCTCCGCCAACTCATCCGCATCACCCCCGAAGACTTCCGCGCCGTCGAGCCCTTCATCAAGGAGAACGCCCTCCACTTCAACGACGAAGCCATCGAGCTCGATCCCCAAAACTCACAAAAGATCGCCGATGCCGTCGACGATCTCTGCCGCAACATGCCCCCCAAAGAGAAGCCCGCACCCACCACCCTTGAGTGCCTCGCCGCGCTCGACAAGCAGTGCCAGGCCATCGTCTCCGAGTTCCAGCGCATCGCCAACCTGAAGTGCCATGGCGAAGCGCGCGCCCGCCTCGAACTGACTCTGAACTTCGCCTCAGCCGCCCTGCAACAGATCGAGATGGAGCACGGTCTCTACCCTCAGGAACCGCGCGCATGACTGACTCACTGCCACACCGCTTGGAGGCACATCCTTTCCGCCGATCGGCATCCGTGTGCCTGCCTTCGGTCTACGGGCTACAACTGGTTTCCCCGCGGAATTCGCGACGACGTGCCCCAGCGGCTGGTCCGTCCGGCGAAGTACTTGTGCATCGAGCATACCGAGCGAAACGCCACCTGCCATGAGGCGTGTTGTTGCGATCGTCTTCGATCGCCGGGCGCGTCCGTTCCAGCACCACATTGTCGACACCGATACCCGCCAGCGCGCACAGTCGTGAAGGTTTCAAGCCGCGTGCCACACTCCCGCATCCTCGCTATTGACTTGACCCGCGCCACTTGCTTAACTATAGTTAATACAGTGGCCAGCACCGGACAACTGGGACAAAACTCGCGCTCGCTGGCCGAAGTCCACTCCAGCGTCGGCACGTCCCAGGTATCCTTCTGGCGGCGCCTCTTCGCCTTCGCCGGACCGGCGTACCTGGTGAGCGTCGGCTACATGGACCCCGGGAATTGGGCCACCGACCTCGAAGGCGGCGCACGCTTCGGCTACCGCCTGCTCTGGGTCCTGGTGATGTCCAATGCCATGGCCATCCTGCTCCAGACTCTGAGCGCGCGCCTGGGAATCGTCTCCGGCCGCGACCTCGCCCAAGCCTGCCGCGAATACTATCCGCGGCGCATGACCCTTGCCCTCTGGGTCCTGTGCGAAATCGCCATCGCCGCCTGCGACCTGGCCGAGGTCCTGGGAGCGGCCATCGCGCTCAACCTGCTCTTCCACATTCCTTTGCTCGCGGGCGTCCTGCTCACCGCGGCCGATACCCTGCTCCTGCTCTGGTTCCAGAGCTTCGGCATCCGCACTATCGAGGCTTTCATCCTGGCTCTCATCTCGGTCATCGCCGCATGCTTCTGCATCGAGGTCTTCTGGGCCAAGCCGGCGGTATCCGAGTTGGTGACCGGCATCCTTCCCCGCATCAATCGCGACAGCCTCTACCTGGCGGTCACCATCCTGGGCGCTACCGTCATGCCGCACAATATGTACCTGCACTCCGCCCTGGTGCAGACCCGCAACATCGGCCACACCGAAAAGGCCAAACGCACCGCCTGCCGTTACAACCTGATCGATTGCGTGGTGGCCATGAACGGAGCCTTGCTGGTGAATGCGGCGATCCTGGTGCTGGCGGCGGCGGTCTTCTTCAAGCACGGCATCATCGTCACCGAAATCCAGCAAGCCCACGTGCTGCTGGTGCCGCTCTTGGGAACCAGCCTGGCGGGCGTGTTTTTCGCCGTGGCGCTGCTCTGCTCCGGACAGTCTTCCACACTCACGGGAACCCTTGCCGGTCAGATAGTTATGGAGGGTTTCCTGAACTTTCGGATGAGGCCCTGGCTGCGGCGCCTGATTACCCGC
Organism: Candidatus Sulfopaludibacter sp. SbA4; assembly: GCA_900290305.1. Lineage (GTDB taxonomy): Bacteria > Acidobacteriota > Terriglobia > Bryobacterales > Bryobacteraceae > OMOG01. The sequence goes on from OMOG01000151.1 coordinate 6,032, forward strand.
TCCTTGGCCATCACTCCGGCCGCCCTCACCATCTACTTTGCCGGCGAGAAGTCCACCTTCGGTCTCCTGCTCCTGAGCCAGGCGATTCTCAGCATGCAGCTTCCGTTCGCCATCATCCCGCTGGTCCACTTCACCAATGATCGCGCGCGAATGGGTTCGTTTGCCAATTCCGCCTGGGTTCGTGTGCTGGCCTGGACTACCGCCGCTGTCGTGCTGGGGCTGAATGCCTGGCTGGCGGTGCAAGCGATCGGCGAGTGGCTGGACGCGGCCGGGCGCTGGCGAACCGTGGTGTGGCTGGTCGCCGTCCCCACCGCCGTGGCCCTTTTGCTGCTGCTGCTGTGGATCACGGTCGAGCCGCTGATCTCCCACCGCGCCCGCCGCCTGCGTGCCCCTATCAGTCTGCCGGAGACTGCGGGCGCCGCCGAGGCCGCGCCGCCGGTCTACCACCGCATCCTGGTGCCGCTCGACCACACCGTCCTCGACCGCCTGGCTGTCAGCCACGCCGCCGCCATGGCGCACCTGCACGGCGCCAAGCTCTACCTGCTGCACGTGGAGGAAGGGGTCACCAGCATGGTGTACGGCCCGGAGTCTTCCACAGCCGAAGTGGAGGCCGGCGAACAGTATATTGAACGTATTGCTAAGTCTCTTCGCAATCAAGGACTTGCCGTGGAAACCTCAATCTCTCACTCAACCTTTCCCCGGAAGGAGATTGTGCGCTATGCGCGCGAGATCCGGCCCGACCTGGTGATCATGGGAGCGCACGGCCATGGAGGGCTCAAAGACCTGATTTTCGGAAACACCATCAACCCCGTGCGGCACAACCTGGACGTCCCGATGCTCATCGTCAGACCGGGAAAAACCTGACCCGTTGGGACAGGGTGTCCCAACCCCGTGTCCGAGCAACACACCGGGCGGCAAAATGCGCCCATAACCAATGCATTATCAGTGAGTTCAGTTGGAATGAGAACTGCTCTTTTCGAGCCCGTGAAGCGCCACTTCCTGCTTGCGCTAGTGCTGACCTTCGCCACGGGGCCGCTCCAGTGCGCCACTCTGGAGCGGCTCTCGCTCGACGACATGATCGCCAAATCGACTTCCATCGTGCGCGGCAAGGTCACCACTTCGTATGCGGCTTATGCGGGGCCAGTGGTCTATACCCACTACGTGGTGCAGGTGTCCGAGCGCTTCAAGGGCCCGGCCGCCGACTCGGTGGAAGTCCTGGTTCCGGGGGGCGCGGTCAACGGCCAGCGGCAGTCCTTTGCGGGGGCTCCCTCGTTCAACCAAGGCGATGAATTTGTGTTCTTCCTGTGGACCAGCAGGGCCGGGCTGACCCAGGTCATCGGGCTGACCCAGGGCCTGTTTTCGGTGGCCGCCGACGGCACTTCGGATCCGGTGGCGACGCGCTCGGCGACGCGCGAGCTGATGCTCGACTCGGGCAGCGGCCGTCCCGTGAAGGACCAGATGTTGACGATGCATCTGAGCGAGCTGCGGTCGCGCATTGCGAGCACTCTGGCAACTGCCAACCAGGTTGTTGCCAAATGATCCGCCGTGGCCCAGTGACCAACCGCATGAGCCTCGGCCGGGTTCTGTCAATCGCCGTGGCTGTGTTGCTGTTGGTTACCCCCTCCCGGGCTTACTATCAGTACATTCACTACGCCGGACGAACCGCTCCGTTCGCCCCGATTTACGAAAAATACGATCTCTACAGCGGCGGCCCCACCATGCTGCCGAACAAGACGGTGACGTTTTTCGTGAGCGACCAGTCTCCCACGACCTACGGTCCCAATGACAGTTTTCCCGCGGTTCTGAGCCAGGTGAAGCAGGCCATCGCGGAATGGAACGCAGTGACCAGCTCGGATCTGCGCGTGGCCTTCGGCGGTGTGGAGAGCTCCTCGCAGGCGCCGTCCGTCACGCCGGGTGGCGACGTGGTCTTCATCGATCTGCCACCCGGATTATTGGGAATGGGCGGCGTCACGGTATCCACCACCCAGGTGAACGGTTTCTTTCCCGTCGTCCACTCCATCGTGGAGCTGGATCTGGATGCCAGCCAGCCGCCGGGACCGAGCTACCTGGAATCGTATTTCACTACGGCGGTTCATGAAGTCGGACATGCACTGGGACTGCAGCACACCTGGACAGGGGCCGCGATGTCCCAGGCAATCGTCCGAAACACCTCCCGTACACGGCCTTTGGACGCGGACGACCTTGCCGGGCTTTCCGTTCTTTACGGAAAGTCCGGCTGGGCCGCCAGCTATGGTTCCATTACCGGCAGGATCACGTACGCCAACGGCCAGCCGGTGGTCATGGCCTCGGTGGTAGCGATCTCCCCGACCGGGCCGGCGGTCAGCGCCTTGACCGACCCCAACGGCGCTTACCGCATCGATGGCATGCCGGCCAACCTCGGCTACCTGGTCTACGTTCACCCGCTTCCTCCGGATGCCCTTGGGGGCGGTGGGGGTGGTGAAGGCATCCGGTTGCCCGTCGATCTGGCGGGGCAGCCGTTCAACCCTTCGGGAGCCTTTCAGACGATCTTTTATCCGGGAATCCTCGATCCGCAGCAGGCCGCGGTAGTCAACGTCACTCCCGGCTCGGTTACCAATAATGTGAATATCCAGGTGCAGCCGCGCCCGGCCACCACCACTTACGATCTCGAGACTTTCTGCAAGCTCGACCCTGGCAGCCGCAGCTACCAGTACACGCCGAACGGGATGACGGTGACTCCGGCCTTCATCAATACGGTTTCGAATCAGTACGGGATGCTCATCCTGCAGCCGCCCGCGAGCATTCCGCTGCCGCAATCGGTTACCATCCTGGGAGGCATCGGCACCTCCGTTCAACCGCCCGCTTTCTTCAACTTCCTGGCCGGCAGTCCCCAGGCCGTATACGGCTATTACATATCGACGTTGGGCGCCGGCACCGGCCCTCGGCACCTGGTTGTGAATTTCGGCAACGATATTTACGTGCTGCCCGGCGCCGTCAACCTGGTGCAAAAAGGCCCGCCGCTGATCGTCTCGGCCGCGCCCAATAACGATGGCACGGTCACTGTAACCGGCGCCGGTTTCGGAACCGACAGCAGCGTCTATTTCGATGGACTCAAGGCCACCACCATCAGCACCGACTCCCAAAGCACCATCACGGTGCTGCCGCCGCCAGGAGCGAGCGGCCAGACCTCCACCATCACCCTCTTCAACTCCGACGGTCAGAACTCGATGATCCTGCTTGGTCTGACCGATCAGGTCCCCGGCCAGCCCGCTACCGGGCAGCCGCAGACCTATCAGTACCCCGTCACCGCCCCTCCACAGATCAGCTCCATGAGCGTTACGTCGCTGCCGGTTACCTCTTCAGCGGCAGTCGATATTACAACCTCCAATACCAATCTTGTGGATGGGCAGGTGACGGTGGGATTCGGATCCGACGATATCACGGTTCGCCGCGTTTGGGTGCTCAGCCCGACCCACCTGAAAGCCGACTTGGTGGTAGCGCCCAACGCGACGTTAGGCTCTTTCGAAGTCAGCCTGGTATCGGGGTTCCAGGTGATTACGCAGCCCAATTCGTTCCAGATTCTGCCCGCCCAAGCCGGCCTGCCCTTCATCGCCCTGCCGATCGCCAATTTCGACCCCACGCAGTTGACCCTTTACGCCGGCAGCATCGCGACGGTGGGCGGGCTGAACCTGGCGGCCGGCGCCGTGCAGCTTACCTTGAACGGCGCGGCGGTACAACTCCAGTTCGTCAGCCCGCAGCAGATCAACTTCTTCGTACCCACTCCTTTCGCGAGCGGCCCGGCCACCCTCACGCTGAACAATGGTTCGGTCAACGCCTTCCCCGTCCTGGTGCAGATCGACAATCCGCCGCCGTCCATCGTTCAGGTGACGAATCAATCCAGCGTGGCGCTCAGCGGGAATCCGCCGTCCGGTTCGGCGGGCGCGGGCGACCTGCTGAACGTGGTGGTTTCCGGTCTTGACCCGACGGTGTTGGATAACCCCAGCCGCCTCGAAGTGACGGTCTCCGGAGTATCGATGCCGGTGCTCGGAATCACGCCCGCGGCGAACGGGCAGTACTCGATTCAGATCGTCCTCACGCAATCCTTCGGCAGCACCCAGGTGCCCGTCATGGTGTGGGTGGACGGCTCCAGCAGCCAGCCCGCCAGCATCGTCGTCCGGTAAGTGGGACAGGCCTCCTGGCCTGTCCAGCACAACCTGTCCAGCGCAACGCGCCAGGAGTTACACTGTTGACCATGGATCGTGATCGCAGAGAGTTTCTCGTCTCGGCGCTGGCTGCTGCGCCGCTTTTGGTACCCCGTAGCGCATGGGGCGCCAACGACCGCCTGTCATACGGTCTGATCGGCGCCGGCGGGCGCGGCCGGTACCTCCAGCAGAACTTCAACAAGCTCGGCGCCCAATGCGTGGCGGTGGCCGATGTCTTCGAACCCAACCTGCAGGCCGGCCTGAAGGCGGCGCCCGATGCCCAGGGCTATGTGGACTACCACGACCTGCTGGCGCAGACCTCGCTCGACGCCGTGGTGGTGGCCACGCCCGATCACCAGCACTGCCCCATGCTGCTGGCCGCGCTCGACGCCAAGAAAGATGTCTATCTCGAGAAGCCCATGTCGCACTCGCTCGCGGAGAGCCAGCGCATGATAGCGGCCGTGCGCAAGACGCCGCAGATCGTGCAGATCGGCATGCAGCGCCGCAGCGCGCCTTCGGCGATCAAGGCCAAGGAGATCGTGGACAGCGGCATTCTGGGCAAGATCACGCTGGTGAAGCCCATGTGGAACTGGAACGTCTCGAAGCCGCTCGACAACTCGCCGCTGCGCGGCAAGCTGGATTGGCAGCGCTTCCTGGGAGCCGCAATTCGTACCCGGTCCGCTCGGCCGTGTGTTACGGGCAGAAGGCCAAGAATACGGGCTCGGAAGTTCCCGACGTCTTCTGCGCGGTCTTCGAATACGAAAAGCTCATGGCCACCTGGACGCTGAATTACTGCAACTCCTACGAGAACGACTGGTCGATCCAGTTCCAGGGGGACGAGGGCACCATGATCATCAACAACGAGGGCTTCCGCATCTGGAAAGAGCCCGTGCCCAAAAATCCCGACCCGGTGCAGAAGATGGCCGCGCCGATTCCCATCGAGACGCACATCCAGAACTTCATGGACTGTGTCCGTTCGCGGAAGGAGCCGAATGCGCCGGTGGAGGTGGGAGCCAGCGCGGTCTCGGCGCCGCACCTGGCGAACGTGGCGTTCCACCAGGGGCGGCAGGTGTCGCTCAGTTCGCTTTAATCTGTACTCACAGAAATAGCCCGGCGGACACCTGGAAGACCTCGGCGGACCGGTCCACCAACAGTTCCAGCAGAGCGTCTTCCTCGGGCGTGAGATTCAGTTCACCCTTTTCCATCAGCTTCTCGACAATGGCCAGTGCCCGGTCGTTCTCCTCCTCCGTTCTGATCGCGCGAGGAGCGGCTTGAGCCAACAATCGCCCATAGCGCTTCACAATCGAAATGCACGGCGGTGCTCATGGTTTCCAACGACGGGCCTTGAGTCAATACAAAGTTACCAGCTTGGCAACCGTCGCTCGGTGCCGGCAGGCGCCGCTCGGCGGGACGAGCAGCGCGGGCACTATCCGCGGAAGAGACAGGATTGGCCACGGATGAACGCAGATCAACGCGGATAATCTATTGTCTTGTCTTATCCGTGTTCATCGGTGTTCATCTGTGGCCAAATTCTTTGCTATTCCAGAACGTGGATATTCTTGGCCGCGCAGATTTCTTTCAGGACCCTGGGCCACACACTGACCGTGACCTCGCCCAAGTGCGCCTTGCGCAGCAGCAGCATCATGGTGCGTGACTGTCCGATGCCCGCCGCCGATCGAGAGCGGGATCTCGCCGTTCAGAATCGCCTGGTGGTACGGGAACTTGAGGAAGTCGAGTTGCCCGGTCAGATCGAGCTGCTGCCGCAGGGTCTCGGCGTTCACGCGGATTCCCATGGACGTCAGCTCGTGGCGCCGCTTCGTCACGTGGTTCCACACCAGGATGTCGCCGTTCAATCCATGGACCGGACGGCCGTCGATGGACGTCTGTTCGGTCACCCAGTCGTCGTAGTCGGCGGCGCGCATCTCGTGCGGATAGCCGTCCTTGAGGGTCCAGCCGATCCCGATGATGAAGACCGCCGGGCATTCCCGCAGAATGGCTGTCTCCCGTTGTTTCCGGGGCAGGTCGGGATACATGTCGAGGATGTCTTCGGCATGCAGGAAAGTGAGGCGCTTGGGCAGGTTGGGGTAGCGGCTGTCCTGGAGCTTCGGGAAGAAATGCTGGAGATACTCTTCGGCGTCCACCAGGATCTTCCAGATGCTGCTCACGGTCTGCTTCAGAAACTCGAGGTTGCGCTGCTCCGGAGTGATGACCTTCTCCCAGTCCCACTGGTCGACGTAGACGCTGTGATCGTGATCCAGGAAGTAGTCCTTGCGCACGGCCCGCATGTCGGTGCACAGGCCCTCTCCGGTTTCCATGCCGAAGCGCTTCAGGGCAACGCGTTTCCACTTGGTGGCCGCCTGGACGATTTGCGCGTCGAGGGGATGCAGATCGTGGTCGTTCGAGATGTGAAATTGAACCGGGGTGCGGGAGCCGTCGCGGTCCAGGTAGTCGTTCACGCCGCTCTCTACATCCACGATGAGGGGAACCGTGACCATCATGAGGTTGAGCGCCTGGCACAGGTGCTCTTCAATAAAGTTCTTTGCTGCGAAAATGGCTTTCTGGGTCTCGTTGGGGGTCAGCAGGGAGCGGTAATCCCGGGGGAGGATCTTCTCCAGTTGCTCGTAGTCACCGATGCCGGGACCAGCGAGGTCTGCCTTCTTGTCAAACATGAGTTTCACCTCTGAATACACTATAACAGCACGCCATCGTGGTTCTCCATACCGGGAACGCCGGATTGCGCTGCCAGCTTGGCCCCACTCCCAGGCCTCGCAGCCTTCAAACAGGCATGGCGAAAATCATTCCATGAGAGCGAAGATCCGCCGCAGAATGGATACCTGCCGCTACTGGGCCGCCCTTGCGTTCTGGCATTTCCGCCGCAGAATGGATACCTGCCGCTACTGGGCCGCCCTTGCGTTCTGGCATTGGTGTAGATCGTCGGTCCGGCCCTCGAAGGAGCGCTCGTCCTGCGGGTGGGCGCCGCGATGCAAGATGGCGGGGTAGGGATTCCTCCGTGTCCGATGGCGTAAATTCGCCGACTAACCTTTTGCGGGTCAGGCGCCGGGAACTATCACAACGGGTCTTTTTAGCCCTCTTCTACCCCAAACCGTATTTTTTGGGTACCAAATGTCATAAAGAACTTAAGGGCTTTGTTTTCAAAAAATTAGGCGTGATCCAGGCCCCCAATATCCTTTTTTGCTTCCCGAAGCAACGGATATAACGAACAACAATGTGAGCAAAATGCTTCAAAGCTCTGTACATAACAAGTGATTTAACGCATTCTTAACTTTGGTCTTAACATTGCTGATGCGACAGCCAAGCCTTGGTCGCGCAAGCGGCCCAAGGAGACTTTCCCGGGGTGAAGAAATCCGTATTCTCCTAAAGGAGGAAATCGAATGTTGAACATCGTGACGAGGGATAAGTTCATCTGTCTTTTTGCCTGCCTGGCATTGCTTGTGCCATCGCTTCTGGCCCAAGTGAACGCAACCGGGACCCTGATGGGAACGGTTACGGACCCGAGTGGCGCCGTCGTGCCAGGGGCCGACGTCAAGGCCGTCAACCAGGACACCGGGCTGAACCGCGAAACGAAAACCAATGAGGCCGGGCAGTATCGCTTCGACCTCCTGCCGGCCGGCACCTACCAGGTGCGGATCGTCAGCAAAGGTTTCGCGGAACAGGTGTTCGGGAGCGTGGGGCTGGCGGTCAGCCAGACCACGACTATCGATGCCCAGCTTACGCCCGCCGCGCAGAGCACTGTGGTCACGGTGGAGGCGGCCGGCGCATCGCTGGTGGACCTCGCCAAAACCGACGTGAGCGCGGCCATCACGTCGGGGGACATTGAAAACCTGCCTCTGAACGGCCGCGATTTCGTCAGCCTGGCGACTCTGGCGCCCGGCGCGCGGCCGGTGAACTCGTATGACCCGACCAAGAACCGCATCGGCGTGTTCGCGGTAAACGGGTCCAACGGGCGCAATGTCAACGTGACCGTGAACGGGATCGACGATAAGGACAACACCGTCGGTGGGCCCGTGATGCAACTGCCGCTCGAAGCCGTGGCGGAATTCAACATCAGCACGCAACGCTTCTCGGCGGCCAACGGCCGCAGCGAGGGCGCCGCAATCACCGCCATCACCAAATCCGGCACCAACGTCTGGCACGGATCTACCTACCTATTGGATCGCAACCAGGCCTTGAATGCGAACGACTATTTCTCGAAACAGGCCGGAAATTCCAAGTCGGACTATGGACGCCAGCAGTTCGGCGGCTCGATTGGCGGTCCGATCCGCAAAGATCAGGATTTCATCTTCTTCACGCTGGAGCGCGAACGCGAAGCCACCAGCATCATCGCCGATCCGACGTCTTACAATGAGCTGGTGCTGGCCAAGCCGCTGGGAGCGCAGCCGGCTTCGACCATCCCTACCCCCTACTTCGACTGGCGCTACAACGGCCGCTACGACCACCGGTTCGACAGCAAGAACAACATGTTCCTGAGCTACACCGATCAGCAGAATAACGGTTTGAACGACCAGTCCGGGTCGCAAAACGACTTGACGGCCGGCAACTTTACTACCAACCGGCTGATCCTGGCCAGCGCCAACTTCGTTTCCGTCTTCACTCCCACGGTGGTGAACGCAGTTACGGTCGGCTACCAATACTGGAACAACGTGATCGATTCGACTACGAAGTATCCCACCGTCAATTTTGCTTCCGGCGAGTATTTCGGAACCAACGGCAACGTGCCGCAGCAATCGTTCCAGAAAAAGTGGCAGTTCAAGGACGATCTCTCGATTACGCGGGGCAGACACAATTTCAAGGTGGGATTCGACTTTCTGGCGGAGCCGACGCTGGGCGGGTTCTTCGAATTTACCCCCACGCCCAATGTGACCTTCATTGCCGATCCGAGTCAGATTCTAGGCGACAAAGCGACATACCCGCAGGGCTTCGCCACGCCCGGACTGATTACCAACATCTCGGAAACGTCCGGTAACCCCTACTTCGATCTGTCCACCAAAATGTTCGGACTATACTTCCAGGACGACTGGAGGGTGAACAAGCGTCTGACGCTCAACCTGGGGTTGCGTTGGGACCGCGATTTCAACCTGGTGGGCGGTTCCGCGGCGCCGCTGTCGCGGGCGTATCTGGAGTTGAAGGCCATCGGAAGTTCCTATGGAGGCGGCACTCCGCATGACGACACCAAGGATTTCAGCCCGCGCGTCGGCATTACCTACTCGCTGACGGCTTCCGGCCGGCACGTGGTGCGCGCAGGTTTCGGCTTGTATTACGGCCAGATTTTCGAAAACATCCCGCTGTTCATGGTGCAGCAGGCCAATCCTACGGTTTTCGCGACGGTGTTGAACCTGAACAGCGTCGGACCCGGCGACCCCAATGCCGATATCGTGCCGACCACGGGCAAGCCGTTGTCCGAGTTCCGCTATGGCGTCGACCCGCTGCCGGTTCCCCCGCCACCGCCGACCAGTCTTCCGGCTGGATCGACGGGCCGGCTGATGGACCCGCAATATCGCAACCCGTACACCGAACAGTTCAACGGCGGGTATACGTTTGCCATCAACAACGCCAATGCCATCGAGGTGGACTACACGCACGTGTTGAGCCTGCACGAATCCAAGAGCGTGCAGATCAATCCGAAGAGTCCGAACTTCTCGGGGCGCCTGCTCGATAGTGCGTTCGCCAAGGCCAATCAACCGGTCCTGGGCAGCATCACGGATTTCGCCCCGGTGGGCCGCTCCCGCTATGACGGCTTAAGCATCGCCTACCGGCGGCGTTTGACCCATCGCGTGAGCTTGAACACCAGCTACACGCTATCGCGCGCACTGGCGTACAACGGCTCGGCGGCCAGCTTCTCACAGGCTGCCACAGACCCCTCCAACATCTTTGCGGCGCACGATTTCGGGCCGACTCCGGTGGACGAGCGGCACCGCTGGGTGACGAGTGGCGTGGTAAATCTGCCGTGGGGCATCACCTTTGCGCCCATCATGCAGCTTGCTTCGGCGCGGCCGTACACGGCGCTGGAAGGCATCGACTACTTCGGCGTGGGCAACAGCGCCACTACGGATTATGCGGTCCTGCTGACCAACTCGCCCTCCAACTACCTCGCGACCAAAGCCTATACCGCGACGCAGATCCGGTCCTGCCTGGCGGACGGAAGCTGCTTCATTTCCACCTTCGGCAACCAGCGCGGGCTGGCGTTCTTCCAACTGGACACGCGCTTCAGCAAGTTGATCAAGTTCCGAGAGAGGGCCACGCTGGAGTTCTTCTTCCAGGCGTTCGACCTGACCAATCGCGCCAACTTCGGCCGCAGCTATCAGGGCAATATCCGAAGCTCGGCGTTCGGCCAGCCCACCGGGTTCATCGCGCCTTCAAGTGTGGTCGTCCCGCAATTTTTCTCGGGCGAAGCCGGTTTCATGTTCCGGTTCTGACGCTGTGGGGCAGGCCATCGTTTTTTGTGGCCTGCCTTGCTTGCACAAATTGCTCGGTCTTGGTGGGGCAGGCTTCAGCCCGGCTTTCGCCTGCTAACGGCCACCAGATTACCTGCCGGCGCCGGCCGTCCGCACGCGCACTCTCACGCACGAGGCGGCGCTCGCCGAGCGGTACACGCGCTCCGTGGCCTTCACGAAATCGGCAGCCTTGGCATTATAGATATCGACGAATTTCTGCGGATTGCGGTCGGCCAGAGGGAACCACGAGCTTTGGATCTGCAGCATGATGCGGTGCCCCTGGCGGAAGCAGTGGTCGATATCGGGCATGACGTACTCCACCTTCTCCATCTTCCCGGGGACGAAGGCCTCGGGCTTGGAGAAGCTGTTGCGGTACCGGCCGCGGAAGATCTCGCCGCGGACCAACTGCTGATATCCGCCCATGTGCAGCCCCAGCGGATTGGGGTCGGGATTCGGATAGTCCTCGGGGTACACGTCGATCAGCTTGACCACCCAATCGGAATCGGTGCCCGAGGTGGAAACGAAGAGCGACGGCGCGAGCGGGCCGGAGAACGTGACGTCCCCGGTCAACTCGTCCGTCTGGTAGGTGAGCACGTCGGTGCGCGTGGAGGCGAAGCGCTGATCTTCCACCATGTGCTCGCGGGTCATGCCGGGCGCCTGTCCGCCGATGTACGGCACTGGCTTCGAGGGATCGCTGATGTATTCGTCGAAAGCCGCGGATTCCTTGGGCGTTTCGAAGGACAGCTTGCCATCGGGGTGCAGGTAGAGCGATTTCGGCTGCGCGTCCCTGGGCGGCCAGGCATCCTCGCGGCGCCACTGGTTGGTGCCGGTTTCGAACACGTAGGCCTCCGGCAGCTTCGGATCGGGCTTGCCCTTCAGCCAGTGGTCGAAGAACGGAAACTCGATCTCGTCGCGGTAAAACTGCGAGGTCTTGGAGCCGAATCGCACGGCCCCCAGCACATCGCCGTCGCCGCGCGCCCAGCCGCCGTGAAACCAGGGTCCCATCACCAGCATGTTGTTCGCGCCGGGGCTGTTCTTCTCCACCTCTTTATAAGTGTTGAGCGCGCCGAACAGGTCTTCGGCGTCGAACCAGCCGCCCACGGTCATCACGGCCGGCTTGATGTTCTTCAAGTGGCGGCGCAAATCGCGCGCCTGCCAGAACTCGTCGTAGTCGGGATGCTGAGTCATCTGCGTCCAGAACGCCACATCGTTTTTGAAGTGCTTCTCGTTGATGTTGGAGAGCGGACCGAGCGAAAGGAAGAAGCTGTAGGCATCCGGCAAATTGGCGGGCGCCGCGGCCGGCTGGGGAACCGTGGGCACCGGGCGGGGATGGCCGAATCCGGCGAAGAAGCGGAACATGTGCGGCAGGTAGAGCGCGCCGTTGTGATGGAAATCGTCGCCCACGAACCAGTCGGTGATGGGCGCCTGCGGGGACGCGGCCTTGAGCGCCGGATGCGCGTCGATGATGCCCGCGGCGGTATAGAAGCCGGGATACGAAATGCCCCACATGCCCACGTTGCCGTTGTTGTCAGGCAGGTTCTTGATGAGCCAGTCGATGGTGTCGTAGGTGTCGGAGCTTTCGTCCACGTCCTGCGGGCCGCGCTTTTGATCGAGGTGCGGGGTCATGTCGCGGAACTCGCCCTCGGACAGGTAGCGGCCGCGCACGTCCTGGTAGACGAAGATGAAGCCTTCCTTCGCGAACTTCTCGGAGGGGCCGAGCGCGGCCTTGTAGTTATCGACGCCGTAGGGGCCTACGTTGTACGGGGTGCGGTCCAGCATGATGGGATATTTCTGTGAGGCGTCGCTCCGTGCAACGGCGTCCTTGGGGAGGTACACCGAGGTGAAGAGCTTCTTCCCGTCGCGCATGGCGATGCGGTACTCGTACTTGGTGTAGTGGGCCTTGATGTAGTCCAGGCCTTGGGCGGCGCAGGCCGCGCCAAAGAGGGAGAGAATCAGGATGGGTTTCATGGTGAAGTTACAGGGTATAACAAGAAGCTATCAGCCTGCGAAACCGCTCCCTGACGGGGTGCCCTCTTGGTGCCCTCTGGGCCCGGCTCCGATCGGAGCCCCGACCGTGAGGGAGGGGTTTCCGCCTCAGACACGGAGGCCGAATCGCGCCTGCAGTTCGCGACGCCCCAGGCTGGTGATGGCAAGGGCCCGGCCCTCGAGATCCTGGGTCACCCATTTCCTTTTCAGGGCGACTTTCAGGAGCGCCGCCCCCAGCGCCCCGCCGACATGCGGCCGGCGCTCGCTCCAATCCAAACAGGCGCAGGCGAACCGGCGGCGTAGCGCTCGAGTTGCTTCGAGGTCAATGCCCAGCGCCGCGAATCCCTTGGTTCCTTTTGGAGTGAGGTCGTATGTATCCGACAGCCAGCCCAGCGCCTCGAAGCGATCGTGGAGCGAGACGCCCAGCGTGCCCGCCATGTGATCGTAGCAGGTCCGCGCGGCGCGCAGACGGCTGGGCGTGCTCGGGACGAACCGGCCGCGCGGGCTGCCGGCCAGGACACTCAGGCCTTCCAGTGCGCCCGCTACGTCAGGTCCCTCCAGGCTGTAGTAACGATGCTTCCCCTGGACGAGCACTTTGACCAGACGCTCGGTCTTCAGCCGGTGGAGATGTACGCTCGCGGTTGAGGGACTCACGCCGGCCACGATCGCGAGCTCCGTGCTGGTTCGGGCGCGGCCATCCATCAGGCAGTAGAGCATGCGAGCCCGCGCCGGCTCGCCGATGGCCGCCGCGATTCGGGAGACCGCGGCATCGGGGTCCGGATCGACATGCATACTTTGATGGTAAACGAAGTGTTCCTGTCCCGCAACTGGTAAGCTGCCGAGATGGACCACATAGACCGCCGCAGAGCCATTGGCGCCATGGTGGCGACGGGCGCGGCGCTCAGCGTTGGCTGCCATTCGCCGGCCTTAACGGCCGCCAGGAGGGGACTCTTGACGATCACCTGTGTAATCCGCTACGAGATCGATCCGTTCCAGCGGGACGGATTCAAGCAATACGCCGAAAACTGGGGCCGCATCATTCCCCGGTGCGGCGGGCACCTGGTGGGATATTTTCTGCCTCACGAAGGCACCAACCATGTGGCCTGGGGGCTGATTGCCTTCGATAGCCTGGCCTCTTACGAGGCTTACCGGGCGCGCTTGAAGTCGGATCCGGAGGCACGCGATAATTTCGCTATGGCACAGAGCAAGCGGCTGATCCTGCGCGAAGAAAGAAACTTTGTGGAAGTAGTGGAGGGAACGTTCGGCCTGCCCTCGACACTCCGGGGACCAGCGTGACGCAGGCCGAAAAGGGACGGGCCTTTCGCGCGTTGCACCAGCGTGACGGCGCCTTCGTCATTCCCAACCCTTGGGATCCCGGCACCGCGCGGTTGCTGGAACTCCTGGGCTTTGAGGCGTTGGCCACCACCAGCGCGGGATCGGCCTTCTCCGCCGGCCGGCGGGACAACGCCATGGGCCGCGACGAGGTGATGGCGGACATTTCCAGAATCGCGTCTGCCACCAACCTGCCGGTGAGCGCGGATCTCGAGAATGGTTTTGGAGACTCCCCGGAGACGGTCGCGGAGACCATCCGGCTGGCAGCCGCCGCGGGCCTGGCTGGAGGCTCGATCGAAGATATGTCGCGGCAGGCGGGACGTTCGATCTATGAACGCGAGCATGCGGTGGAGCGAATCCGCGCGGCGGCAGAGGCGGCCCGCGCTCTTCCGTTCGCGTTCACGCTGACGGCGCGCGCCGAGAACTACCTGGGCGGCCGGCCCGACCTCAGGGACACTATCCAGCGGCTGGAGGCGTATCAAACGGCGGGAGCCGACGTGCTCTATGCGCCCGGGCTGACCAGCAAGGACGATATCGCCGCGGTAGTCCGCGCGGTGGATCGCCCGGTGAACGTCGTGATGGGACTCCAAGGCGTCCAATTGAGCATGGCCGAGTTGTCGGCGATGGGGGTCAAGCGCGTCAGCGTGGGGAGCGCGCTCGCGCGCGCCGCCCTGGGCGCATTTCTGCGAGCCGCGAGGGAGATGCGGGAGCACGGTACCTTCACATTCGCGGCGGACGCGGTGAGTTATCGGGATCTGAACGCCATGTTCAAGGACTGAGGAAACCGTATCCTTGACGCGGAGGCGCGGAGCACGCGGAGGAAGACGCGGAGAAGACCAAGAGAAAGACAAGACCTGAGAGCGCTGAGGAAGCGGAGAGCGCTGAGAGAACCGCGTTCTGGGCACTTACGATCGCGGCTCTGAGCGGAGCGCAGGCGAAACCGCCTGCGCCACCACAGCAAGTGCCGCGTTCTCAGAGGTGAGGCAGGCGGTTTCGCCTGCCTCAAAGGGAGTCTTCGCGGCGGAAGAAGGCCCGCAGCGCGGCGACATCGGCGCCCTTCGGAAAATCCGCGGCCACGTGCCGATACAGCTCTTCGACCGCCCGATACAGCGCGCCGCCTCCGGCCACGCCATCGAGGAAGCCCGAGATCTCCTCCATCTCCGCCACCCACCGCCAGGCCTTGCCGGGCATGTCGGGCACCATCTTCTGCAGCAGGCCGAGCAATTGCGGCTGGCTCTCGCCGAGTTCCGCTAACAACTCCTTCTGTACGCCGGCGCGCGTGGCCCCCAACGTCATGGCCGAGGCCACCGCGGTCAGTCCCTTCGTGATCCCCGCATATGACATCTTCAACGCCGAGGCCGCGCCGATGGGACCGTGCACTTCGCGGATCCTCAACCCGTGCGCACCGAGCACTCCGACCGCGGCCGCGGAAGGACCCGAGCAGTAGATGGCCGGCCCCGGCGTACCGGGCTTGGGCGGCAGCCCGATGATCCCCGCGTCGACGAATTCCGCGCCGCTCGCCGCGATCGCCGCGGCGATGCGCCGCACGGTCTCCGGGTTCACCGCGTTGCAATCCGCATACACCGGCTTCTTCGCCGCCCCGGCGAGCCACGGAACGAAACGTTCGGCGAGCGCCAATGCCTCGCCCGGGGGCACCACCGACAGAAAAATCTCCACCTTCATCAGCGTCTGGTCGGAGACCGCCTCCATGCCGGCCTCGCGCGCCCTCGCGGCGCTCGCATCGCTGCGTCCGGCGAGCGAGGTCGCGACGCGCGCGCCGTGCTCCACCAGCCGCCGTCCCAGGGCGCTGCCCATCGCGCCGGGAGCGATCAGCGCGACCCGGATCAAGGCCGCTCCCCCCACACCGCTTCGAAACGCTCCCGGGAAACGAACGACATCTGCGTGCCCACCGACAGGGTCGAAAGCGCGGCGTAGACGTTGGCGCGCTCGATGGCATCGGCCTCCTCGCAGCCGCCCGCCAGAAAGCAGGCGAAGCTGCCGATGAAGGCATCGCCCGCTCCGGTGGTATCGACCGGCTGCACCATGTGCGGCGGAAGCTGCCGCGCGCCCTCGCTCGACACGCACAGCGCGCCGTTCGCGCCCAGCGTCACGATGACGCGCCGCACCCCTCGGGCCACCAGCCCGGCGGCGCACGCGCGCGCCTCGTCCACGTTCCGCACCGGCATGCCGCCGAGCGCTTCCGCCTCGGTCTCGTTGGGGATCACGTAATCGGCATTGGCCACCTCGGCGAGATCGAGCGGCTGCCCGGGCGCCGGGTTCAGGATCGTGCGGATGCCGTGCCGCAGCGCGAATCGCAGCGTGTAATACACCGTCTCGAGCGGAATCTCGAGTTGCAGCACGATCGAGTCCGCCTGCCGCAGCAGATCGGAGGCAGCGTCCACATCGCCGGGCAGCAGCCGGTCGTTGGCGCCCTTCACCACCAGGATGCGATTCTGCCCGGAGCTGTCCACGAAGATGGGAGCCACGCCGCTGGAGACGCCGGGAGTAATCAGCACGCGGCTCGCATCCACGCCGCGCGAGGTGAAGTTCTGAATGGTGGCCGCTCCGAACAGGTCGTCGCCCACCCGCGCCACCATCGACACGCGGGCCCCGCACAGCCGCGCGGCCACCGCCTGGTTGGCGCCCTTGCCGCCGAAACCCAGATGGAACTCGCGGCCGAAGATGGTCTCGCCGGGACGCGGGAACTGGTCGGTGAAGGTGGTGAGATCCACGTTGGCGCTCCCGACCACAACGATGTGAGGCTGTGCGTTCATATGGAATTATTGTAGTCATGGTTCACACAAGCGGCGACCTGGATTCCACGCGGCGGTTTTCCTCGCGGGTGGAGGATTATATCCGCTACCGCCCTTCTTACCCCGAGGGCATCATTCCTCTGTTGGAGCGCGAATGCGGCTTGCGGCCCGCGGCGCGGATCGCCGATATCGGCTCGGGAACCGGCTTCTTCGCCGCGCTGTTTCTGCGGTTCGGGTGCGAAGTGATGGGGATCGAGCCGAATGCCGACATGCGTCTGGCGGGCGAGCGCCTGCTGGCCGCCGAGCCGCGGTTTCACAGCGTGGACGGGCGCGCCGAAGCCACCGGCCTGGCCGCCGCCAGCGTGGACTTCGTCACCGCCGGCCAGGCATTTCACTGGTTCGACCTGCCGGCCGCGCGGGCGGAATTTCTCCGCATCCTGAGGCCGAGCGGTTGGGTGGTGCTGGCATGGAACGAGCGGCTGGTGGAGGGCCGCTTCCTGGAGGAGTACGAGGCGCTGCTGAATCGCTACGCGCCGGATTATTCCCGGATCGATCACCGGCGCATGGATGCGGGCGTGATAGACGATTTTTTCGGGGCAGGGAACTGGCAGTTGACGGGCTTTCCCAATGAGCAGCGATTCGATCTGGCGGGATTGCTGGGGCGCCTGCATTCGTCCTCTTACGCGCCGGCGGCAGGGTCGGATGCCTACGGGCGGATCAATGAAGACATCGAGCGGCTCTTTGGGGAATGCCAGGGGGATGGGGTGGTGGCATTTCGATATGAGGCCAAGGTGTACTACGGGCAGTTGGGGCGACACTGACGGCGCATCGAACTACCTAACCCCAATGAGCGTAAATAACTCACTGTAAGTGGAGGCATAGCGTGGCCTTGGTTCCTCATCGGCCACTTAGTACAATCGGTATCCTGGGGGGCGCGGATGACTTAGATTCCCTTACTGAGCGCGCCGGGCGCCATCTCAGTTCTTAAATTAACAGCCGCTCGTGCTGTCACTCTCGACAGAATGGCTCATTCTATCGAGCATTGAGTTTGGCCGGCCAAGAACCCAAGTAACCAGTGATCATGCCTGGAGTTACCCGTAAAAGGGGATGGTCCCATTAACCCGGATTTCTCACACTCGGCCCTCGTCTCGACACCTCTTCCCGGTTGTGACACACTGTCGGAGACAGGCGTCGGCATGAGTGCCGACGCGGCAGGCACGAGTGCCTGCGCTACGTCACTGCACCCGAACACTGTGAGAAATGGCGGTTAACGCTGATTTCTCTAACCCTAACCCCCGAGTCCCTGGTTTACGACTTGCTTGCGCGTCACCGACAATCCCACCAGGGCCGACACCAGCGCCACGGCCGAAAGCGCCGCCAGCGCGAGGGTCATGCTGTGCGTGCGGTCGCGAATGGTGCCCACCACGTACGGGCTCGCATAGCCGCCCAGGTTGCCTACCGAATTGATCCACGCGATTCCGGCCGCCGCTGCCGTTCCGGAGAGGAGGGCCGTCGGCAGCGCCCAGAACACCGCGTGGGCAGACATGATCCCGATCGTCGCCAGGGCGAGTGCCGCCACGCGCAGCGGCCCCGTTATCCCGGGAATCGCGCTCAGCGCGAAGCCCGCCGATATCAGGAGGCAGGAGAGCGCGAAGTGCCAGCGCCGCTCGCCGGTGGCGTCGGAGTGCTTGCCCACCAGGATCATGGCGACCGCCGCGGCGCCCCACGGAAGCACGCTGATCCAGCCGATGATCAGGGGATTGCTGGTGATGCCGTCTTTGATCACTTGCGGCAGCCAGAAGCCGATGCCGTAGTTGCCCGAGGTGATGCCGAAATACGCCACGCACAGCAGCCACACCGCCGGATTGCGAAATGCATCGCCGAACCGGTGGCTGCCGCCGGCGCGTCTCTTGATGCCGTCCTCCTCCTGAAGCCGCGCGAGGATCAACTGTTTTTCGCTGTCATCGAGCCACGCCGCCTTGGCCGGGCTGTCGGTCAGGAAGTACAGGGTGACCATCCCGGCGAAAAAGGAGGGAATGCCCTCCACCAGGAAGAGCCACTGCCACGCCCGCAGGTGGCCGGCGCCGCTCATGCTCTTGAGGATCCATCCCGAGATCGGCCCCGCCACCACGCCCGACAGGGGAACGGCGCTCATGAACACGGCCACCATGCGGGCGCGGTGGCGGCTGGTGAACCAGAACGTCAGGTAGAGGATCACGCCGGGAAAGAAGCCCGATTCCACCACGCCCAGCACGAACCGCAGCGCGTAGAAACTGGTTGCCCCGCGGACCAGCATGGTGCACGAGGAGACCACTCCCCAGACCATCATGATGGGGCCGATCCAGTAGCGCGCGCCCACCCTCTGCATGATCACGTTGCTCGGCACTTCGAAAAAGAAATAGCCGATGAAGAAGATTCCAGCGCCCAAGCCGTAGACCGAATCGCTCATGCGCAGATCCTGCTGCATCTGGAGCTTGGCGAACCCCACGTTGACGCGGTCTACGTAGGCCAGGATGTAACACAGAAAGAGATAGGGCATCAGCCGCCAGATGACTTTCCGGTACGTGGCGGCTTCAAAATCGGCGCCAGTGGCAAGCGGTATCGTGCTCACGGGGACACCGTAGCATGTTTCACCGGAGTATAATCGACCGCGTGGACCGACGAAGCTTTCTCCTGGCGCCCGCCGCGGCCGCGGCCGCTCTCCCCGCGCTCGCGCAGACCGGGACGCGCGGCATCAAGCCGTTAAAGGTCACCGGCTGCCGAATCTACATCGTCACGATTGACGGCCGCTATCCCATCCTCGTGCAATTGCTGACAGACCAGGGGGTCACCGGTGCGGGCGACGCGGCCGTGGCCTACGGGACCGGCGCGGCCTCCGCGGCCGCCATGATCAAGGAATTGGTGGAGCAGTTCGTGGTGGGGAAAGATCCATTTGGCATTGAGGCCATCTGGAGCGATATGTACGACCACACCTTTTGGGCGAAGGGCGGCGGCACCATCATATTCGCCGGAATCAGCGCCATCGAGCAGGCCCTGTGGGACATCAAGGGCAAATGCCTGGGCGTTCCGGTCTACGAAATGCTGGGCGGGAAGATGCGCGACAAGGTGCGCGTCTACGCCAACGGGTGGTCGTTCCGCTGCGTGAAACCCGCGGACTATGCGCGGGAGGCGGAGCGCGTAGTCAAGGATGGCTACACGGCGCTTAAACTTTATCCGCTGGCCGTGCCGCAGGGCGATACCGAGGGCCACATAGAACATGTTGCGCTGCGCAGCATCGATGGCGACCGCGAGCAGCGCGCCATTGCGACGGTGAAAGCCGTGCGCGATTCCATTGGCCCGAAGGTGGACCTGATGCTCGACATGAGTGCCGAGCTGACTACCGATGCCATCATCCGTATCGGCCGCAAGCTGGAGGAGTGGAACATCGCCTTTCTCGAAGAGCCGGTGGACCCGTCCGACGTGGAGGCCCTGAAGAAAGTGTCGGAGCACGTGAACATCCCGATCGCCACGGGCGAGCGCCTCTACACGCGCTATGGTTTCCGCCGCGTCATGGAAATGCACGCGGCCGACATCCTTCAGCCCGATATCGGCAATACGGGCGGGATCATGGAGGCCAAGAAAATCGCGGCGATGGCCGAGACCTACAGTATGCGCATCCAGCCGCACAACTGCTCCAGCCCGGTCTGCACCGCGGCCTCGCTGCAACTGGATGCGACCATCGCGAATTTCTATATCCAGGAACTCTATCCCTATCGCGTTCCCGAGCACTTTGCCATCGTGGACCACGCGCCGGAGCTGGATATCAAGAGCAGCTACATGCCCATTCCGAGCCGGCCCGGCTTGGGCGTCGAGCTGGTGGAAGGACGGGTCAGGCGATTTCTCTGGGGGACAGTCTGACCCGGTAGCAGGTAGCGTCCTTCTTAGCCGAAGGATTCGATGAAATACACGGTCGGGAGTATCCCCCGCTGCTAACCTCCGCGGGGCCGCATCCCAATGCTAATTGGTTGGAGTAGACTCTATATGACGGCCTATGCGGGTTTTCATCGGTTACGGCTATAACGAGCGCGACCAATGGATCGAGAAAGACGTCTTCCCGATTCTGGAAGCCATGAGCCTGGAGATCGTACACGGCAAGGACATGCACGGAGACGTGTTGCGGGAGGGTGTCAAGGACCGGATCGAGAATTCCGACGGCCTGATCGGTTTCTCCACCCTGCGCGAAGGCCAGGAAAAGGCCGATTTCGGCAGCCATATCTGGGTCCGCGACGAGATGGCGCATGCCTTGGCGCTCAAGAAGCGGGTTGTGGAAGTGCGGGAGAAGGGTGTGAACATCGGGGAGGGGCTGGTCGGCGACCGCCAGCGAGTCGAACTCGACCCCAAGAACCGCTTGCGTTGCATTGCCGAGCTCGTGAAGATTCTCAGTGGATGGAGCATGCGGCGGCTGCTGCTGGTCCCCAGGGATCCCGATCTGGTGAAGCGGATTCACCGGGCCATCGTCAAGGATGAATTACTCGTCGCGTACCGCTGCCGGAACGGCAACACGATTTCCAAGCCTAGAGACGGAAGGATTGAGAAAGTCAACAATGGGTTCTATCTGAACGCTATCGGGTTGCCCGATAACTCGCTGGTCGAGATCGAAGGGTCCACTAAAACCGAAGGCAAGGTCTTCAACACGGGGTGGGCTTCGGCGGATCTTGTGCGAATCGAGTTTGACTGATGCCGGGGAAGGACTATGGCCGAGAAGAGCCCGCTGAAAATTGAACAGAGCGAGAAGTTCGAAGGCGACGATTGGTGGTCGTGGTCGGTCTGGGTCGAGGGGCCGAAGCGGGATCTGGATGCGGTGGAATTTGTGGAGTACACCTTACATCCCACATTTCGCGATCCCGTGCGAACCATCAAAACCCGCCACAACGGATTCAAACTCTCTACCGGGGGGTGGGGCGTATTCCCGATTTACGCGCGGGCTTTCAGAAAAGACGGGAGCATAGTCCGGCTCAAACACCAGCTAAAGCTGACCGACCCCGACGGCAAAAAGAACCTCAAGTGATGGCGGCGCCCGCCTCCGCCTCCCAGAAATCCCGTTTTTCTTTGGCAGGGCTGCCGCCTACCGATTCCCGCCCGCCGCACTCCCCGTCCCGGGAGTCACCGGCCGATTGTAATTGGGGAACGGCGGCCGATGCGGCTCGGGCGCCGGATGGCCGGCCGATTGTAATTGGGGAACGGCGGCCGATGCGGCTCGGGCGCCGGATGGTCCTTCATCTGCTGCATGGCGAGCGCCACCGCGCGCTCCAACTGCGGATCGTGCCCGTCGTGCACCAGCTTCGGATCCAACTCCACTTCCACGTCCGGGGCCACGCCCTTGTTCTCCACGTCCCACTGCCCTTCGGGGTTGAAGAACCCGAAGCTGGGCGCGGTCACGTTGCCGCCATCCATCAACGGCGGGTAGGCGCCCACTCCCACCAGCCCGCCCCAGGTGCGTTTGCCCACCAGGCTGCCGATTTTGGTGTGGTGGAACATCCAGGGCATCATGTCGCCGCCCGAGCCCGCGAATTCGTTGACGATCATGACCTTCGGCCCGAACACGGCGGCCGCCGGCGTGCGGTAGATCGCGCCGTATCGCGGCTGCCACCATCCCTGCAGCGGCCGGTTCATCACTTCGATCACGTAATCCGCGGCCTGGCCGCCCGAGTTGAAGCGATCGTCGATAATGGCGCCCTGCTTGTCCGACTGCGCGAAGTAATAGCGGGTGAAAGCGGTCAGCCCGCCCTGCCCGGTATCGGGCATGTAGATGTACGCCAGCTTGCCGCCGCTCAGCTCATCGACTTTGCGGCGATTGCGCTCGATCCACGCCTGGTTGCGCAACTGCGCCTCGCTCGCAATCGGAATCACCGTGATCTCGCGCGCATTGGCGCCCGATGCGTCGCTCGCGACGCGCAGCAGCACGCGTTTGCCGGAGGTGTTCTCGAGCAGGCGCGCAACGTCGTCCTTGGCAGTGAGGTCCTGGCCGTTCACCGCCAGCAGGTAGTCGCCCGTGTTCACGTTGAGCCCCGGCGCGGCCAGCGGGGCCTGCATCTGCGGATTCCAGCTCTCGCCGGTGTAGATCTGCTTGAAGCGGTAGCGGCCGTTCGCGATCTCGTAATCCGCGCCCAGCAGCCCTCCCGGAACGGCCCGCGCGGTGGGGATGTTGCCGCCGCCGCCGCGCAGATGTCCCACGGTCATGTCGCTGATCATGTCGTGGATGATGTAGTTGAGGTCGGCGCGCGAGCCCAGCGAGTCGAGATACTTCTCGTACTCCTTTTCGGAATCGGCCACGTTGACGCCGTGCAGATTGGGATCGTAAAAGAAGCTGCGCTCGATGCGCCACACCTCGTGGTACATCTGCTTCCATTCGGCGATGGGGTCGACGTTCACTTCCACGTCGGCCAGACGGAGCGCGCCTTCGCCGGCCTTCANNAGTTACGTATTGCGGACCCGCCGCCGCGCCGGCCGCGCCACCGCGTCCTCCACGCCCGCCGCCCCCGCCCATGCGGAGCAGCATCTTGTCGCCGTTCGCCGACAGGTCGAAGGAGCCGACGCCATCCGCCAGCTTGTCCAGCTTGCGGGTCTTGAGATCGTACTTGGAAAGCGTGGCGCCACCGCCGCCGCCCTGACCGCGTCCGCCGCCGGCGCTCTCCATGATATAAAGGATGCCCGCCTTGCCGGCCGTCAGCGAGAGGTAAGACCGCGCGGGCAGCGGCAAAGCGACGATGCGCTGCTCCAGCTTGTCGAAATCGATGCGCACCGGTTTGGGCGGCGTGTTGGCGGCAGCGCCACCCGCATTTCCGCCGCGTCCTCCCCGTCCGCCGCGGCCTCCGCCCTCAGGCGCGGCCCCCGCTTCCGCCGGCTTCTCTTCGGCAGGCTTCTCTTCGTCGCTTTCGGGCGCCAGCGGCGAGGCCACGTTGTTCGGCAGCACGGCCATGTAGATGCTGCTGGTGACTTCGTGCTCGTCGCTGGTCATATCGAGCCCGCTGGTGGTCGGGCCGTAATTCGTGCTCGCGGTGAAGTAGAGATACTGCCCGTCGCGATCGAATGCCGGATCGCCCGCATTGCTCATGCCGTCGGTGACGCGCTTCGTCTGCCCGCTGTCGAGCGACCAGATCGAGATGGCGCGCAGGCGATTGGGCAGCGCCTTGGCATAGGCGATCCACTTGGAGTCACCCGACCAGGCGAAGTCCATGCCGCCTTCGCTGATGAAATCGGTGTCGACCTTGGTCAGCTTGCCCGAGGCGATCTCCACGTCCCACAGGTTGAGCTGATTGTCGTCGAAGGCAATGTGCTTGCTGTCGGGCGACCACTCAGGATTCGCGTAGAAAGCGGATTTGCCCGCCAGCGTAATCTTTTTCGTCTCGCCCTCGCCGCTCTGCGCCTTGATGTGCAGCGCATACTCGCCCGATTCGTCGGAGAAGTACGCCACCGACCGGCCATCCGGCGACCACGAGGGCGACCGTTCCATCACCCCCGGCGTGTTGGTCAGATTGCGGATGTCGCCCTTCTCCGCCGGAGCGGTGAGGATCTCACCGTGCGCCTCGAACACCGCGCGCATGCCCGTGGCGGAGATCCTGACGTTGCGCATCTCGCGCGCCACGTTCTGGAAGCGCGGCCGCACCTCGGTGAGGTCCGCCGCGATCTCGATGGGCACC
>OMOG01000746.1 GCA_900290305.1 Candidatus Sulfopaludibacter sp. SbA4
AGATCCCGGCGCCGGCCCGCAAGACGAGGTTCGGGCGTGCTTGCCACGCAACGCCAAGCCTAGGGGCGAAATTGTCCTTTTGCGGGTGCCATAGTGCCGTGCCCTGTGGGGCCAGCGTCATGGTCGCAAAATTATCGACCTGGTTTACTGTGAATGGCAGAGTGCCATTCGGCGACCCGGGCGCAGCGTTGTATTCCCACCGCAATCCGTAAGTGATGGTCAGGGTCCGCCTGGCTTTCCACGCGTCCTGAGCGAAAATGCTGAGATTTGTGAAGACCAACTGCGCGTCGTCGTTTCTCGCGATCACGTACGCCGACGGCATCGCGTTCGCCAGAACGTTTGACAAGGTGAAGAAAGCGGCCTGCAACTGATACGCGAAGAATCCGGTCTTCGGGTTCATCCGGCGATAATCGACGCCGAATTTCATCTGGTGGGAACCGGCGATGCGGGAGAGGTTGTCCGTCACATTGATCTGCCGCTGCCAGCTCTCTCCCAGTTTGCCGGCATTGAACCGGATTCCATTCGGCGTGGCGTCGGCATAAAACCAGAAGTAAGCATCTTCCTGAGAGGCGACCGAAGGATATAAAACAGAGTCCGGTGGAGGTGTAGCGCCGCCGAAAGTGTCGAGCGTGTAAAAACCATGCGCGGTGCTGCGGCTGTAGTTTACGCGAGCCTCGTTGGTCAGCCGAGGGCTGAGGGTCTGATTGCTGCCCACGGTGAAAACCCGAGTTCCATACTTCGCGTTCTGGATGTTGCTGTACTCGTTCGCCGCGGCGCCGCCACGCTGGTTGATTCTCGACGGAGCGTCGCTGAATCTCCCGAAAACGGTCACGCGCTGGACCGGTATATAGTCGACGCGAATACTGGTGGCATCGAGCGTCGAGGGATCCGAATAGCCGGCCGAAAATGCCGCCGTTCCATTGCCCAGATCGGGACCGTTCGGCAGCGGAAAAGCTTTCAGCAGAGGCTGAACGGCGGCAGGAGCGTTCTGACGCGAAACGAGCGAGGGCACGTACGTGTTGGCGACGTGGGGCTGGCGCACTCTCAGCCCTTCATAGGACCCGAAGAAGAAGAGCTTGTCCTTTCTGATGGGCCCTCCCAGCACGCCGCCGAAATCGTTCTGTCGCAGCTCAGGCCTGGTGAGGCCCTTGGCGTTGGCAAACCAGTCGTTGGCATCTAGTGTCCTGAGTTAGAAATTCGTTGCAAAAGTCGCCGGCTTGGCGCATACTGGGCTTGAGC
>OMOG01000662.1 GCA_900290305.1 Candidatus Sulfopaludibacter sp. SbA4
CAGGGGCCGTCGGGAGGGCTCAAAATCCGCATTTTTCACCCACACGATTTCACGAAGACCCCGATTTCGGTTGTCCAGAGATAGAGCAAGCGGCATGCACCGTGACCTCTCCTGCACATATTTCTTTGGGGGCAAGTTTTTGGGGCTGGATGGTCCTGATTTTGAGCCTCGCTTGAAGGATCACCAAGCCGCGGGCCGGCTGGCGCTCCACGGCTAGTTGGATTCTCAAGGCGGAATGCAAGAATGGAAACAAACCGGAACTGCGGATCGGCACCATCGGCCAGCAATGGGCCAGGGCGTAGGCCGACCTTTTGAGCGGCGTCTCACGATCCATTTGACCTCAGACTGCCTGCGAGCTAGCAATGGGAAGCTCGCGACCAGGTATGGCCAAGCGGACGTGGCGGCGCCTTCAATCAGGGGCGGGCAGGCATCTCGTGAGGGTGCCTTTGAGCCCGCTCCACTTTTACGCGATACCGGGCCCGTCCGGGTGCATTGGTAGATCCCCGGTGTCTTCCGCGAATCGCCGACCCTTACAATTGGACTGAGGCCCCTTCGTTGTTGAGCCACAATTCGAGCCCCGATGATAAACGGAGCGTTGATGCCATTCTGAAGGCGCGCTTCCACGGCGCGGCCAACATCAAGGGCGTTCGTTTTCAACTCCTTTACTCTCTTCTGAACGCGTTTCGAGTTTACGATTCTACCGGACCCGAGGCGATTAGACTCGAAGGAATCGAGGATGCCGATTTGCTGGGTTTTCGGACTAGCAATGACTTCATCCAAGCGAAGTCTTCGATAAATCCATGGACGATCAAGCGGCTTATTCCAGCACTTGTGAGCTTCCGGGAACCGCTTAGAGTGGACGCCACAGCGCGCTTCTTTCTCGCAATCGAAGGTCCAATCGGCGGCGACGTGAGAGCCTTAATTGAGACTGGGGGGCTCCTCTCGAACGCCAATAGCCGGAGAGCGCGGCAACTGGAACGCGAACTGGAGACGGCTGGGTTAAGCCTCACGGAAATCCATCGTCTCTTGCAAGCGGCGACGATCCTTACTGTCACTGAAGATGCGCTGTGGACGGACCTCCGCCGCGTTGTGACTGAGACGTTCGAGTTAGGGAGCGAGTCGGGGGTGGACGTTCATCTTGCGGTGTTGACGGCGAAGTTTCTCGATTGGGCGAAAGACCGCCGTGAGGTCCGACGGGCCGACTTGGAGAGCGTTCGCCATGATGTCGGCAAAGCCCTTGCTTTGGAAGGCCACTTTCAGGCTATCGGCCGTGGCTTAATTTCGCGCCTCGAATGGAAGACAGACCATGCGGTCGCGGATTTCTTTGATGGAAAACGAACGCGCCCGGGTCACGTTCTTGCCGGCGTCGACGCCAGGCGAGATGCTTGGTTGGATCGAATCCGGCTGGCGCTCGATAAGTCACGTGTTTGTGTACTGAGAGCACCAAGCGGGCAAGGAAAGTCCGCTCTGCTTTATCGGTATGCACTTGAAAACGGCGTACCTCAGGATACCTATATCCTACGTCGTGCCGAATCGCACGAGGAGGTCGCCGATACGTTACAATTTCTGCGCAACCGCGCGCGACTGGGCGCACCCATCCTATTGCTGATTGACGACGCCGATTGGCGTGCACGACTCTGGCCTGAAATCGCCGAAGCGTGCGCGACTCTACCACTTCAGGTCCTCATTTCAACACGAACTGAGGATTGGTATCGGTTCGCGAAAGTGACGAGTCTTACAGTGGAGGTTCTGGAGCCATCGCTTGATCGCGACGAGGCAAAGAGAATCTTCGCATCGTTTCAGGACGCTAATCGCGTTCATCCATCGGTTGATTCTGCGGACTACGCTTTCGAACGGATTGGCGAACCACCTCTCCTTCTGGAGTACGTTTACTTGCTTACTCACGGAAAGATGCTCGAAGAGAGGCTGCGGGAGCAGGTACGCGCGTTCCAGACGGCTGGGGACGATCCCATCAAGCAGCAGGTGTTGCGAATGGCGTCTTTGGCTGCTACGCTCGGAGCTGACCTTTCTTTGGAGACCCTGATTCGGACGGTTCGTTGGCGAGATGACCCGCAGGATGTTTTGGCCTCACTGGCCGGCGAATACGTGGAGATCGATGACGGTGTTGTAAGGGGATTACACTGGGTTCGATCGCAGCATCTTGCAGCTCTCCTACATGAGAACTATGTGAATCCTGCGGCGACGGCTCTGCAATGTTTGGCGGCTATTCCACACAGCGCCCTTTCGACGTTTGTGGCGAATGCGCTTTCCCGGCCAGACGTGGACCGTAATGCATTTCTGTCCGGGCTCATGAGTTGGATCGCGGACCGCAGCTTAAGAGAGGTTCTGGCGACGCTCGATGGAATTTTTGAGGCGGGCGAGCGGGACTATTTCGTCCAAAATGCACATCTTTTCGATGAAGGGAAGCATCTAGGGACCTCAGCAGCAGCGTTCTTCCCTCGCAGCTGAGTTGATGCCAGTCGTGAAGGCGAATATCGCAGCGGAACTCGCGGAGGCCTTAGGCGATAAGGGCGCTGCATTTCGAGAGCTACAACACTTACGCGAACAGGCAACCACGACGCCGCGCGGCTTAGATCTATGCAAGGATTTTCCTCGCTCTATTGTTCCTGCTCTCAGTCTGTCCACGAATCCACCGCCGATAGGCGACATCGGCCGGCTGCTGGATTGGTATGTCCTGTGTGGCGTGGATCTTCCGGTGTGGCCATCGTGCCGTGAAGCCGCCATAAGCGTCAAGAGTTGGCCGGATGCGCCGCTGTCGGATCTGCTCGATTGGACTCAAGGTCTCTTTCGCTATGACCGCCGGGCATATGACCAGTGGTTCGCGGAGAACGAGCATGAATTGCTCGCCTATCTCCGTTTCCACACGGAATCGCTTCGGATCAGGATGGAAGGAGCAGATGTCCTTGTCGAGTACATTCCACAACACGGAGGCGATCTCGCGAACGACGAGTCGATGAAGCGGTTAACCGCTATTCGATCGGCGATCCCCTTTGCCCAGCGGTACTGTTCTAATGCCATATGGCTAATGCCATTTGATCTGAAACCGACGTACGACAGTTCGGTCAAGAAGATCGAGGCGACCAAGCTCTACTTTCCGTCCGACATCAAGAAGAACGTGGTTTGGCGAGGTTTAGCGGAGAATCGATACCTTCCGGACAGCTACTACCGATTTCTTCAGATATGGCACAAGGTTCGGCGAGAGGCCACCGACTTCGTGCGCGCTCTTAGGGAATTGTTAGACGACATCCTTTGCGGGCGACGACTCCGGATAGGGACCTTCGACCAAGCGATGCAGTCACTAGCCCTGGACCTGCCTTCCTTGCCCAGTCCGCCTGCCCGAACGCCCGAGCCGCTGGCTAAAGTGCTGACCCGAGAAGCCAACTCGTGGGCGTCCTCCTTCCAAAACTTCCTTCTTCAAACCTGTGAGGCGCTGAATGGGCAAGGCGACGTAAGCAAACGCCACCTGATCGTAGTCAATTTCGAGAACGCGCGTCGCGATCTTGCGAAAACACGCGGCGCATTCGCTGAACTCCTCCAAATCGTACCCGACTATTTTGACTTGACAGGTCTCGACGCGGAGGAGGACAAGGCATACGAAGACGTTGATCTGCGGCTCTACGCCTGGATTACCGATCCACCTGGTTTTCCGCTTGTCTCTGTGCCCTCGTATTCCAAGAGCAGACGCGAGGCCGACGAGCAAGCACGACTCGCCCGCATTCGCAATTGCCTCACAGAGGTGCTCTCGCCGGTGGGGATCGAATTCACCATGCCCGCATCCTTGCCAAGGGTTGAGAGCTTACGGTATGCGCCCCTGATGTACAGAGTCCCCAACGCAACGGAACCCGAGGGTATCCTGCCTGTCGTCCTTTCCGCCCTTGTATTGGCAGGAGATGCAGCTGACTTCTACTGCCTCGTCGCGGTCCGTGACGGAAAGCGTCTCTACGATGGAGCCGTTCGCCTGAGCTCGTCCACAATTGCCGATATCATCAGCGGCGCACATGCAAATTGGGAGTCGTTCGTGCCGATTGCTATGCCCGGAAATGTGGCAAAGGTCCTGCCCGATCTACCCCTTGACGAAAGACCAGAGAGGCAAGTCCTTCCGAGTTTCCTCGGGATGTTAGCGAATCTGCAATTTGCGCGAACCTTCGCAGACTCAATAGCGCATCTTGCCAAATCGTCCCAACGATTCGACCAGTCCTCACATGCTCGCTACCTCCGGCGACTCGAAGACGTTCGCCTTAAAATCCGAACGGTGGCCCGAACAGCCAACCTCATGCTCAAGCAGGCTTTTGGAGAATTCGCCGTGTGCGCCGAATACTGTGTCCTCGAGCGATTTGGCGAGGCAGTAGAAAGTAATCCTGAGGGGGTTGATGCTCCTAACGGTATCTACCTATCTGCCGAGCAGATAACCGGCGCAGTCAGAGCTCTAGTGGAGCGACATGAGCGTCAAGTTGCCTAAAGAGGTTCCGCGGTGATCCGGCATTGAACGGGACGGCCGAGCGGCGCTTTCATGCACACAAAAGGAAAGGAGGGCAAAGCGCGCCTGTACGGCGTAGCAATCAGCTTCCATTCTCACGGCCTGATGGCACCAGAACCCATTCCGGATATTTGGACCAACGCGAGACTGTACCAGCTTGGCTGTAGCCGGATCTGAGCAAACACGTCGCCCATGCACGTATTCGGTTGAGCGAGAGCAGCCAAATGCGTGTCTGCCCGCCCTAGTTCTCGAAAGTCCAGACGAGCCAGTCTGCCGAGCAACCCATCTGGCCCGCAGATTTCCAGTAGGCTCTCCTCCCGGACGTTGCCACAACGAAATTCTCGGTCAATCAGATCAGGGCGTGGCAAGGGAAAACATCCCCGTTCGGCATAATATTCAAGAACTGGCCAACACCGCAACTCGATTGCTCCTCTTCCTCGCCTAGGTCCAGAGGAGTCGTCGATCCCGTCGCCTTTCGCCGCGCGCTCGCCCGATTGGCCCGCCGCGCCTGCCGACGTCAAACGCGCTCGCGGCACCGGCAAGCGCGCGCGGCTGGGACGCGACGAACTGAACGGCGACCACCGGCCGCGGTCTCTCGGCTTCCCGGCCGGTTCGATCGTTCCGTCGCCTTCCGCCGCGCGATTCGCCCGATTGGCCCGCGGGCGCGCTGCACCCTCGTGAGCCCCAACATTCGGCCACGCGGCCGGGATTCTCATGCGAGCCCGCTAACCAACGCGGAATTTCGACTGCGGCGCCTTCTTCCGCGTGATCGCACGGAGGCCCGCCGCGCCTCGCCGACGCCAAACGCACTCTCGCGTGGCACCAAGGAAGCACAGCAGGTGGGACGCGTCGAACCGATACCGCGACTGCCCCGGCGGCGGGGAGCCATCCACGCCACGAACGCGCGATTGGCCCGCGGGCGCCGCCACGAACGCGCGATTGGCCCGCGGGCGCGCTGTAGGCTCGTGCCCCGCAAAGTCGGGCGCGCGGCCGGGCGTCTCGTGCGAGTCCACTGGCGGGGAATTCCGACTCCGTCGTCTTCCGCCGCGCGATGGCGCGATGGACTGCCACGGCTCGCCGAAGTCCGCAGCGTTTTCGCACCTGGCCGCGTTATGATCGTTGGGAATGCCCAGCACTCTTCCGAGCACGGCAGTGGCGATCATCGAGTTGCTCAACCAGAGACTCGGGATAGTTCCCGCGACGATGGCAGGTCGGCCGACCCACTTGCCCCTGACGAACGAGTGCGGCGTAATCCTGAGCACGGTCATAGCGGTTGTGGAGACTATCCCCGACGCACTCTTGCGGGTAGACGCGGAGCAACGCACAAACTTTGCCGCTGCCCTTGAAGACTTGCGGCATGCTGTCTGGTTGATGCGCAGCCAGGACGCCACGTCACGCCGCGCGCACGGAACTCCAAAATTCGAACCGATGCACTGGTTGGACCGGACGCACCACGCCCCGCAGAATCGGTACGCAACCGAAGTCCTACATGACGTGCTCCTCCAGTGCCCTGATGAGATCGTGCTGGCCTCAACAGCCGATTTGCCCTTCATCACGGATATCCGTTTCCGAGAGAGTCTGCGCCTGGATCTCAGCGCGGTCAATGCGGCTCTTACAAACGGTGAGTACAAGGCGGCCACAGTGCTGGGCGGCGCGCTGATTGAAGCTTTACTCCACTGGGAATTATCAGAAAAGACTGTCCCCGAGCGACAAAGCTTCATCGCGAATGCGGTTACCGCGAAAACATTGTCCCGAGCCCCGAACCCGGATCCTAACTGGTGGGACCTCCACACGTTCATCGAGGTCGCTGCGGCAGGCAGTGTCATTAGTGCCGAGACCGCGACGATTGCACGGCTCGCCAAGGACTTCCGAAATCTGATTCACCCTGGACGCGCCGAGAGACTCAACCAACGCTGTGATCGCGGGACCGCCCTCACCGTTGCCGCCGCTATCGAGCGCATCGTCACCGACTTGGCATAACCCCACCGAAATCTCTCCGGGCGCAGCCATGAGCGACGATCCGAAACGCACCTGCCGTCCGCGGCCTCTCGGCCGCACAGCCGGCGCGGCGGTCGATTCCGTTGCCCTCCGCCGCGCCGGCCGATTGGGCCGCGGGCGGGCTGTAGGCTCGTGAGCCGCGACATCGGGCGACGCGGCCGGACTTTTCATGCGGCCGCCGCCGCGAAATCTCGCCTCCGGCTGCTTCCCCCGTACGATCGCTCGCCGGGCCGCCGCGCCACGCCGCTTCAAAACGAATTACTTAGGGCGCCGGACGCACCCGCGTCCGGTGCGCGCCGAACCGAACCGCGTCCGCCGGCCGCAGCTCTCGGCTGCGCTGCCGGTGCGGCAGTCGATTTCCGTCGCCTTCGGCCGCGCGCTCGCCCGATTGGCCGGCGGGCGCAGTGC
>OMOG01000064.1 GCA_900290305.1 Candidatus Sulfopaludibacter sp. SbA4
CCGAGGAAGGATTTCCAGACGATGTTTTCGGGCGTCATGTCGGGATAGATGGGGTTGGTCCACTGCGGCTTGCCGTGCGGCGTATTGCGGTACATGTGGCCGTGGATCATGGTGATCTTGCCCATCAGCTCGGGCTTGAGGAAGCTGAGCGCGTCGGGGAGCTGGCCCGAAGAGGTCCACTGGTGGCCGATCTGCACGATGCGCTCTCTGCCGGCGTGCTGGTACGCGGCGCGCATGCGCTTGGCGTGGTCCACTGAGAACGCCATGGTCTTTTCCTGGTAGACATGCTTGCCGGCATCGAGGGCGGCGGTGAAGCACTCGGCGTGCAGGTGCTGCGGGGTGGCGATGAGGACGGCATCGATGTCCTTGTCGTCGAGCAGGCGGCGGTAGTCGAGGTAGGTCTTGGCGTTGGGCGCGACGCGCTTGACGTCTTCGAGGCGGCGCGTGTAGACGTCGGCTGCTCCGATGCAATCGGTGTTGGGACAGGCGACGGCCTGGCGGAGGATCTCGGTGCCGCGGGCGCCGGGTCCGATGATGCCGATGCGGATGCGCTCGTTCGCGCCGAGGACTTTGTCCGAGGCGTTGGCGCTGGAGGCTGCCAAGGTGCCGGCCAGCCCGGAGGCCACTTTGCCGATGAAATTACGCCGCGATTGCATGGGGGGAATTACTCCTTTGACCACTTTGGGGACATCTTTGATTATAGTCAACTTCTGACGCGGAGACGCTGAGGCGCGGAGAAAACCGCGGAGAGACCAGAGTCAAAAGCCGAGAAAATCTAAGATGGGTCAATGCCGCCAGCGGAGAGGACCGGGAGGGGCCGGTGGTCTTGCGCCGGGGAGGGCCGGTGGTCTTGCGCCGGGCTGGCTTTGGCGATGCGCCCAAAGACTGGTGCTTTGCCCATAGAGAAAGCGAGTTCGGTGCTGTCGTTCATCGGTTTCATTTTGCCTACCTTTCTTCAAAAACGGTCTTCAAAAACGGTGATAATTGTCACCGTTTTTTCGGAGCAGACGTTGAAAACGCGTAGGTTACGCGAATTCCGCAGTGAGAATTATCACCGTTTTCCTAGTTTTTTCCCGCGGAGCGGTGGCGCTTCCGCCTGCCCCACCTAGCGGCGACGCATCGGTGCGTCGCCTGCCATTCCCTACCGGTTTGCGCCGGTGAGCGCAATTCCTTTCCTGATTTAAAGGTAGCAGACAAATGTGCGGCGGCTGGGCTGGAAGCGGCGGAAGGGTGCGGGTAAGTGGCTTTAGAATCAGTAAAAGTCTCCTAAAAATAAAGTTCGTTCTTTTGTGACTCGAAAAATCACAGGTCCACGCCAAAAACGAGGTCGCCTGTAAGAAATTGATAATCAATTACTTCGTAGATACGGGCGCTATCGGCAACTGCGGTTGTCGGCATTGGGTATCGCCAGGAATGTAATGCTGGCGGGCGCGAATGTGAGGCGGCCGGACAGAGTGGGCACGCCTCGAAGCGGCGGCAACTCATCGTTGACACCCAGTCTGAGTTCATTCCCGTTCAGATCTACCCGCGTATCTTCCAGATTTCGGGCGGTCAGGGTGTAGCGGGCTGACTCTGAAGGAAGCTCGAACGACTGCGATGCCGCCCGGTCCGTATTGATCGCCAGCAACGCTACGCCCCCGGGGTGGCCGCGCAGGCAGTGAGCATAGAGATGTAACGCCGCCGCCGGCGAAGGACCCGGATCGAGCACGGCCGGACCCATGAGTCTGCGCCAAAGCAGAGCAGACCAGTAATTGGGCCGCGGGGTCAGCGTATTCTCGTCGAGCAAGCCATAGTCGCTGGAGGCCAAGGTGTTGTGGGCGATGACCTGGACGCCGCTACGGGCCAGACGTCCAAGCTGATCGAGATAGCGGAAGCTATCGAGAAACGTGGAGCCCCATGGGTTACCGCCGCAGGCTGCGCCGGCGGTTTCGGTGACCCAGAGCGGTTTGCCGGGAGCGAATCGATCGCGGAGACCGGCATAGAACGCCTCGGCGCGGCTGGTGCGCGCCAGCCACTGTTCGGAGAGCGCGTCTTCAGGGGTTGTTCCCACTACTGGAGCCATGGCCGCACACCGTTTGGAGAGGGCTCCATAGAAATGGTAGGAGAAGGCATCGAAGGCCGGACCCGCGGCGGTGAGCAGATCCTCGGTCTTGAGCTGGCCCCTGGCCATACCCGCGGGCACAAGCGAGACTCCCTCGCCGATGGAACCAGGGCCAAGGATCACCATGCCGGGAGCAGCCTGCCGGGCGAAGGGGAGGAAGACGGCGATATCGCGCGCATAAGCCGCGGCGTCATAACCCTGCGGCGCGCCACCCTGCGCCGCGAAGGTGGGTTCGTTCATGTACTCGGCTGCGGCGATGCTGCCGCCGATGGATGTGGTGTAAGCGAGGAACTGGCGCGCCTGTGCGGGAGTCCAGACGCCGGCGGCATCGCGGGTTCCGGCGCTGGTGGCAAAGGAAGTGACGATGCGGGCGTCGATGGCGCGTGAAAAGTCCACCACGCCCTTCCATTGGCGGCGGGTCAACACTCCGTTGAAGCCCGCAGGCGGATTTGCCGGGGCGGCATTCTCTGCATTCTGAAAGTACGTGGTGTTGGCCCATGTGCCGCTGACCCGGACATAGGCAGGCGCCAGCGCGGCGGCCAACTTGCGGAGGCTGGTGTTGGTGAGATCGATGGGCGGCCGTTGTTGAAACAGGGCTGGGTCCATGCCCACGGAACCGGCGGATGGGGGTGCTTTGAGAAGAGCGTCGACTTCGTTGCTGTAGGGCTTCCAGAATCGGCCACCGATGATCTCGACCATTTCGATGTTGAACGACTGAAAGCGTTCGTCGACGGTGCCGATGCGGGCCATACGGGCGGGTGCCAGCGCCAGGGAAGCCGGCGATGCGGCGTTGGGAGGCTGGCAGTAAGCGGCTGCCGCGAGGGCTGCCAGGATTACGCCTGTGCAAGTCCCAAGGTGTCGATTGGT
The DNA here is from genome assembly GCA_900290305.1 of Candidatus Sulfopaludibacter sp. SbA4. Lineage (GTDB taxonomy): Bacteria > Acidobacteriota > Terriglobia > Bryobacterales > Bryobacteraceae > OMOG01. The sequence continues at coordinate 2,969 of OMOG01000064.1, forward strand.
GTGCATTTCCGCGATGGTTTTCCGTAACTACGATAACAGGCGGCGAGCTTCGCAATGCGGGCGAATTGGTTTGCCGTCAGCAGACCACCGGCAGCCGGACCAAAAGCCCGGCAGGGGCCGACTGCCAGTCGGCCGCAGGCTGCCAGCCTGCCCCACTGAAAAGAGTTGGCAGGCGAAAGCGCCTGCCCCACCTACCGCAGCAGCGCGTTGAACAGCAGCTTGAAGGTGCCGTGGGTCTGCGCGCGATGCTGCGCGCGGAAGCCGATCAGGACTACGTGGCCGCTGCCCAACTTCGCCGAGACCATGGCCGCCTTCTTCGCCAGGTTGTCCTCGCCGATCAGCCATCCGCTCTGCAGCAGGTCGCGATCGGCATAGCGCACCACAACTTCGTAATCCTCGTTGTGGCCGGTGGGGGTGATCTCGAACGCCGGGCTGTTGCTCAGAAAGACCGCCAGCGCGTCCGCGGGCATTCCGTAGGCCCACGGGTTGGTGTTGTCCACTTTCACCTTGAGAGTGGAGCCGGGGCACCAGAATTCTTTCGAGGTTTTGTTGGCGACGACGTTGCGCAGGCTCAGCCCCAGGCGCTCGATGGCGAAGTTGCTGGCGGCGCCCAGGGTCACCAGCGTGCCACCCTTCTGCACGAAGGCCTTCAGGGCGTTGACTCCATCGGCGCCGATGCCGGTGCGGAATTCGGGCGGATAGTTCTCCGCACCGCGCCCGCCGAATTCGCCGCCGCCGCCCCCACCTCCACCGCCACGGCCGCCGGTGGCCGCACCTGGGGCGGGACGGTCACCGGTGATGGTGGCGGTGGAATCCTCGGGGATGACGATGGCGTCGTACTTCTCGTTCAGGTTGCCCTTTTTGATTTCCGCATCGAACAGCGACGTGTAGGGAAACTTGAAATCCTCGAGCAGCCAGCGCGTCCAGCCCTCGTCGATATTGCCACCGCCGTAGCGCTGGTACATGGCGACGCGCGGCCTCGGGACGTCGTGGGCGCCTTGCCGGATCTCGCCGCGCAGCGCGGTGAAATCCACGCCCGCCTGGCGGGCCACGTCGGCCAGCGTCGCGTCCGCGCCCGCGCCGACTATGAAATCGCCGGCTCGCAGGCCCTGGTCCGGCTTATCGACGCGCCGCACCTTCACGCCCTTTTCGAGCAGCAGGTTCACCGCCTTGAAGCTGTCGTTCAGCCGGCCGTCGAGCGAGTATCCCGCGGCGCCCGCGGCAACTTTACCCACCATGGGCACGGCGCCCGTCAATTTTGCCAGGTCGCCTTTCACGGCCTCGACCTCGTTCACCGGGTCCACGCGCACGCCCATGAACTCGTACATCGTATCGGTGGCCATGTCGTAGGGGCGGATCGGGGAGCCGTCCTTGTTGCGCGTCCAGTCGTTATCGGGGAAGAACGTGCGGCCCAGCAGGTAGCGAATGAGCCCCATTTTGGGCTGCGCCATCGACACCACGAACGAGCCCTCGGGATACGTCATGCCGTCCGCCGCGGTCACGGTTTTCGAAACCCGCTGGATCTCGACGCCCTGCACCAGCAGCTTGTTCACCAGCTTCACGGCCGTCAGCTTGTCATGCTGCGCCACCGGGATCACGTAGGCCGCGGGCTTGAACTGCGCGCCGCGCTCGGTCTGCCGCTTGCCTTTCAGGTAGGCGTTCCACAGCACGGTCTCGCGATTGCGAGCCGCCAGGTCGAGCGTGGCCCACGCGGAGACCTTCTGCCGATCGACCACGTCGCGCAGGCGCCACCAGCCGCCCGGCCAGGGGTCGGGGAAAATCGTCTCCGCTTCGTACGAGGGCAAGTTGCGCGCGCCGCCCTGCAATTGGTCGGGATGGATGTAGAGCGGGCTCGCCAGGCGGGCGCTGGCCGATTCCGTGAGCATGCCGGCGATGTTGTGGAACGGCGTGATCCAATGGAATCCGAAATGGCCCCACCCGGAGTACTGCGCGTCGTTGATGACGCCCGACAGGCCCGCCTCCTCTTCTTTGTAGGCCATGTGCGCGCCGTACCAGCTCAGCTCGCGCCAGATCAGCGGATCGGCGAACGGGCGCACGGGCTCGGCGTAAGGCGGCAGAAAGATGCGCGCACCGTAGCTGCCCATGTGGTGGTGGTCGACATACGCCTCGGGCTTCCAATCGGTGAACAGGATCTTCGCCATGTACTGCGACTCCACCATGTTGGTCTGGAAGGCGTCGCGATTGTTGTCGTGGCCGGCGTACTTGTGGTACAAGGACGGCGGGCTGGTGCCCTCGTATTCCGTGCCCAGGGTCTTCTGGTACCAGTCGTGGACCATGATCTCGCCATCGGGGTTGAAGGACGGCACCATGAGGAAGACCACGTTGTCGAGAATGCGCTGGGTCTCTTCGTCTTTTCGGGCGAGAAGATCGTAGGCCAGCTCAGGCGCCATCTGGGTGCCACCGATCTCGGTAGCGTGCAGGCTCATGGATTGGCAGATTACGGCTTTGCCTTCGGCCACCAGGGCGCGCACCTGCGCTTCGGAGAGCCCGCGCGGGTCGCTGATCTGGTTGTTCACCTGCCGCAGCCGCTCCAGCTTCGACAGGTTGCCCGGCGACGTGACGATCACCATCAGGAACGGATTCCCCATGGTGGTGGGCCCCATGTTGACCACCTTGAGGCGCCCGCCGCTTTCCTTCTCCAGGAGCTGGTAATACTCCACCATCTTGTCCCAGCGGGCCATCTTCTTGTCGCTGCCGAGTTGGAACCCGAAGAACTTCTCGGGCGAGGTGACCTGGCTCTGCGCGATTGCCGCGAGGGCCAGCGCGGAAAGGGTGGCGCGGGCGAATGCTCTCATAGGACCTCCGTGTTTGATCCCCTCACCATAGCTGCTAACGTAATTTCATGCAACCCGATCCCACGCAAGCGGGAAATAGCCGCCCGCCGGTAGTGCGGGTCTTCATTGGCGCGTACGGGCTGCGCTCCGGCTGGCGTTTGACGCTCTTCCTGCTGTTGAGCGCGGTGATCGCGATGGTCCCGCAATACTTTGCCCGGCGGTCGCCGTTTGGAGTCTGGAGCCTGGGCGTTCTGGCCGCTACGTGGATCATGGCCCGGCTCGATCACCAGCCGTTCACCAGCTACGGACTCGGTGCGGTCGATCGAGGCCGCAATCTGTTGGCGGGTCTCGCCGCGGGTTTCGTGGCGTTGAGCCTGCTCATGGGGTTGCTGGTTGCGACGCGGGCGTTCGATCCGCGCGGGCCGGATCTGCACGGCGTTGCGTCCGCGAGGTGGGCCCTCTACTGGATGGCGGTCTTCACGTTCACCGCGCTGGGCGAGGAACTGTTGATGCGCGGCTACGGATTGTTCGCACTTTCGCAAGGCATCGGATANNCTCACTGCTTTTCGGGGCGGGCCACATCGGCAACCGCGGCGAGGAAATCATCGGGATCGCGAATGCCGTGCTGGCGGGAATGCTGTTCGCGTTCAGCGTCTGGTGGAGCGGCACGCTGTGGTGGGCGATCGGATGCCATCTCACCTGGGACTGGGCCGAGACGTTTTTCTATGGGGTGCCTAATAGCGGCGGCCCGGTGGTGTCCACGCACTTCCTGACCGGGGCGCCGGCAGGGCCCGCGTGGCTCTCGGGCGGCACCGTGGGTCCCGAGGGCAGCGTGTTGGCTACCGTGGTCCTGGTGCTGCTGGCGGCGGCGGTGCGGTACACCACGCCCAGGCATGCGGTTGCGGGGTTGGAACGGCGGCTTGGCCACTCCCGTCTCACTGCTTCAGAGGCGCATCCCAGTTGACCACAAGATTGAGTGGCGATTGATTCGCTTTCAAATCCTCGGTGCTGTAAATGACGAACTTCTTCCCATCCGGCGTCACATCATACGCGGGAGCATTGAAGGTGTTGGTTCCAATCGTGGCCTGGAACAGTTTGCGTGGATTGCCGACGCGCGCCTCGCTGCCCGCGGTGTTGATGGAGACAGCCATGACTCCGCCGGTCCTGTAGAAATAAATCTCGCGCCCGTCCTGCCGCCATCGCGGCCCACTACCGCCACCAGTGGAGATCTGCAATCTCGGGCCGGGGCCGGGAAACGGGGTTACGTACACCTCGAACTGCCCCGTATCACGGGAAGTAAAGGCGACCCATTTGCCATCGGGCGAAAAGCGGCCATCGTGTGACTGATGCAGCGACTTGACGAGCGGAAACGGAGTGCTGCCGGCCCGGACCTCGGTGGCCCATAGTTCGCTGACGCCGGTATCGCCCTGTTGAAAAAGGATGAACTTGCCGTCGCGCGACCAGTCGGTGGGGTTTTGATAGACGTCGGACGGGTTAACCGCCGTTACGTTCCCACCGCCGCTGATCGGACCGATCATCATGTTGGCCGTCGGCGACGTCGTGGCGCTGCCGCCGATACTCGTGAAAAGCAGTTGCTTTCCGTCCGGCGACCATACGGGCGAAAAGTTCCGGCCGGTTGCCGTAAACCGGACCCGCACCGGGCCGGCCACATCGTAAATCCAGATGTCGGACTGCAGATCGCCCTTTTCCACGGCGATTTTTTTCCCGTCCGGCGACAGGCGTGGGTTTTGAGCCCCGACGTCGTCGAGCGTAGCCAGTGGTTTGCCAGTCTCGCTGACCCACCGAATCCGGCCGGCCAGATCCGCGGACCCGGAGAGATACAGTAACAGGCCCGTGTCGGATGCCGACAACACGTTGCGCCAAACACCCCCGTCCAAGAAGATTCTGCGCCGCAGTCTCACCGGTTCGCCGGCGAGTTTCAGCGCGCGTGCGTCAAAGCGCTGTTCCAGCAGTTCGCCGTCCTGGACGAACAGAAGGTAACCCGAGCTGTAGATTGCGTTGCTAGTCGCGTGCATGAGGCGGCGGTTCTCTTTGCCGTCCACCGACCCGAGGTAGATGCCGTTGGCCGCGCCCTTGTTGTCGTTGTGGTTGGCCGCGAGATAAATGAAGTGCTGACCGTCCGGCAGGAAGAACGGCCAGCGATGCGTGCTGTGTTCCCGGGTGTTCAAAGAGGTGACCGCTACCGGTGTGCCGCCGGCCGCGGGGACCTTCGAAAGCGGGGTCTGAATGGATGGCGCAAACACGATCACGTTGTCGCGGCCCCATGCGCCGCCCCGCGCGCTTTGCGCGGCGCACACGGTTACCGGCGCGCCGCCGCGGACGTCCATCGTCTGCAATTTGGCATTGGCGAAGAAGCCGATGGAAAGGCTGTCGGGCGACCAGAACGGAAAGGCGGCGCCGCTGGTGCCCTCCAGCGCGCTGTACGTTCCGGCACCGGTCTGGCGCAGCCACAAACGTCCGGCTGCACCCACCACCAGCAAGCGCCCATCGGGTGAAAGAACGGGTGGCGCCGCCTGTTCCCCCGTCAGGTCAAGCGTGGTTGCCGGCGGCGCCAGAATCTCCGCGGAAACCAGCGTTCTTTCCTGGCGTCGCAAAAGGCTGGTGGCGAGTAGCGCCACCGCCGCCAGCAGCAGAACCGCAACCGCCCAGATCAACCACCGCGATTTCCCGCGGTCCTGGCTCAGCACCGGCATAACCCTCACGGCTCGCCGAAGCTGAAGCTGGATATCGTGCGCGCTGGCGTAACGCTCATCGGGATCTTTCGCCAGGCAGATGCGGACGATGTCCTCCAGAGCGGGCGGCGCCGACGGCTCGACGGAGCTCAGCGGCTCGGGCTCCTTTTCCAGGATGGCGCTGGCCACGCTGAGCTGGGATTTGCCTTCAAAGGCGCGCCGGCCGGTGGCCATCTCATACAACACGGCGCCCAGAGCGAAGATGTCGCTGCGGGCGTCGGCTTCACGGCCCTCCACCTGCTCCGGCGACATGTACTGAACGGTGCCCAACAGGGAGCCGGCCATGGTCAGGGGAGAGGCTTGCGGTCCCGGGCGGGTCACGGTCACAGCCGCGGAGAGCAGCGGCGCCGATGCATTTTCCGCGGCGCCCCTCACCGCGAGTTTAGCGAGTCCGAAATCCATCAGCTTCGCCCCGGACTTCACCAGCATGACGTTGCCCGGCTTGAGGTCGCGATGGACGATGCCAGCGCTGTGCGCGGCATCGAGAGCGCTTGAGATTTCGCAGCCGATCTTCGCGAGCTGGTCCATCGGCAAGCGGCCTCGCCGCAGCCGGTCCGCGAGGGTTTCGCCTTCCAGGTACTCCATCACCAGGAAATCCACGCCGTCCTGCGAGCCGATATCGTGGAGCGTGCAAATGTGGGGGTGATTGAGCGCGGAAATGGTCCTGGCCTCGCGCTCGAACCGCCGCTTCAGGTCCGGTGCGGACGAGAGGTGTGCCGGAAGCACCTTGATCGCGACCATGCGATCCAGCCGCGTGTCGCGGGCGCGATACACTTCGCCCATGCCGCCGGCTCCGATGGCGGCCACGATCTCGTAAGGCCCGAGTCTCACACCCACGGAAAGGGGCATGTCCTGACAAGTGTATCGCAGCGGATCTCCATCCGCGGCAGAAACGTGATATGGTGCGGGTCGGAAGGCATCATGAACAGACGACAACTGCTCCAATCGGCGGCGGCGCTGCCTCTGGCGGGACGCGCTCTTTCCGCGGCGGCGGCCCAGCAAAAACAGCTCAAAATTGCGGCCATCGAGACGGATCGGCTGAAGAACCCTCCCGGCTCGCCCTACTACGACGCCATCCATGAGTTGGGCGTGGAGAACGGCTCGGTCGTGCTCCGTTTGCGGACCGACGCGGGCATCACCGGATGGGCGCACAGCTCCTTCGGCATGATTGCCGGCGGGCCGCAGGTGGTGCAGACCATCCTGGAACAGGAAGTCAAGCCCGTGTTGCTGGGGAAAGACCCGGCGTTTCCGCGCCGCATCCGCGCCGATTTGTGGAAGGCGCTCGAATATCAGGGCGTGGGCGGCGTGGCCCAGTTTGCCATCGCGGCCGTGGATATCGCGATCTGGGACATCCTCGGGAAACAGGCCGGCCTGCCGGTATATAAGATGCTGGGCGCGTTCCGCGAGCGCATGCCGGTGTACTCGATGAGCGGCTGGTATTACGACAACGACGGCGACCTCTCGCGATTCAAGCGGGCGGTCTCGACCGCGGTCGAGCAAGGCTACCACGCGGTGAAGATCAAGGTGGGGCGAGCTTCGCAGGAAGATGACGTGCGGCGCATTCGGGCGGCGCTCGATATCGTGGGGAAGAACCGGCGGCTGATGGTGGATGCCAACCAGGTCTTCAATCGCAATGAGGCGCTGCGGCGCGGCCGCGTCTATCAGGAGATGGGCTGCTTCTGGTACGAGGAGCCGTTGCCGCCGCAGGAAATGGAAGGCTACGCCGAGCTGGCGCAGGCGCTCGACATGCGCATCGCCACGGGCGAGAACCTCAACACGAAATATGCGTTCGCCGACCTGATCGCGAGACACGGGGCGGACGTGGTGCAGCCGGACAATCGCCGCGCCGGCGGGGTCACGGAGTGGATGGAGATTGCGGCCATCGCGGACGGCTACGGCCTGGAGCTGGCTAGCCATGGAGGCGGCGCCACCAATCTCAATATGCTGCTGGCCATGCCCAACGCGATCTACATGGAGACCAGCGGGGCGCGCAAGATGGTGGATGGGGAAGTGGCCGCTCCCGAGGAACCGGGAATGAGCAGCGAGGTTCCGGCAGCGGATATCCAGAAGTATAAGGTGGGGTGAGCCCCAAAATTTGGGGCATGGCGATAAAACAGGCCCGTTGCCAAAATGAACTCGGCAGTGCGCGACCCGGTCTCAGGCTCCAGTTTGGATATAACCTCTAAGAAACTTCGCGGCCCTTTGTATAGACTTCAACTGTATGGACTCCAGCGCGTAGGGCGTGATGCGGCCGAGTTGGGGAACAGAGGCGGCTTGGACACCCGTCAGGAGTCAACATATTGCCGGATTATCGGAGGCTGTTGCGGCTGCCAGATGGGGGGCAGTGCCGCCTATGGTGGCCCGATTCAGAATAGGGGAAAGCTTCCGTTCGGCACTCTCGCTACTGCTCAATAACTGTGCGATGGAGAGGCTGATCGAGAACGCGTGGAAGACCGATAAGACGGCCCTCTGACGGCGATTGTGGGATGATTTCGGACTGTCCCTTACGGTGAACTTTGTAGCCGACAAAGAGAGCACTCCCTGTTGCGGCGATCGCGCGGAAGGCCCGAAAATAGCGGATCTCGCTAGAATGCGGGGTTCGGAACTGTGCAAAACTTCTGCCCACTTTGGCTATAGTGAGCAGTTCTATCGTCCGTCTTCAGTTCGCAGTCGGCCTCTCTACATGATCGATAACGAAGACCTCGACCGGACCTTTTCGCGCGTCTAGCTTCAGCCCGAGCTGCTCCGGTAGCGCTCGGAAGATTGTCGGACCTTCAACTGAAGGCGGGGCGACGTCTCCATCCTTGACAACAACGCTGGCTTGCTCCGACGCCGAGGTCCATTCCAACTTGAAATCATAGTACCCCTTGAGCCCTGTCTCATCCAGGACTGGGCGGCCGACGGTCATCGCTAGGGTCCAGGATAATGCCGACATGGGGATCCCCACGCACGTCATTCCCGGAAGCCTTGAGAGAGGGCCGACGATATTAGGTCCGATACGGCCGCTGAATTCGTCCGCGCTATCGTTAACTTTGAGCCTGGGCTTAGGCCCATTCTTATCGACGGTGAGCGCGTACACCGGGAGCTGTCTCGTCTCACGATGAAATTGGAGCTTAAATCGCTCGGCCAACAAATCCTGAAACATCTCATGTAGTTGATCCAGACTGCTGGGCCGCTCCGCCTTGGCTTCGATATCATAACGCTCGGTGTTCATCCAGCCCGGCCCTCCTGAGATCTGATTGTCAATGATGTGGTATACCCTCTCGATCATGAGCCGCACAGGCGCGTTCTTTGCCTCATAGCTCTGGCCGCCCGGGAGCGGGCCCATCTTGAGACGCGGCCAGGCCATCGGTTCACTCGTTCTTACCGATGCTGTCTCGAACGCGATTGGCGTGTTGGGTTGGGTTTGGGCCTGGCCGCGGACTTGCGATGGGATCACGAAGCTAATCGTTACGATCACCACCATGCTCAAATGCGCACGCGCTAAAACTGTCATCGGTTGCTCCCCAGAAGCATTATCCACCGTCAGCCCGTCATTTGCCAGGCGCGGATTTGCTGCCCAAAATAACTGTACCGGGCAGTGTTCGCCGCCCCCTTCGCGCCGAACGGCTGTAAATATGGCCTTCCGGCCGCTGCGGCCGCCAGGATTTTAACTGTAATGAGCAATAGGCCCGAGCAGGGCCGGGGCTGGACGGCGGGAGGTCTATTCTCCTTTGCTTATGTCCGATAAAATCTATCAGAAAGGGGGCCCGATGGCTCAAGGCCGCCACGCCGAACCCTGGCGGGCACGTCGCGCGCAATTTGTTCGCCGCAGGGTCTCTGCTCCTGCTGGACTTGTGACGCAGACCGTCCATGCGAAGCCATCTGCCTTGACCTGACGCCGCGTCCACGATACGGTGAAGAGAGGGTGACAAACATGGAACATGAGCCAATGAACGTGACCCTCAGTCCTCACGCCGTAGAACTCCTTCGTGCGGTGCGTGATCGTCACCCGGAACTATCGCCGGCGGAGATTCTGGAAGCCGCGCTGGCCGAAAGCTTGGAGCGCGAGGCGGAACCATCCGTGCCCCGGATGCGCACACGAGAAGAAATTCGGGCCTGGCTCGATGAACTCTCTTCCCTCTCCGACCGGATTCCGCCCAGGCCCGGCGAAACCTTCTCCCGCGAAATGATCTATCAGGATCATGCATAGTGCCGGCTCACTTGATCGACACCAACATCCTGCTCAGAATCACCCGGCGCGATGACCCGGACCATGCCATTGTGGATGTGGCTCTTGCGAGGCTGGCCGAAGCCGGCACAGTTCTGTACTACACGCATCAGAACATTGCCGAGTTCTGGAACGTAGCCACGCGGCCAGCGGACCGGAACGGTTTCGGCTTGACGCCGGCAGACGCGGACCGGGAAGTCCGCGCGATAGAAAAGGGCATGGTACTACTGCCGGATAGCGAAGCCATCTACCACGAATGGCGGCGTCTGGTTGTCGCCCATGCCGTCTCCGGCGTTCAGGTGCATGACACACGGTTGGCCGCCGCTATGAAGATTCATGCGGTGACTCATCTGCTCACGCTCAACACGGACGATTTTAAGCGTTACCCACACATCACCGCCGTCCACCCCGGTACCCTTGCGTATTCTGGCTAGCACCGAAACCGTGGCCAGCGCTTCGCCGCGCCGAGATGGAGTCACTCGGCCAGCATGCACCCCTGTGGTGCAGGCGCCCCGGTTTGCGTCCCAAGGACCCGAAAAGCGGGGGTCCGTTCCGGATTCCGCCTGCCAGCGCCGGCCCGCGCGGCCGCATTCCTCTAAACCCGGTGTTACAATACAGGCACTTTCAGATCTTATTTGGAGAAACGTGGCCGTATGAACCGCCGCAGTTTTCTCGGACTCGGGCTGGCAGCGCCCGTGGTCCGGCTGGCCGCCCAGCAGGGGCCGGCGCGCGAGGAACGCGTGGAAGGCATGACTCCGGACCCCACGCCGGCCATCGCCCTCAACCATCTTGGATTCCTGCCCCAGTCGAAGAAGGTGGTGATGAAGAAGGTGGTGATCGTGCGGTATGCCGGCGAGGACGGGCCGGCCAACTTCACCATCCGCGATATCGGCGGGCCGCCAAGACCTTTTCGCGAAACGCGTCCGCTCCGCCGTTACGCCTCCGGCGTGATCCAGTGCCTGGTGGGAGACTTCAGCGACATTGAGCGCCAGGCCATGTACCAGGTTACGGTAGCGGACGAAGTCTCAGTGCCGTTCTTCATCCGGCCCGACGTGTGGCGGCGAACCTTGCCCAAGGCCGCTGGGTACTACCGCTATCAACGCTGCGGCGTGGAGGTTCCGGGAGTGCATCCGGCCTGTCACCTGGACGACGCGCGCCGCCGCGACGACGGCAAACACGTCGACGTGACCGGCGGGTGGCACGATGCGGGCGATCTGCGCAAGTGGATCTCGAC